>NZ_JBHXRL010000022.1:0-151720 GCF_042717315.1 Streptomyces sp. NPDC058650
TATTCCGCGCCGCGGCTGTTGTCCACCCCCCCGTCTTGTGGGGTTTGTATATCCCCGCGGGGGGGGGGGGGGGGCCCCCACCCGCCCCGTCGCCCCCCCCCCACACCCCTGTCATGCCCGGTGATCAGAGCAGGCGGCCGCCGAACGGCGGGAAGCCGTAGTACGTGCCCAGCTCCTCGCGGTACCCCGAGTCGCCGAGGTGCTTCTCACGGTGGAACTCGGGGGCGTCCTTGATCTGTTCCTTGGTCAGGTCGACGAAGATCTTCCCGTCCTCCGGAACGACCCGGGTCACCGTGCTCGCCGGCAGGAGGACCTCCTTCCCGAAGATCCACACGCCGGTGTCCACGACCAGGTAGGCGTCACCGGCCTCGTCGGAGTGCTTGTCGACCTTGCCGATGCTCCCGTCGGTGGCCTCCACCTTGTAGCCGGTGAGATCGGCACCGGCCAGGTGACCCGAGGTCGACTTGTAGCTCCACACATGCTCAGTCACGCGAAAACAACTCCTCCGGTAAAGGGAGTACGGCGAGGAAATTCCCGCCGCCTTTACTTTCCGTACGTCGTGCGCGGCGGACTTCACGTCCCGCCGAAATTCCGCCTACCCCGCTTCCGGTCGCCCATTCACCTCATCCGGATGGGATCCCGGCGCGGATCGGCCGAACGGGCCCGCTACCACCGATACCACCGACCGCTACCGCCCTTGGGGCGGGCGACGAATCCGAGCAGCCAGACGACGAGCAGGACGATCGCGATCCACCAGAGAACCTTCAGCGCGAAACCCGCACCGAAAAGAATCAGGATCAGCAGAAGAACGAGAAGCAGGGGAACCATGATTTTGTACCTCCGGAAAATCATGTGCCCCGGTCTCCTGTTCACACACCTGCGAATGTCCGGTCGCTGAAATCGTCATACGAAGAGGGCCTCACCCTCGGGAAGGAAACGCGCGCCCGACCCTACGGAGCGTCAGACCTCGCCCCGGGTCACGGTGCGCATCTTCGCCACCGGTGCGCCCGTCGACGAACCTACGGGGCCCCTCACCGCCAACGGCGAGGTGCGCAACTCGCTCACCCCGACCGCACAGAGACGATCCGTGATCTGCGACATCGCGTGGACTTTGGCCCGATCGTGCCGGCCGTGCTCGACGGCGGCCCGGCAGGCCCGGTCGGCGCACGACTGCACGACCGTGCCGCGCCGTCGTCAGTCCACTGGTGGCAGCAACGGCCCCAGCGGGCCGAGGTCGAGGTTGAGGTCCGCGAGCGTGAATCCATGCTCGGCGCAGAGGTCGGCCAGGGCGTCGTGCAGGGCCATCAGGGTGGCGCCCAGCTCCTCTTCCTGTTCGTCGGTGAGGTCGCCTGCGTCGACACGCCGCAGAGCCTGGCGCTCGATGAGCTGGCGAAGGAGTTCCACGAGAGTCAGGACGAGTTTCAGGAGGTCTTCCTCCACCGACTCACGGTCGGTCCGGATCCTGCGTGCGGGATGTCGGGGTTCGTCGGCAGGGGTGGGCGGCGCTTGGAGTAGGCGGAAGGCGTCGCCCAGTGAGGCGCCGGCCTCGCCCAGGGCCCTGGAGAACTCCGGGGAGCTGCGCCGCTCCCCGCTGCCCGGGCTCACCGCGTTCACGTCCGTCCCCGGTCGACAGGCCGCCACGGCTCTGTCTCGGAGTCGACGGACACGATCAGGGCACGGAGCGAGATGCGGACGAGGTCGATGTCAGCGATCGAGAGCATGATGTCGCCGGAGAGAACCACGCCCCCGCTGAGCAGCCTGTCGAGCAGGTCGACCAGCGCGACCTGGCGTCCGGGCAGCGGTTCGGACGACCGGGCGACGGTCATGGCGCTCCCCCGGTCCGCCTGTCCGACTCGTTCGACTCGTTCGACTCGTTCGACTCGTTCGACGCGTCCGACGCGGTTGACTCGTTCGGCTCATTCGCCGGAGGCGGGGCGGGTTGCGGTGTCGGCATGGCGAAGGAGTACGGGGCCCATGGGCCGGTGACTTCGACGCGTACGCCTTCCGAAACGTCACCTTCGTCTACGTCGTCGACATCCCGCGTCACCGCGCTCAGCGCCGCCCGGAACGCCTCGGCCCGGTCGTCCGGGACGAGGTAGGCGTCGTTGAGGACGTTCTCCTCAGGGCCCGCCAGGGCGCCACGCTGCGCGGGGTGGCGCACACGGTGCGTACTGAACTCGGAGGCGAGGGTCTCGACGCGCTCGGCGACCTGTTGGGCACGCTGGTACCGGCTCTCCTGGGCACTGTGCTGGGCCCGACGCTGCCGCAGGTACGCCCTGCCGGGACTGAGAGCGGAGGCGTCGCCGGGCCGGTCCTCGCCGCCGGCCTCCTCCGAGGGGCCGGCAGGGGGGACGTACAGCTTGACGCCGAACTCGCTCTGGCCCCGGAGCAGGGCGATCCGTGCGGCGAAGGCATCGCGTTGCGCGAGGAGGGCTCGGCGGGCGCGCTCGTCGTTCTGGTAGACGGTCGCCAGGCGGAGTGGGAGAACGGTGTCGTGGCGGGCGATCGCCTGGACGACCTCGTGATGGGCTCGGGCGATGCCTTCCAGCCACTCCAGGTCCTCGAAGCGGTCCTTCAGCGTCCGTTCGTCGAAGTCGTGTGCCGCGACGCGGCTGATGACGAACGCCACCGCGGGCGGAACGTCCTCGGTGCGTGTGCCCGATGCGCTCTCGCCCAGGAGGAGCACGGGCGCCTCCGACACACCACGGACGTCCAAGAGGCCTTCGCGCAGCCGGCGCGTGTCCGGAGCCGCGGCGTAGACGTAGACGAGGTCCTCTCGACCGTTCATTTCGTGCGCCTTCGAGGTGCTCCCGGTGCCGCACCGCTTCCGGGCTCCTCAGGCGGTTCCCCGGCTGCCGGCGCCGCACGCCGCGTCTCCTCCAGTTCCGCGCGGAGGCGACGGTTCTCCTCCAGCTCGGCGCGGAGGCGTCGGTTCTCCTCCTCCAGAGCGGCGGCACTGTGCCCAGACGACAGGGAGGGGTCGTGCTCCCACCAGTCGATGCCCATCTCCTTCGCCTTGTCGACGGAAGCGACCAGGATCCGCAGTTTGATCGTCAACAGCTCGATGTCGAGCAGGTTGATGCGTATGTCCCCGGCGATGACGATTCCCTTGTCGAGGACGCGTTCGAGGATGTCCGCGAGGTTCGCGGAGGAACTCGGCCCGTAGGGCATCGGCGCGGCCCGAGACGGGGCGGGTCCGAAGCGGTCGGGCAGGGGGTCAGACACGGCGGCGTCCTCGGAATCCGGTCATGGCAGTTGCCGCCGGTGAGCGGTGATCTCCGTCAGCCGATCGAGCAGCTCGTCCTCGCGTCGGTCGAATGTCTCCTGGTCGATCTCCCCTCGTACGAGCCGCTCTTCCAGGGCCGCGAGCTCCCGCCAGACCGGAGCAGGGTCGTAGTACTCCTCCTCCGCACGCTCCGCCACCCTTTCCGCGACCCAGACGACGCCGCGCACCGGGGCGAGGGGGAGTGTCAGCAGGTACGAAACCAGACCCATGCCCGTCGCCCTCCTTTCAGTCAGCCGTCACCGCACGAAGCTGTACGGTGGCAGGGGGCCGCTCAGCCGGAACACGACCTCGGCCTGATCGTCGAGCTGCCGGGCGAGCTCCGCCTGCGCCGTGAGGAACTCCTTCTTCCGGTCCTCGGCGACCAGCAGCGAGCAGTTGAGGAAGTCCTCGCCCGACGCCTGCCGGACGCTGTGTTCGCGGGCGAACGGCAGCAGCGCATCGATCAGTTCCGCCGCCAGGACGTCCTGCCGTTCCCGTACCTGCGTGGCGACGATCTGGCCGAGAGCCATCGGGAGCTGGGGGTCCGGATCCCCGGCGCGGATGCGCTCGTTGAGCTCATGCGCTTCCGGCGTCTCCCGCAGAATCCGGCGCAGGAACTCGTCCTCGGCCAGGGCCGCTCGTACGTGGTACTCGGCGCAGCCGTCGAGGCGCTCCAGGTCGGCCAGATATCTGTCGGCGTTGTTGTGGAGCACGTGCCGGACCGTCGACTCGTCCGGTGCGGTGTAGCCGAACTGCAGGGGCAGAACGGGGCCACCCTCCATGAGACGTTCCTGTACTTCCTGGTGGATCAGCAGGTCACGTCGCTTGGGCCGGATCTCCTCGGAGATGTCACTGACCACCGCACGGATGGGCCCTGACTCGAGGGCGCGCACGGGGGCCGCATCCGAGCCGACGCCGGACATGTCCTCGATCGCGAGCGGATGGCTCGTCGCGACGATCGCGTAGACGTAGAGGGCCATGAGTCACTCCTTCTCCCGCCGCGCCGATCGTCGGGCTGCGGGCCGGCGGCGCCGGGGAGCGGGCTCCTCCTCCGCCTTCTCCGTCTCCTCCGCTTCCTCCTCTTCCGGCTCCTCGTCGTCGCCACGGGATTTCCCGGTGAGGGACTGGGTCACGGCGTCGACCGCCCCACCGATCGCTCCCTTCGACTTCCCGTGGGCTCCGTCTTCCACCATGTTCCCGACAACCTCGGGAAGCTGAGCCGGAGCCTTGCGACCGGCTTCGAGGTCGAGTCTGTTGCACGCTTCCGCGAAGCGGAGGTAGGTGTCCACACTGGCGACCACGATCCGGGCATCGATCTTGATGATCTCGATGCCGACCAGTGAGACGCGGACGAAGACATCGATCACCAGGCCGCGGTCCAGTATCAGTTCCAGGACGTCGTAGAGGCTGCCCGTCGACCCCCCACCTCTGCTCATGGCACTGCCGCTCTGCGGCACCATGGTCATGGCGCCTCCCTTCACGGCCGGGCACGTCAGGTCGGCCGATCGATCATTCCGCGGTTGTAGCGGCGAGTTCGCTCGAAGGAGATCAACGCGCCGCTCTCGTCCAGCATGACGCTGTAGCTTCCCAACACGCTGGTCGTGTCGGGAATGCGCTCCAGCTCCACGACTTCGACCCGCGCTTCCCAACCCGAGTCGGTGGGTTTGAGCGAGGAGACGGATTCGGGCACTCGGCCGAGCAGCTTGGCCAGTTGGTCGATGGCCGAACTCATCGCTTCTCCTGCGTCCACGGCTTTCCGACGCCGTGCCGCAGACGCCTTCCGCGCGGGCGTCCGCGGCTCCCGGCCGTCGTCATCGGCGGCACGAGAGGCTGCCCGTCGGGGGCGAGCCGGATCTGCTGAGGCCATGTCGGCCCTTCCAGAAGATGTGCGGCCATTAAAGGCCTAGAATTTCATGGTATACGGGTATACGCCAGGCCCGGGAGATGCGGACTCGTTCCCGCCGCCCGAAGGGGCGTCCCTTTGCGGCCGAGGGTGCGGATGCACGACGCGTGGCGTCCGTGCACCGCCAGCGATTCGGTACGCGGCGACGACGAGGCCGCTGGCACCCGGTGAAGGGACAGAGGCCATGCAGGACACGACCAAGATCGCCCTTGCGGCCGCCGTGGCCGGCGGGTACGTACTGGGACGGACGAAGAAGGGTCGCCTCGCGTTCACCGTGGCGACCTATCTCGCGGGCCGGCGCTTCGGCCTCGAACCGGGGCAGCTCGTGTCCCAGGGGCTGAGCAAGCTCAAGGACATACCTCAGGTGGCAGAGATCGGCGATCAGCTGAAGGGCGAGGCCATGGACGCCGGTCGCCAGGCACTGACAGCGGCGGCGAACCGCAAGCTGGCCGACTTCGCCGACTCACTCCACGAGCGGACGCTGGCGCTCGGCAGTGAGAGAGAGGACGAGGACGGACGGGAGGAGGACGAGGAAGCCGACGACGAGGACGGACGGTACGAGGACGAGGACGAGGAAGAGGAGGAGGAAGAGGAGGAGGACGAGGAAGAGGACGGACGGTACGAGGACGAGGAGGAGGACGAGGAAGAGGAAGAGGAAGCCGGCGACGAGGACGGACGGTACAAGGACGACGAGGGAAGGGGTGACGGCGAGGAGGAGGGGGAACGGGACGACGAGGACTACGAAGACGAAGAGGCGCGGGAGGAGGAAGCGGAGCCTGACGAGACGGAGGAGGAAGCGGAGCCTGACGAGACGGAGGAGGCCGAGGAAACAGAACCTGAGTCGGACGAGCCACGCTCGCGCCGGACTTCACGGCCGTCATCCCGTTCTCGAACCAGGGGGACCGCCGAGTCCCGCCCGCGCAAGGCGTCCCAGGGGCGCAGCGCAAGGGCGCCGGCGAAGAAGACGGCGACGACGTCGGCAAGGAAGTCCGCCGCACCCAAGAAGACAGCCGGTTCCAAGGAGTCCGCCGCCCCGGCGAGGAAGACGACTGCCGGCAAGTCGACCTCGCAGACGGCCACCAAGAAGAAGTCGGTGGCGAGGAAATCCCCGGCGAAGGAGAGCGCGGCGGAGAAGCGGACGTCGAGCCGGGCACCCGCGAAGAAGGCCGCGACGTCGAAGAAGACCGCCCCCGCGAAGAAGGCCGCTCCGGCGAAGAAGACCGCATCGGCGAAAAAGGCCTCACCCGCGAAGAAGGCCGCACCGGCGAAGAAGAGCTCACCGGCGAAGAAGACCGCACCCGCGAGGAAGACGACAACTCGTAAGACGACGACAGCCAAGAAGACCGCGGCGCGAAAGAGCCCGGCACGCAAGCCGACGGCTAAGAAGACGGCTACGCGCAAGCCGTCGACGCGGAGGTAGGCCATGGCACGCGAAGACCGCACCCAAGGCAACGAGTCGCAATCCGGACTCGACCGGCTGCTCGGAGAACTCGGCGACTTCCTCAGCGCCCAGACGGGCCAACTCGCCGAGAAGGCCACGGACAAGCTCGGGGACGTCACTGACCAGCTCAACGACGTGGCCGAGAACGGCGGCAAGCTCACGGACATCGGTGGGCGCATGCTCCAGGGGGATTCCCCGGTCAAGGCCATCGTGGGCGGGTCGCTCGGCGGTCTGAAGGACAAGGTCACCGACGCCGCGTCCAACCTGTTCGGCTCGGGCAAAGGCAAGCGCAAGAGTGGGACTCAGAAGATCACCAGCATCGTCGAGACCATCGACGTGGGTGCTCCGCTGCGCAGGGTCTACGACCACTGGACCCAGTACGAGGACTTCAGCGGGTTCGCGAAAGGCGTCCGCAACGTCTCGCAGGCGGACGAGACCACCAGCGACTGGAAGGTCAAGGTGGCATTCTCGACACGCAGTTGGAAGGCCACGGTCCAGGAGCAGGTGCCGGACGACCACATCGTCTGGACCTCAGAGGGTGCCAAGGGGTCGACCCGCGGCTGCGTCAGCTTCCACGACCTTGGCCCGTCCCTCACTCGCATCCTGGTCACCGTCGAGTACTACCCGTCCGGCCTGTTCGAGAAGACGGGCAACATCTGGCGTGCGCAGGGCCGCCGTCTCAGGCTCGACCTGAAGCACTTCCGCCGCTTCGTCACCCTCACCGACGACGAGCCGGAAGGCTGGCGGGGCGAGATCCGCGACGGCGAAGTGGTCCGCTCGCACGAGGACGCGGTTGAGGAAGAGGAACAGGAGGCGGACGAATACGACGAGGAGGAAGAGCCCGAGGAGGGCTACGAGGACGAGGACGAGGAGGCGTACGACGAACCCGCTGAGGAGGACGACGAGGCGTACGAGGAGGGCTACGCCGAGAGCGCCGAGGATGCGGGCGAGGGCGACGACGAGGAGCAGGGCGAGGAAGAGGACGAGGGCGAGGAAGAGGAAGAGGAAGAGGAAGAGGACGAGGACGACGCGTACGAGGCCGCTGGTTCTCGCCGCCGCGGACGATGAGCCTCGACTTTCAGCGAAAGGAGCGGCCCATCCGGCCGCTCCTTTCTCGGGTTTCTCGGGCAGGCAAGGCCCGGTCAGCGCTCAGTGCCTCAGCGTGTCCTTGGCCTTCTCCCCTGCCTGCTTGGCGTCGGCCGCCGCCTGCTCGGCACGCCCCTTCATCTCCAGACTCTCGTTTCCGACGGCCTTACCCGTGGTCTCCTTGGCCTTGCCCTTGGCGCCTTTCGCCATGTTCTTGGCCTTCTTGCCTCCGGCCATGTCAGTCACCTTCCCGCAGGTCACACGTACCATCCGCCATCTGACGGGTGTCCTACGCCGCGACTACCCCTGACGTCCAGGCGTATGCCTGGTCAGTGCTTGAAGAGGTCCTTGCCCCTCTCCTTTGCCTCCCGCGCCTTGCCCCGGATACCCAGAGCGACGCCCTTGGTCGCCGTGGTCTCCTTGCCCCGTGAATGGCCGGATTTCCGCATGGCCTTTCCGGTGGCCTGCTCGGCCTTGGCCTTGGCCTTCTCCTTCGCGCTCATGTCGGTCCCTTCTCGGGTGCTCATTGCACCGCTTACCCACCACGAAAGCAGGCAAGCGAGGACTCCCGCCTCGGCCGCCAAAAAGAGGCCCTGCCCGGCCGGGGCGACGCGCCGGAGGGCAGCCCGCTATCGGCGCCGCATCCGGCCGTGGTGAGTACATCGCGAACGTTTTCGATCAGTCCGTGATCCACGATGTGCACCGCCGTCGGAAGTCAGGCGACTGGTGGTAGCCCCGGCGGTGGAGACCGGGCCCACGAGGGTCAGGGGCACCGCTGGGCGGCCGCACAGGCGTCGAGCTCGGACCCACTATCCGGGTCGAGGACCTGCGCCGCTCAGGGCGGCGCCATCCGTGCGGCCGGCCCCGTACGGGAAGGTGGCTGCGCATCCGGTGCTCATCGTCGGGGCGAGCCCGACCCCAAGGATCTCCGGGTCGTCGCCGCCGTACGGCTTAATCCGGCCAGTTGGAGGGATGGGATCCGGCAGACGGGTAGTCGATGACCATGGACACCACATCGACCACCCCATTGCGCGCCGTCGCGCTCGTCTGCACCCTCTCCCCCTCCCCCGCGTCTTCCAGCTCCCAGTTGCTCGCTGAACAGACGATGGACGCGCTCTCCGAGCACGGGGTGACGGGGAAGACCATTCGGATCGTGGACCACGATGTGAAGTCCGGCGTGCAGACCGACATGGGCGACGGCGACGCCTGGCCGGCGATCCGGGACACGATCCTCGGCGCCGACATCCTGGTCCTCTCCACACCGATCTGGCTGGGCCACCCCTCCAGCGTGGCCCAGCGTGTCCTGGAACGCCTGGACGCGGAGCTCTCCGAGACCGACGACGAGGGTCGCATGCTCACGTACGGCAAGGTCGCCGCGGTCTGCGTGGTCGGCAACGAGGACGGCGCGCACAAGGTCAGCGCCGACCTCTTCCAGGGGCTCAACGACGTCGGGTTCTCCCTCGCACCCAACGCCGTCACCTATTGGGTCGGCGAAGCCATGCAGGGCACCGACTACCAGGACCTCGACAACACCCCCGAGAAGACCGCGGCGACCACCGCCACCCTCGCCGCCAACACGGCCCACCTCGCCCGCCGCCTCAAGGCCGCCCCCTACCCGCCCTCTTCCTGACCGCCCTCTTCCTGACCGTGCGGCCCTCACCGCGCGCCCCTCACCACACAGCACGACGGAGATCTCGATGTCCCCCCAGGAATCACCCCACGTTCCCGACCCTGTGACCCGCCACCCCCAGCCTCCGTTCCCCGAGCAGCACCAGGACCATCCCGGTTGGACCGACCGGATGACCCCCCGGCCCGACCACGGCGAGGACTCCTATCGGGGCCACGACGTGCTGCGCGACCGGGCTACGGTCATCACCGGCGGCGATTCCGGGATCGGCAGGGCCGTCTGTCTGGCTTTCGCACGTGAGGGCGCCGATGTCGTCTTCACCTATCTGCCCGAGGAGGCGGACGAGGCGGACGAGACGGCCCGGCTGGTCCGCGAGGCGGGACGCACGGCCGTGCCCGTCGTGTGCGACATCCGCGACGAGGACCAGTGCACGACCCTGATCGACCGGGCGGTGGGCGAACTGGGACGCGTCGACATCCTCGTCAACAACGCCGCCTACCAGATGTCCCAACCCGACGGGATCGAGGCCATCACCACGGATCAGTTCGACCGGGTGATGAAGACCAACCTGTACGGGATGTTCTGGCTCTCCCGCAAGGCCCTGGCCCACATGCCCCGCGGCGGGTGCATCATCAACACCACGTCCGTACAGGGCTACCAGCCCAGCCCGCACCTACTCGACTACGCCATGACCAAGTCGGCGATCATCTCCTTCACCCACTCCCTGGCGCAGATGGTCGCCGAGCGCGGTATCCGGGTCAACGCCGTCGCACCCGGCCCGGTCTGGACACCGCTCATCCCCGCGACCATGCCCCAGACGAAGGACTTCGGCGACCAGTCACCGATGGGCCGCCCCGCGCAGCCGGCGGAAATGGCCCCCGCGTACGTCTTCCTGGCCTCGCCCCAGTCGAGCTACATCACCGGGGAGATCGTCAACGCCACCGGAGGAACCCCACTGCCCTGAACCATGTCGAGAGTCGCGCCCCGGTCCGTCCCGGAGCCGGCCCGGATCGAGCCCGGGGCAAGGGCCCGCCCGACGACGGGGACGGCGGGGACGACGAGACGAGGCCCGCTTCACGCTCACCTCCGCCGCCGGCACCGGAGTGGGTGGGCGGCCGTATGCGCGCCCCGCCTCGGGGCATGACGCTCGCGGCGTTCCGGCGGGTGCCGGGGTGAGACGGCGCGGCGGCTCACCTCACCGGTTGGCGACCTTGCGGACGTTCTCCACGCTGCCGCAATCCGACGCCAGTTGCTTCGCGCGTTCCTCCCGGAACGCGGCGCCCAATTCGGCCCGGCGCTCGTCGGGAACGTTCTCCCTGGCGCCGTTGAGGATCGTCCGTTCCTCCTCGTCGACGTGGTGGGAGACCGCCTCCACCAGGTCCTCCAGCCGCGAGTCCCATTCGTCGGAGCCGACGTCCTCGACCTCGAGCAGGGCAAGGAGCGCCTTGTTCCCCTCGGTGTGCTCCCCCGTACCGTGCTCCACTTCCTCGTCGTCGATGTCCCGGAAGCGCTTGAGCGCCCCGTAGACCTCGGCCTCCTCCGCCTCACCGTGCGCCACGAGAAGCGCCGAGAACTCCTTCAGCGCGGCCGCGCGGTCGGACTCGACGCTCCGCATGCGGCGGAACAGGTCCTCCATGGTGCGGTGATCCTTGAGGATGGCCGCGACGACATCCTGGTCTTCCTTGTTGCCCGTACCCACCGTCGTCCTCCTCGCTCGATGTTCTGGTCGCCTCCCACCGAAGGCGTCCGGACCGTTGCGGTTCCTTCGGCTGCTACCCCTGGCCGGTCGGGACAAGCACGTTTTCCCCGGAGGGGCCAGCTGGTCTCGTTCGCGCGGCCGGAGCGGCGCCTGCCGGCCGTAGACGTCCACACTCATGGCGTGCCGCACTCCGGCGCCGCCGGTCCGGGGTCTGCCCTCCGGACACCCGCCGGGATCCGGGCACAAGGCCGCATGACCGCGCATGTCGCCTGATCGAGCGCCTCCGCGGGTCAGAAAAGAGGTCAGGCGGAGCGTCGCCGCGTCCTGGGCCCGGCTTGTCCCGTGCGGGGCGTGGAATGCACTCGGCCCGCAGGGGTAGGCGCCTCATCATGAACGGGACAGAGCACTGGAAACCGGGCGAGATCGCACCGCGGAGCGGCATCTACGCCGGTGACCGCGGCAAGGAACACCTGTGGAGCAAGAGCACCGACGTTCGCGGGCGCCGGTTCCCACCTCTGCCCTACGACTGCTCGGGGCAGTCCTGGGCCCCGCGCACACATGCCCACCCCGACGCGGAGTGACGACTGCTGACGGCGAGACCCTCGCGGACGGTTGCCGAAGGCATCGAGGGCTGGGGACCGTCCCCTCCGCACTCGAACGACTCGGAGAGAAGGGCGCCTTCGGGCACCCGGACAGCCGGTCGGTCGTCGGCCGTCGGCCGTCGGTCGGTCGCCGGTCGCCGTCGCCGGTGGTACAGAGCCGTCATCGACGTAGGCTCGGAACAGGCTCCGAAAGGGGATGGTCCGTATGTGTCGCTGGCTCGCCTACTCTGGTTCGCCGGTGCTGCTCGACACCGTGCTCTACCGCCCCGAGCACTCGCTGATCAACCAGAGCCTCCACGCCCGGATGGGCGTCGAGTCGACCAACGGCGACGGATTCGGCGCCGGGTGGTACAGCGCGGACGGCGACGGAACACCGGCGGTATTTCGCGATGTCGGGCCGGCCTGGAACAACCGCAACCTGCGCGAGCTCTCCGCGCATGTCCGCTCTTCCCTCTTCTTCGCCCACGTACGTGCCTCCACCGGCTCCGCTGTCCAGCAGACCAACTGCCACCCGTTCCGTCACGGCCGGTGGCTGTGGATGCACAACGGGGCCATCGCCGACTTCCCCCGGTTGCAACGCGATCTCTGCATGGCCGTCGACCCTGTGCTCTTCCCCTCCATCGAAGGATCGACGGACTCCGAAGTGATGTTCTACCTGGCGGTCACCTTCGGCCTCGACCAGGACGTCCCGGGCGCGGTGGCTCGGATGGCGGGCCTGGTGGAGCACCTCGGCAGAGAACACGGCGTGGCCGATCCGCTCCAGATGACGGTGGCGGTGAGCGACGGAGAGCGCGTGTGGGCCTTCCGGTATGCCAGCCAGGGCAAGCCCCGCTCGCTCTTCTACAGCAGCAGGGCCGAGTCAGTCCGGCGTCTTCACCCTGAACTGGACTTCCTCAGGGAGATCTCCGACGAGACCCGCATCGTGGTCTCCGAGCCCTTGGGCGACCTCCCGGGTGTGTGGAACGAACTGCCCGAGGGCAGCTACGCCGTGATCCCGTCCGTCCAGGGCAGGGACTACCTCCCGTTCTCCCCGATCGCGTGACACCGACGTAGCCGCGCCCGCGCGCCCGCTGCTTGGGTCGGGTCGGGCTGCTCCTGACAGCCATCCGGACCGCGGGCGAGGAAGGGGAAGCGCTTGGCCGCCGTTCTCCGGGCCCCCGTCGTGTTCGCGGAGTGCGCCGAGCAGTCAGTCGCAGGGCATGACCCGTGGGGCCTTCCCCTGGGCCCGATGGCCGCTCGCGACCGCCCCCGGCCGTCACCGGCCGTGCGCCTCGGCGACGGACCGTACCCGTGGCGCGGGCCGACGGGCGGTCGGTCCGCTGGCAGTCGTCGTGCCAGAGCCACCGGCAACGCGGGGACCAGCGTGTCCGCGCGCTCGCCCCCGACCGCGCGGTCGGGGACGTGCTCGGCGTCGCCCGTCGGGGTGCCCGCACTCCGGGTCTCCGGCGTCCGCTGGGCCGAGGCGGACATCGACCCGGGTGGCACCGACCTGACCGCGCTGTTCACGGAAGTCGACGCCGTCGTCCACCTCGCGTGGACGTTCCAGCCCACCCACGAGCCCGTGGAAACCTGGCGCACCAACGTCCTGGGCGGTATCCCAGGCTCTGCACACCGACGACGCCGCGCGTGCCGCGCTGGCCGCCGCCTGGCGGTGACTCGGGGGCCGCAGGAGCCGTATTGCGGACTCCGCCGGATAGTCCGGTGGAAGATCAATGCCATGGGCGGCCACCCCATTGGCCGACCCTGTCCGTCGGCCGTCCTACGGGCGGGTGATCGCAGAGACGCACTTGACGCGGGACTCGTCGTCGGCCTACGGATCGCGGCGGACGCCCTGTGACAGTGCGGAGGCGCTTCGGGTTCGCTGCCTCTGCCTTGCGATCAGTGAGGGTGGCCGGCTCCGTCAGCTCGTCCTCGCCGGACCAGGAACGGATCTTGAACCGTGTGCCGCCCGCCCGCTGTCCCGGCGTGGTGATCAGGGACAGCGCGCGTCGGCCGCGTGGTCAGTCGAGCCAGATCGAGCGGACCCCGCTCAGGGGGTCCTCGGCGATCCGGGGCTCGGCGTCCCAGATCATCGTGGCGCGCTGGTCGGTGGTGTAGCGCGGCCAGTCGGCGCCCGGGTCCTGGTCCGTCACGAAGGCGACCCAGGCCCGGTGCATGGCGTCGGCCAGGGCGCGCGGCGGTGTGGCCCCGGCGACGGGTGCGACGCCTTCGGAGTCGAGGACGTCGAAGGCGAACGGCAGGTCGAGGCAGTGGATGGCGATGCCCATGACCGGTGAGCGCCAGGCGAACTCGTAGAGCCAGGTGGGCTGTTCCCGCGCCGCGCGGGCGTCCGCGAGGGCGAGGTTCGGGGCGCGGAAGACCGCGTCCGTCATCGCCTGGCCGAAGAGGGAGGCCTCGCCGCCCTTCGCGTACGCCTCGGTGAAGGCGTCGGTCCGGGCGGCGTCGAGGCCGACGCCCCCGAGCAGGAGCGGCAGCGGGACGCCCTCGGGCGCGGGAACCATCGTGAACTCGTGCTCGGTGAAGCCGACCATCAGCGGGACGCCGTCGCCCGCGCCGCCCGTCGTCAGGGCCTTCTGCGCGGGTACGGGGATCAGCTCGCCGTCCGCGAAGGGCGCGAGGGCCAGGAGCGGCAGGCCCTCGCGGTCCGGGCCCTCCTCGGCCAGCCGGTCCTGGAGCGCGAGCATCTCGTCGTCGCCGAGGTCCCGTAGCGCGGCCGCGGTCGCGGGGACCCCGGTGCGGGAGGTGAGGAGCCGGGCGGTGGCGCGGGCGACCTCGGGACCGTCGGGGTCCAGGACCGCGCCCGAGACGGAGATCACGCCGCGGAACAGGTCCCGGGCCGACGGGACGGCCAGGAGGGTCTGGACGGCGCCGCCGCCGGCCGACTGTCCGGCGATGGTGACCTTGGCCGGGTCGCCACCGAAGGCCGCGATGTTGTCGCGGACCCATTCCAGGGCGGCTATCCAGTCCCGTACGCCTCGGTTGTCGGGGGCGTCCTCCAGGTGGAGGAAGCCCTCGATGCCGAGCCGGTAGCCGAGCGAGACGACGATGACACCGTCACGGTTGAAGGCGGCCCCGTCGTACCAGGGGCTGGCCGCCGAACCGGCGACGTAGCCGCCGCCGTGGATCCAGACGAGGACGGGGAGCCCGGCCTCCGGGGCGGTGTCGGGGGTGAAGACGTTGAGGTTGAGGACGCCTTCACCCGGGATGGTGGGCTCGGGGATGATCACGACCTCGCCGAAGGGTCGGCGCTGCGCGGTCGGGCCGTACGCGGTGGCGTCGAGCGGCTCCGTCCACGGCTCCGGCGGGACGGGCGCGGCGAACCGCAGGTCGCCCACGGGGGGCTGCGCGTACGGGATGCCCAGGAAGCGGAGGCTGCCGTCCGCACGACGTTCGCCGCGGACGGGCCCTCGGGCGGTGGTGACGGTCGTGCTCATGCGGTGCTGCTCCTTCTGCGCGGGGGCGACACGGGGCCGGGCATGGAGCGTGTCACCGCCCACTTACACGTGTCAATCCCGAGGTCGACTCCGCCCCCGCCACGGCCTCGCGCCGCGGGAGCAGCAGCGGCGTCGCCAGGAGGAGGACGCCCGCGAGGGCGATGGCCGCCCGGGGGCCGACGAGACCCGCCAGGACGCCCCACAGGGCGGTCAGGGTCGCGGTGGTGGCCTTGCCGGTGACCGACCAGGCGGTGAGGGTGCGGGCGACCCGGCCGGTCGCCGTCAGGCGGAGCCGGTGGGCGGCGAACACCGGGTTGAAGACACCGATGCAGGTGATCAGCGCGAGCTCGACGGCCATGACGAGCAGGAGTCCGGTGACGCCGGGACGGACGAAGGCCAGACCGACCGGCCAGCACACGCGCAGCGCGCCCGAGACGACGAGGACCCGGTGGCGGCCGAACCGGTCGACGAGCCCGGGCGCCAGCCTCGCGCCGATGAGACCGCCGACGCACGGGACGGCGAAGGCGAGGCCGTATTGCCAGGGCGTGAACCCCAGCGGCCCGAGCATGAGGACGGCGAGCAGCGGCGCGGTGGCCATGATGAGGCCGTTGACCAGGACGGTGTGGAAGAACAGCGGGCGCAGCAGTGGGTGGGCGAGGACATGGCGCCAGCCCTCGACGAGGTCGCCGAAGCGCGCCCCGGACCGGTTCTTCGACCCGCTCTCCGACCGCTTCTTCGACCCGCTATCCGACCGGTTCTTCGACTGGTTCTCCGACCGGTTCTCCCGCCCTGGGCGGGGCTCCCGTCCCGCGATCGCCCGGATGCCCGCCGCCGAGAGCAGGTAGCTGACGGCGTCCGCGGCCACGGTGGCGACCGGGCCGAGGAGCGCGATCAGGGCGCCGCCGAGCGGCGGCCCGACGACGGTCGCGGTCCAGGTCGTGGACTCCAGACGGGCCTGGGCCGCGACCATGGCCTCCGGCTTGACCAGCGCCTTCAGGAAGGCACCGGCCGCCGCTCCGAACGTGATGTCGGCCGCGGCGACGACGACCGAGACGAGCAGGAGCTGGGCGAGGCCGAGCAGGCCGAGGGCGTACGCGACGGGGACGCTCAGCAGCGCCGCGCACCGGACGAGGTCCATCGCGACCATCACCGACCGCTTGCGGCGGAACTCCACCCACGGCCCGAGCGGGACCGCGACCGCCGCACCCACCGCGGCGCCAACCGCGGCCAGCGAGGCGACCTCGGCGGCGCCCTTGTGGAGCACGGTGATCGCGAGCAGCGGAAAGGCGCTGAACGCGAGCCCGGTGCCGAGTGCGCTCGCCGAGTAGGCCGCCCACAGCCATCCGAAGTCGCGCCCCGGCGACGGCCGTCCGCCCGCCATGTCCGTACTCCTCTCCGCGACGCGTCGAACAACCGCGCGTCGGCCCCCGCCATCCAAGCGAGTGACTGATACCGGGAGCAAACAACCCGATGTCAGGCTGGGCACAACCAGTGGTTGTCGGGATAGCGTGAGGAGCGTGGATCTCGAAGCCGTACGCACCTTCCTCGCCGTCCTGGACTCGGGCCGGTTCCGGCAGGCCGCCGACGAGTTGTCGATCACCCAGCAGGCCGTCTCCAAGCGCGTCGCCGCGCTGGAGAAGGAGCTGGGCGTGCGGCTGCTCACCCGTACCGCGCACGGCGCCGAGGCCACGATCGACGGGCAGGCGTTCCTGCCGCACGCCCGGGCTCTCCTCCACGCCGAGGCCCGGGCGATCGCCTCCGTGCGGCCCGGTAGCCGCGCGCTGCGCGTGGACGTGATCGGCCGACGGCTGGCGCCCGCGACGTTGCTGCGCGCGTTCCACCGGACGCGCCCGGAGATCGAGCTCGACGTCGTCACGCTCTTCGACGCCGACGCGGCCGTCACGGCCCTGCGGTCCGGCACGATCGACGCGTCCTTCCGCGCGGTCACCATGCCCGGCCGGCACCTGCCCGAGGGCATCGGGGCCCTGCCCGTCCTGGACGAGCCGCTCCAGCTGCTCACGGGACCGGCCCACGCGCTGGCGTCCGCCCGTTCCGTCACACCGGCGCGGCTCGCGGGGCACCGGATCTGGGTGCCCGGGATCGTCAGCGGAACCGAGTGGGCCGCCTACTACGCCGACCTCGCCGCCGAGTTCGGGCTCACGATCGAGGTGACGGGGCCCGACTTCGGCACCGAACCGCTCCTCGACACCGTCGCCGACTCCCCCGAGCTCGCGACCCTCGTGGGAGCGGGAACGCGCCTCGTCTGGCCCGAGGCCCACGACCTGCGCCGCATCCCCGTGCACGGCCCGACGCCGGTCTACCCGCACTCGCTGCTCTGGTCCGCGGACAACCCTCATCCGGGGCTTCTCGCCCTCCGCGACCACCTCGCCGCTCCCCAGTCCGAGCCCTCGAAAGCCATGGCGACCTCGGGTGCCTCGGAGGTCTCGGGGGCCGACATCTGGACACCCTCCTGGGCACGCCAGCGGACGCGGCCCCCCGCGCCCTAGAATCGGAGCAACCGGCAGCCGGACCGGCGGAACTGGGGGAAGGCAGCGCGCGATGACCTGGAATCTCAATACCGTGATCGGGGTACTCGTCCCCCTCGTCGGGTTGGGACTCATCACGGCGGGTGTCGTCTGGAAGGGCCGCGCCGTACGGCCGTTCGCCGCGTCCCGGGCGCGGTCCGTGGCCCAGCGGGAGTACGCGCGCGATCTGCAGCGGGCGGCCGACCACGTGATCACGACGGCCCGCCGGTCCGCGGGTGACGGCGAACCGGCCATCGTCACCGTCGAGGCCGTGGTGCGGGTGACGCAGGACCGCTACGGGTACGTCGCGGTGGAGCGGCTCCACGCGGCGGCTGCGCTGCGGCAACGGTTCGAGCACTGGCGGTGCGCCGTCGACTGCGTCACGGACGCGTACACCTAGGCACGGGCACACGGGCCGGGCGCGAACGAGGTACGGGCCGGGCACGCGCGAGGTACGGGCCGGGCGCGAACGAGGTACGGGCCGGGCGCGAGCCGAGCACGCGCTCGGGACCTACCGGTCAGGGCCGCCTCAGCGATCCGTGCGGCGCCGAACGAGTGGACTCGATGGGGCGCTCCTCGGACGCAGGCCTCCGGCAGGGTTCCGGGTGGTGATGTGGCTGCCTGTTCCCCGACCTGGAAGAGGCGCCCCCGACATGCGACGCACCCCCACCCGACGTCTGTTCGCCGCGGCGCTGCTCGTGGCGTCCGTGCTGGCCCCGACGGCCTTGGCCCCGGCCCCTGCGGTCCACGCCGCGAGCGTCGACCGGTACGACAAGGACGACTGCCCGCCGGGCGGTCTCGGCCCCGAGGTGAACGCGCGGCTGGACAAGGCCATCGAGGACGTCCGCAAGCAGGCGGGCATCCCCGGCGTCGTCGTCGGCGTGTGGATGCCGGGCAAGGGGAGCTACGTCCGCGCGACCGGCGTCGCCGACACGGTGACCCGCGAGCCCATGTCCGCCGACTCGTACATCCGGATCGGCAGCGAGACCAAGACCTTCACGGTGACCGCGCTGCTCCAGCTCGTCGACGACGGCCGGGTCGGCCTCGACGACCCGATCGCGAAGTACGTCCCCCACGTGCGCAACGGCCACCGGATCACGCTCCGCCAGCTCGCCGGGATGCGCAGCGGCCTGTTCCCGTACACCGCCGACGCGGAGTTCGTCCACGACCTGCTGAGCGACCCCCAGCGGACGTACACCCCGGAGCAGTTGCTCGCGTACGGCATGAAGCACAAGAACACCTTCAAGCCAGGCGCCCAGTTCGAGTACTCCAACTCCAACCTCGTCCTGCTCGGCCTGGTGATCGAGAAGGTCACCGGCCAGCCGCTCCGGGACGTCATCCGCAACCGGGTGCTGCGCCCGTCCCACCTGTTCCACACGCTGTTCCCGGAGGGGGCCGAGTTCCCCGAGCCGCACTCGCACGGGTACACCGACCAGACGCTGAGCGGCAAGATCGAGGACGCCACGGACTGGAACCCGAGCTGGGCCTGGGCGGCCGGGGCGATGATCTCGAACCTGCAGGACCTGCGTCACTGGGCCGAGATCGTCGCCACCGGGAAGCTGCTCAGCCCGGAGACCCAGGCACAGCGGCTCAGGACGCTGCCGACCGGCTTCCCCGGCACCACCTACGGCCTCGGCATCTTCGAGACCGAGGGCTGGATCGGGCACAACGGCTCGCTGCCGGGGTACGAGACCGTGACCGTCTACCTGCCCTCGCAGAAGGCCACCCTGGTCCTCATGCTCAACACGGACGCCCGCCGCGTCGCCGACCAGGAGCCGTCGACGCTGCTCGCCCGGGCGGTCACGCAGATCGTCACCCCGGACAACGTCTACGACGGAGGCAACATCACCCCGCGTCAGTCCTGAGCGAGCTCGACGGAGAGTTGCGCGCCCAGTTCCTCGAAGCCCAGTGCGGCGGCGACCCGCCGCGAGGAGTGGGGGCGGGCGCGCCACTGCGGCAGCAGTCCGGCGGCGATCGCGTGGGCGACCGCCGCCGATGCCACGGTCCGTGCGAGCCCGCGTCCCCGTGCGGCCGGCGCGGTCAGCACACTGAGGTGGGCGGTCCGCAGGGTCCACTCCCGGTAACCGGCGGCGGGGACGCCCCTGTCCGGCGGAAGACCTCCGGCGCGAGGTACGCCAGTGCCGCCGGGCCGAGCACGCGGGGCGTCATCGGGATTCTTCGGGTACGGGCGTCCCCTGGTGGTAGTACATCCGCAGGGGCGCGTCTGCCGCCGCTCCGGGATCGCGCCGCCACAGGGAGCTGCGGCGGACTCGACGGCCGTCGTATGCGCACGCGTACGTGAGGTGGACGACTCCGGGGGCGAGCACCGCGCCCGCGATGGCGTCGGGTTCGTGGCGCGGGCCGTTCTCCGCGCTGCCGGTCAGCTCGGGGAGCGCGGCGAGCATCTCCTCGTACGTCCAGCGGCGGCCGGAGGCGCCGACCTCGACGAACTCGGGGTCGAGGAG
The DNA here is from genome assembly GCF_042717315.1 of Streptomyces sp. NPDC058650. Classification (NCBI taxonomy): domain Bacteria; kingdom Bacillati; phylum Actinomycetota; class Actinomycetes; order Kitasatosporales; family Streptomycetaceae; genus Streptomyces; species Streptomyces sp. NPDC058650. The sequence goes on from NZ_JBHXRL010000022.1 coordinate 20,048, forward strand.
TTCGGTGGCGAGGGCGCGGGAGGCGCGTACGGCCGGGTCCAGCAGGCGCAGTTCGCCCGCGATGGCCTCGGCGATGTCGGGGTCCTGGGTCATGGGGCCAGTGTGGCTGGTCGGGCGGGGTGAGTCCCGGGAATTTCGCCCCGGGCCCGCCCCCGCCGCCTGCCGTCACTCGAAGGCCGCCGCCGCCTCCTTGAGCGCCGCCGCGACGGCCTCGGGTGCGTCGGGGCCCGGTGCTCCGGGCCGGTAGGTGACGGAGCGGAGTCTGCCGGTGAAGCGGAAGGAGCGGTGACGTGCGAAGAGGGGCCAGGAGACGGGGGACTTGCGGTCGATCCCCACGCTGATGCCCTGGAAGGGGGCCATGCCGACGAGTTGGTGGACGCTGTCGGGGGCGGCGCGGTGCTCGCCGTCCACGAGCACGGTGAACCGCCAGCGGAGGCCCTCCTCGGCCGTGGCGACGAGGAAGATCTCGTGCGGGCCGGGGGCGAGGGGGCCCGCGTCGGTCTCGTGGAGGCGGCCGTACTCGTTGTACGCGAAGGTCAGCCGGCCGTTCTCGATGTAGAGGCTGTAGCCGCCGCCCTGGTCGCCGTGGGAGACGAGGACGCCGTCGCCGGTCTCCTCGACGGCCACGGCGACCTCGAAGGACCGCAGGGAGACGAGCCGGGAGGAGCGGTAGCGCTCCAGCTCCGGGGTGCCGGGGAGCAGGGTGACGGGGCGGGTGAGGCGTTCCTCGGCGGGGTTGCGGCGGGCGAGGGCGCCGCTGTGGTCGGGCAGCGGGAAGACGCCGTTGCGCCAGGCGGCCTCCTCCCAGGCCGCCGACAACTCCTTGACCACTTCGGGCTGTTCGCTGGCGAGGTCGTGGATCTCGGTGGGGTCGGTGCGGATGTCGTACAGGGCCCATTCGGAGTCGTCGTAGGGCGTGCCGGGCCGGTGGAGGGTGACGAGTTTGCGGCCGTCGCGGTAGTGGCTGCGGTTGCCGGTCATCTCGCAGTGCTGCTCGGGGTGGGTCGACTCGTGGGCGGGGTCGGCGAGGACGGGGGTGAAGCTGATGCCGTCGGGTTCCTGGAGGGGGATGCCGCGGCGGCTCTCCGGCCGGGCCAGACCCGCGAGTTCGAGGAGGGTGGGGGCGATGTCGGTGACGTACTGGTACTGGGGGCGCAGCCCTGTCGCGAGCCTGCCGTCCCGTGCTCCTTCGGGCCAGGAGAGGACGAAGGGGACGCGGACGCCGCCCGCGTAGGTGTGGCCCTTGTAGAGGCGGAAGGGCGTGTTGGAGGCCATGCCCCAGCCGCGGGGGTAGTGGACGAGGCTGCGGGGGCCGCCGATGAGTTCGGGGTCGCGGTCGACGTCGGGGTCCCAGTCGCCGGGGAGGCGGGGGTGGTGGACGAAGCGGCTGAAGTAGGAGCGGGTGCCCTCCGGTCCGCCCTCGCCGGTGCCGCCGTTGTCGGAGGTGAAGACAATGATGGTGTTGTCGAGTTCGCCGAGGGCGGCGAGGGTGTCGGTGAGTCGGCCGAGGTTCTGGTCGATGTTGTCGACGAGGGCCGCGTAGACCTCCATGTAGCGGGCGTAGAGACGTTGCTGATGCTCCGTCAGAGAGGCCCAGGCGGGGACGTCGAGGCCGGCCTCGCTGTTGCGTTCGGGGAGTTCGGTGCCGGGCGGGAAGAGTCCGGCGGCGAGCTGGGCGGCGAAGCGGCGCTCGCGCAGGGTGTCCCAGCCGTCGTCGTAACGGCCGCGGTGGCGGGCGATGTCCGCGGGCTTGGCCTGGAGGGGGCCGTGGACGGCGTTGTGGGCGAGGTAGAGGAGGAACGGCTTGTCCGGGTCGTGGGCGCGCAGTGACGTCACCATGGAGATCGCCTGGTCGGTGAGGTCGTCGGTGTAGTAGTAGTCGTCGGGGAACTCGTCGATGTCGAGGGGGCTGTTGTCCCGGACGAGCTGGTGCGGGTGGAAGAGGCTGGTGAGACCTTCCAGGACGCCGTAGTACTGGTCGAAGCCCTTCTGGAGCGGCCAGTTGGCGCGGTCGTCGGCGGCGTTGGAGGCGGAGTCGCGGACGAGGTGCCATTTGCCGACGGCGTAGGTGGCGTAGCCGGCGTCGTGGAGGAGTTCGGCGAGGGTGGGGATGTCGTCGGCGACCTCCATGCCGTAGCCGGGGAAGCCGGGGTCCGCGTTGGCGACCATGGCGTAGCCGACGCGGTGCGGGTTGAGGCCGGTGAGCAGGGCGGCGCGGGCGGGTGAGCAGAGCGGCATGGTGTGGTAGTTGGTGAGCCGTACGCCGTCGTCGGCGAGGCCGTCGAGGACCGGTGTGGGGATCTCGGAGCCGAACGGCCCGATGTCGCTGAAGCCCATGTCGTCGACGAGGACCACGACGATGTTGGGGGCCTTGGCCGGCGGGGTCGTACGGCTGGGCCAGGCGGGTTCGGACTCGGCGAAGGTGCGGCCGACGCGGCCGGGGAAGCCTTCGTAGGGGTCGCGGCGGGGTGCGGTGCTCATGCGGGGGCGGGTCCTTCCGGGTGCGGGGGAAGCGAGCGGGCGGTGCGGAATCCGCCGTGGCCGGTCGAGGATTCGGGGGTGTTGTGGGAGCGGGCGGCGACCCGGTAGCGGTTGCAGTAGGAGGCGTGGCAGAGGTAGGAGCCGCCGCGGATGACGCGCTCGGCCGGCCGGCCGGCGTCGCCCGGGCGGAAGGTGTCCCGGCACCACTCCCAGACGTTGCCGGAGGTGTTGTACAGGCCGTGGCCGTTGGGGGCGTACGCGGTGACGGGCACGGTGCCGACGCGTCCGCCGGGCCGGTCGGAGCGGTGCGGGAAGTCGCCGGTCCAGGTGTTGCACCTCGCCTCGCCGCCGGGCGTGAAGTCGTCGCCCCACGGGTAGCGGGCGCCGGCGAGGCCGCCGCGGGCCGCGTACTCCCACTCGGCCTCCGTGGGCAGCCGGACGCCCGCCCAGTCGCAGTAGGCGAGGGCGTCGTCGTACGAGACGTGGACGACGGGGTGGTCGGCGCGGCCTTCCAGGCCTGAGCCCGGCCCTTCCGGGGCGTGCCAGGCGGCTCCGGTGACGCCCAGCCACCAGGGGGCCTGTGGGACCCGGCCGAGGACGTGGCCCGCGGCGGCGGGGTGGAGCAGGAGGTGGAAGACGAAGGAGGAGCCGAAGCGTTCGGCGTCGGTGCGGTACCCGGTGGCCTCGACGAACTCCGCGTACCGGGCGTTCGTGACGGCGGTGGCGTCGATCGCGAAGGGCTCGACGGTGACCTCCCGTACGGGTCCCTCGTGGTCGGCCGGGTAGCCCTCGCCGAAGGCGTCGCCCATGCGGAAGGTGCCGCCGGGCAGTTCCACCATGGGGCGGGGCGGCGGGGCGGCCCGTACGGTCGGCAGGGGCAGCGGAGCGACGGCGCGGGCGGCGCCGGCGTCCCCCGTACAGCCGCGTCCCGGGGTGCAGCAGGTGCTCACGCGGACACCGCCCCGGCGGGTACCCGGACGGGTACGGGTTCGGGCGCGGCGGCCAGGAGCGCGCGGGTGTACGGGTCGCGGGGGTGCTCGCACAGCTCGTCGGCGCGTCCGGTCTCGACGATCCGGCCCTCGTGCATGACGGCGATGCGGTGGCTGACCTGGCGCACCACGGCCAGGTCGTGGGCGATGAAGACGAGGGCGAGGCCCAGGTCGCGCTGGAGGTCGGTGAGGAGGCCGACGATCTGGGCCTGGACGGAGACGTCGAGCGCCGAGACGGGTTCGTCGCAGATGAGGACGGCGGGTTCGGGGGCGAGGGCGCGGGCGATGCCGACGCGCTGGCGCTGACCGCCGGAGAAGGAGCGCGGGTGCCGGTCGGCGGCGGCCGGGTCGAGCCCGACGAGCCGCAGGAGTTCCGCGACGCGCGCGGCGCGCTCCCCCGGGGCGACGGTCCCGAAGGCGCGCAGCGGTTCGGCGACGATCTCCCCGACGGTCATGCGGGGGTTGAGCGAGGCGTACGGGTCCTGGAAGACCATCTGGACGCGGCGGCGTACGGAGTGCAGCGCGGCCCGGCCGGGGCGGGTGACGTCCCGGCCGTCGAGGAGGATCCGGCCGCCGTCGGCGGGATGGGCGTGGGCGAGGACGCGCGCGAGGGTGGACTTGCCGGAGCCGGACTCGCCGACGATGCCGAGGGTCTCGCCCGCGGCGAGGGTGAGGGAGACGCCGTCGAGGGCGGTGAAGCGGCGGCCTCGCGCCCCGCGTCCCCGGTAGGTCTTGACGATGCCCTCGGCTGCCAGGACGACGGCGCCGGGTGCGGGCCGGTCGATCCGGACGGGCGGCGGGGGTGGCGGCAGCGGCACGGTGCGCTCGGCGGCGGGCAGGCAGGCGGCGTGGACGGTCTCCGTGACGGCGGTGAGCGGCGGGGTGGTGGTGTGGCAGCGGTTCTCGGCGAGGGCGCAGCGGGCCGCGAAGGCGCAGCCGGCGACGGGCAGGGAGAGGTCGGGCGGGGTGCCGGGGATGCCGGTGAGCCGGGTGCCGGAGGGGGCGGAGAGCCGGGGTACGGCGGCGAGGAGGCCGGCGGTGTAGGGGTGGCGGGGGTGGGACAGGACCTCGGCGGTGGGGCCGTCCTCGACGACGGTGCCGCCGTACATGACGAGGACTCGGTCGCAGGCGCGGGCGACCACGCCCATGTTGTGGGTGATGAGGACGAGCGCGGTGCCGGTGGTGCGGGTGAGGTCGCCGAGGAGGGTGAGGATCTGGTCCTGGACGGTGGCGTCGAGGGCGGTGGTGGGTTCGTCGGCGAGGAGGATGTCGGGTTCGCCCGCGAGGGCCATGGCGATGAGCACGCGCTGGCGCTGGCCGCCGGAGAACTGGTGCGGGTGGTCGTCGAGGCGGCGCTCGGCGTCGGGGATGCCGACGAGGCGGAGCAGCTCGACGGCCCGGGCACGCCGGGCGGCCTTGTCGCGGCGGGCGGGCCTGTCGGGGTGGACGGGCTTGTCGCGGCGGGCCCTGGACGTGGCCCGGTCGTCGTGGGCGCGGAGCACCTCGTCCAGGTGGCGGCCGACGGTGAGGACGGGGTTGAGGGCCGTCATCGGGTCCTGGAAGACCATGCCGATACGGGCTCCGCGCACGGCCCGCAGCGCGGACTCGTCGGCGGTGGTGAGGTCCTGCCCGTCGAGCCGGACGGAGCCGCCGCTGATCCGGCCGGTGCCGGGGAGCATCCGGAGCAGGGCGAGGGCGGTGGTGGACTTGCCGGAGCCCGATTCGCCCACGACGGCGAGCGTCTCGCCCCGGCGGAGTGTGAAGGACACGTCCCGTACGGCGTGCAGCGCCCCGCCGTCGGGGGTGGTGAACTCCACCTCCAGGCCTTGGACTTCGAGGAGCGGCGGGCTGGTCATCGGCGTATCTCCCGGTTCAGTGCCTCGGCGGTCAGGGAGAGGCCGAGGACGAGCGCGGTCACGGTCACGAGCGGTCCCGCGGCGAAGTGCGGGGCCTGGGCGAGGTAGGGCATGGACTGGCTGAGCACGGCGCCCAGGGTGGGTTCGGGTGGCCGGACTCCCACGCCGAGGAAGCTCATGGCGCCCTCGATGAAGACGGCGACGGTGAGGGAGACGGCCAGCTGGACGACGAGCGGGTCGGCGGCGTTGGGCAGGATGTGCCGGGTGAGGATGCGGCCGCCGGAGGTGCCGCCGACGCGGGCGGCCGTCACGTACTCCCGGCCGCGCTGGACGAGGATGCCCGTGCGGAGGAGCCGTCCGAAGACGGGGATCTCCGCGAGGGCGATGACGAGGATCACGGGCAGCCGGCCGGGGCCGAGGATCGCGGTGACTGCGAGCGCCAGGATCAGTCCGGGGAAGGCGAGGACCAGGTCGAAGGCGCGCTGGACGACGGTGTCCGCGACCGGGTGGGTGGCCGCCGCCAGGGCGAGGAGGCAGCCGAGGGCGGCGCCGAGCGGTACGGCGACGGCGATGATGCCGAGGTCCGCGCGGATGCCGTACAGGAGGCGGGAGAGGAGGTCGCGGCCGAGGTCGTCGGTGCCGAGCGGGTGGCCCGGGGTGCCGGGCCCGGCGACCGCGAGGGCGCTCTGGTCGGTGGGGCCGTGGCCGGAGAGGAGCGGGGCGAGGAGCCCGGCGAGGACGACCAGACCGACAAGGGCGAGGCCGGTACGGCCGCGGGCGGTGGCGAGGGCGGCCCGGTAGGGATGGCGGGGCCGTCGGGCGAGGGGCGGCTTGGCCGCTGCGAGGGTGGTCATGGCGGTCACTCCCACCTGATCCGGGGGTCGAGCCAGGCGTGGACGAGGTCGGTCACGAGCTGGACGAGGACGAAGACGGTGACGAGGAGCAGCAGGAGGTCCTGGACGACGGGGTAGTCGCGGCGGACCAGGGCCTGTTCGGCGAGCTGGCCGAGGCCCGGCCAGGCGAAGATCGCCTCGACGAGGACGGCGCCGCCGAGGAGGTGGCCGGTCTGCATGCCCAGGAGGGTGACGACGGGCGGGAGGGCGTTCGGGAGGGCGTGGCGCCAGAGCAGGCGCCGGGGCGCGATGCCGGCCGCGGTGGCGGTGCGCACGTAGTCCTCGGCGAGGGCGCGGCCGATGCTGTCCTCCAGGTAGCGGCCGAGGACGGCGGCGCTGGGCAGGGCGAGGCAGAGCGCGGGCAGCAGCAGGTACTGGACGCCGAGGTCGGGTGCGGTGAGGAGCGGGACGCGGCCGCCCGGGGGCAGCACGCCGAGGAGGACGGCGAAGAGGAGGACGAGGAGGACGCCGGTGACGAAGGGCGGTACGGCGAGCGCTCCGGTGGTGAGGATCCGTACGGTGCCGCGGAGCCAGCGGTTGCGGGAGGTCGCCCCGACGATGCCGAAGAAGCCGCCGAGGACGACGACGAACAGCAGGGCGCCGAGGGTGAGTTCGACGGTGGCGCCGACGCCGTCGGCGATCAGGTCGGCGGTCTGGCCGCCGATCGCGTAGGAGGGTCCGAGGTCGCCGGTGAGGAGGCCGCCGATCCACCGCGCGTACTGGGCGGGCAGGGGGTCGTCGAGGCCGAGACGGGCCCGGATGGCGGCCTCGGCCTCGGCGCTCGCGTCGGGTCCTGCGAGGACGGCCGCGGGGTCGCCGGGGACCAGCCGGAGGACGGCGAAGACGAGGAAGGAGGCGAGGAGGAGGACGAGGAGGGCGGAGGGGAGCCTCCGCAGCAGATAGCCGTGCATCTCAGCCCGCCAGGTAGGCGTCGTCGAGGTTGAGGTAGGAGAACTTGTTGAGCGTGACGCCGTGGAGCTTCCTGGCGGAGACCTGGACGGCGCCCCGGATGGCGAGGTCGATGATGAACGCCTCGTCGAGGAGGGTGTCGGTGATCTGCTGCCGGAGGGTGTTGGCGCGGGCGCCGTCGGCGGGCGCGGTCCAGGCCTCGCGGACGACCTTCGTGTAGGCGGCGGAGCGGTACTTGGAGGTGTTCCTGGCCTCGTTGAAGGGGTAGGCGCTGACGGCGAGGGTGGAAGGCTGGACCTGGGCGAAGCCGTGGCTCATCGTCCAGAGTCCGGGCATGTTCTGGGAGATGAGGTTCTTCTGGGCGGCGGCGGAATCGGTGGGCTGGAGCGTGACGTGGACGCCGATCTGCCGGAGGTCGTACTGGACGGCCTCGGCGACCGCCGTCTCGCCGGGCAGGTTCACGTGGAGCAGGGGCAGATCGAGCCGGGTGTGTCCGGCGGACTTGAGGAGCTCGCGGGCCTTGCCGGGGTTGTGCGTGTAGTGGGTGCGGCCGGCCTCGGTGAAGGCGGGCGAGGACTTGGGCCAGGGGGTGGCGGAGGCGAGTCCGTAGCCGCCGAGGACCTGCTTGAGGATCCGCTCGCGGTCGACGCCCCAGGCGAGGGCCTGCCGGACGGTCTTGTCGTTCAGCGGGGCAACGGTGGTGTTGACGCCGAGGTACACGGCTCCGCCGCCCGTGGAGTACTCGCTGATGGCGAGCTCGGGGGTGGCGGCGATGACGGCGAGGTTCTTGCCGGGGACACTGAAGGAGAGCTGGGACTGCCCGGTCCTGAGGGAGGAGAGGAGCGCGTCGGCCTGCGGCACGACGCGGAGCTCGACGCCGTCGAGGTAGGGCCGGCCGGGCTGCCAGTACGTCTCGTTGCGGCTGAGGCTGAGCCCGGAGCCGGGGCTCCACTTGGTCAGCCTGAAGGGTCCCGTGCCGTTGAGCTTCTTGCCGGCGACGGCGTCCTCGACGCTGGTTCGATCGGTGATGATCATGAACTCGAAGAGGTCGAAGAGGTTGTTCACCGGGTGGGCGAGCTTCAGGACCAGCTCGTGGTCACCGCGCTTCTCGAAGCCGGTGACGGCGGCGGCCGTGGCCCTCAACTGGGCGGCGCGAAGCGGGTTCTGAAGGTTCTTCAGCGCGAAGATCACGTCGTCGGCGGTGAAGGGGCGGCCGTCATGGAAGGTGACGTCGGTGCGCAGCGCGAGCGTGATGGCGCGGCCGTCCTTCGCGTACTCCCAGGAGGTGGCGAGTTCCGGCTGCGGCTTCAGCCGGTCGTCGTAGCGGGTGAGGGTGTTGTAGATGAGCCGCTGCTGGAGCGACTGGGCGCTCTGCGCGAAGAGCAGACTGGGCGTGAAGTCCGCGTTGACGGCGACGGTGAGGGTGCCGCCGCGCCGGGGCTCGGCACTCGCCTTGCCCGCCGCGCCGGCCTCGCCCGACGGGGCGTCGGCTTCGGAGACCGCCGAGCGGCAGCCCGCGAGACCGAGCCCGAGGAGCAGGGCGCCGCCGCCCGCGGCGCGCAGGGTGGTGCGCCGGGTGGGAGCGGAGGGCGTGGTGGGGTACGACTCGGTCATCGTTGCCTGCCTGTGAAAGGGGTCGGAGGCCCGCGGGGCGCGGCCATTCCTTCCGCTGCGGGAGAAATGGCGGCACCGGGTGTGCGGGGCACGGGAAATGAGCGGGAGCGGTACGGGACGGGGTGCGGCGATACGGCGGTACGGCGCGGGACGACGCAGTACAGCGGGGTACGGCGATGTGGCCGGCCGGGGCGCCTGAGCGACCGGGCGCGCCGGGATGCCGGAAGGCCAGAAGGCCGGAGAACCGGAAAGTCAGGGAAGCCGGGGGAAGTTCAGCGCGTCCGGGACGGCGTCAGCGGACCCGGCGGGGCGATCGGTTCCACGCCCGACGCAGAGGTTCAGACGCGGACGGCACAGACCGCACTGGCCTGTCGACAGAGGTCGACGTGCCTGCGGGAGATGAGGCGCATGTCCGGATTCACGGGAGCAATATGACAGCGGCTCCGCGAGGCGGTCAACCGGCTGTGCCCGCATTCTGAGACGACGTCACTTCGCGCCGCCCTCGGCGAGGAGCTCGTCGACCGTCTGGAGAGGCCTTCTGAACAGGGGATTCAGCAGAACAGTGCCCGCCGCGACAGGCAGCGTGGCCGGTCCGGCATGTGGACTGACGATGCGTTCGGGGTCGTCGCAGACGTGCGAGAGGTCGATCGCAGCCCCGCGGATCTCCTCCAGGTAGTCAGGGTCGAGGACGCTGGAGTGCTCGGTCACGACGACCAGATCCGGGTTCAGGACGTCGAGGAGCAGCGCGACGGCGCGGCCCACCGCCCGCGCCCGCTCGCGCAGCAGCCGGTCGGCGCGCCGGTCCCCCGCCGCCGCCGCGTCCACGACGAGGAACGTGTCGGGCTCGGGGACGATCCCGCGTCGCACGGCGGTGGCTCCGAGCGCGGTGTTCGAGGCGGTCGCCTCCAGGCAGCCCGAACGCCCGCACGGGCAGGGGACGGTGGAGTCCGGGACGGGCAGGTGCGCCACGTCGCCGGCCGCCGATCCGGGGCCCTGATGCACGATCCCGGCCAGCCCGACGGCCGCGTCGACGACGTTGCCGATGAAGAGGTGGACGAGGCTGCGCCGGGCCGCGGGCCGCCCGAAGAGGATCTCCGACTGGGCGATGGAGCGGGCGTGGTTGTCGAGCCGTACGGTGTGCCCGCCGAGGCCCCGAGCGAGCTCCGCGGCCAGCGGACGGCGGCGCCAGCCGAAGGCGTCGTGGCGGACGACGACCCCCTCCGCGGGGTCCACCCAGCCGCCGACGGCGGCGCCGACCCCGAGCAGCGGGCGCCCCTGGGTGTGCTCGTCGAGGAAGCCGCGCAGCGCGCGGCCGACGGCGGTGGGCACGCCGTCCGGCGCGGTGCCGTCGTGCGGGTGGGTGCGCCGGGCCAGGACCCGGCCGCGCAGGTCGACCAGGCCGAACGTCGAGCTGGGGACGCCGAGGTGGACGCCGCCGACGACCGGTCCGCCGGAGGCGCCGATGTGCAGGTCGACGGGGATCTGCGGGCGTCCCACGCCCCCGCCTCCGGCCAGTTCCGGCAGTTCGCGCAGGAGGCCGAGCCGCGTGAGGTCGGTGGCCTGGCGCGAGACGGCGGCGGGGCTGAGGCCGGAGAGCCGGGCGACGGCGCCTCGGGCGACCGGACCGTGGTCGAGCACGGTCCGCAGCACGGTGGCGGCGTTGGCCTCGCGCCGGCCGTCGCCCGCCATCCGGGGACCGTGGGAGGTGGTCGTCATGGGTGCCTCTCTGCGTCACTGTTGCGGCGGTGTGAATTCGCGGCGCCACCGGCGGTGGGGCCGTCGGGGCTCCGACCGTACGGGCCGCCCCCTCCGGAGTTCGCCGCATCGCCGCTGGTCAGCACGGTTGCGCGGGGGTACGGAGATCAGGGGAGCCGGGGGCGGGCAGGCGCCGATTCAACCATCACGGGGCACGGCCAGGGGCCCGGACGACCGCTTGACGTCCCGGGACCGCCGCTGCGAGGCTCCGGGACATGTTCGCGACCTCCTCGTGTCCCGCCGGCTCCGGCGCCTGATCCTCGCGACCCTCTCGCGTGCCGGGCTCGCCGCCCGCACCCGTGCCCCGGCGCGCACCTCGCCGCCTCCGTACACCGCGCTCGTGTGCCGTAATCCCGTACGCCCATGCCCCGTACGCCCATACCCGGCACTCCCGTACCCCGCATTCCACTCCCGTGCGACTCCCCAGACCGGGCGCGTCCCTCGTCGTCACGTCATTGCTTCCGCTCCGGAATTAATACCGGAACCCGTTCGCCCACCTCCGAAAGGACCACCATGTCGACCGCTACCGCTACCGCCACCGCTGCCGCCACCACCGCCACCGTCACCGTCCAGAAGGTCGGCGGCCGCCTCGGCGCCGTCATCTCCGGCGTCCGGCTGGGAGGCGACCTCTCCGCCGGGACCGTCGCCGAGATCCGCGCCGCGCTCCTCGCGCACAAGGTCGTCTTCTTCCGCGGCCAGGACCACCTGGACGAGGAGGCCCACGAGGCCTTCGGCAAGCTCCTCGGCACCCCCGTAGCGCACCCCACCGTCCCCTCCGTCGACGGCCGTTACTCCTTCCCGATCGACTCGGACCACGGCGCCCGGGCCAACCAGTGGCACACGGACGTCACCTTCGTGCCGGCGTACCCCGCCTTCTCGATCCTGCGCGCGGTGACCATTCCGCCGTACGGCGGCGACACCCTCTGGGCCAACACCGCGACCGCGTACGCCAGGCTCCCCGAGCCGCTGCGCGCCCTCGCCGACAGCCTGCGCGCCGTGCACTCCAACGACTACGACTACGCGGCCCTGCGCCCGGGCGTCCTGCCCGAGCAGCTCGCGCGCTTCCGTGAGGTCTTCGCCTCGACGAAGTACCTCACCGAGCACCCGGTCGTGCGGGTCCACCCGGAGACCGGCGAGCGCACGCTCCTCCTCGGCAACTTCGTGCAGCGGATCAGCGGCCTCACGGGCGCCGACTCCCGCGCCCTGCTCGCGCTGTTCCAGGCGCACATCGAGCGCCCGGAGAACACCGTGCGCTGGCAGTGGCAGGTCGGCGACGTGGCGATCTGGGACAACCGCGCCACGCAGCACTACGGCGTGGACGACTCCGACGACCACGAGCGCAAGCTGCGCCGGGTGACCATCGACGGCGACGTGCCGGTCGGCGTGGACGGTGCGGCCTCGGCCCTCCTCGCGCCCGCGTCCGTCCCGGACCCGGCGTTCGGCATCGCCTCCGGCGCGTCGACGGCGGAGCCCGTCACCGTGTGAGCGGAGCCACAGGCCCGGGCGCGTGCCACCCCGGCGCGCGCCTCATGGGGCGCGCCGGGTATGGCGTCAGGAGCCGGACGGCTGGGCGTAGTCGGCGAAGCCGACCCAGTCGAGGGCCATGCAGGGTTCGTCGCCGAGGACCCAGGCATCGTGCCCGGGCGTGACCTGCATGAAGTCGCCGGCGCCGAACTCCACCGACTCGCCGTCGTCCATGACGACCTTCATCCGGCCGCTGACGATGTATCCGACGTGCGACGCCATGCAGCTGTCGGTGCCGGCGATCGGCTTCACGTGCTTGGACCACTGCCAACCCGGCTCGAACACGGCGCGGCCGACCGCTCCGCGCTCGGCGTTGATCAGGTCGAGCCTGCCCTTGCCGTCCTCGAAGGGACGGGTCTCGTCCGCTGAATCGAAGCTCTTCTGCACGATGCCGGCCATCATGTCTCCTGGCGCTCTAAGGCCTGACCCCGAGTCCACTTCCAGGCTACGCCGGGCCGGCCGGACCCACCCGCGTTTGGTGGTTCCGGGCATATGGGCGGGGCGAATTCTGTGCGCTTTCCCCATGACGCAGATCTACACATAAAGGACAGATAAGCGCACAATAGAGCAGCGGCATGATTGCCACACAAGCGGTCAGACGTGTATGACGCCAAAGGAGGCGAGTCGTATGGCCGACGTCTCTCACCGTCCCGGTGATATCGCGGGACACCCCGATGCGCCGGAAATGCGGGATCGTTACTCCCGCATGCTCCAGACCCGAGGTGTCGCGGCGGTCGAGGAACTCGTGATCCTCGCCGGCATCTACGCCGCGATCTCCGCGTGGACAGTCCACTTCTCCGCGACCCAGCCCGCACTCGCCATCACGAACCTGGTCGTCGGTATCGCCCTCGCGGTACTCGGCCTGTGCATGTCGATGGCTCCGGAACGGTCGCAGGACCTCAACATCGTCGTCCTGCTGATGGGCGCCTGGCTGATCGTCGCCCCGTGGGTGGTCGGACAGAGCCCCGACACCGGCACCGTCCTCAGCAACGTGATCACCGGTGCGTGCGTCTGCCTGTTCGCCCTCACGGCCGGCGGACTGCTCATGAGCAAGAGAAGGACGTGACGTTCTGATCTCTCCCGGAACGGCGGCGCTCCCACCCGTGGAGGTGCCGCCGTTCGCCGTGTCCCCGCGGCGGCATAGAGCCGGTACGGAGCGTTCGCCCGTACCGCCTTGTGCACGGCGGCGCACGACCGGTGGCCACGGCCGCGCCTAGCCTCGCCGCATCGGCACGAACGAGGGGCGGTACCACCGGTGAACTGGCACATCCACGACTATCGCGAGAGCGATCTCGCGGCCGTCGTCCATCTGATCGACACCACGGCCGAGCTCGGGCAGGAGTCCGTGTTCTCGCTCGCCGAGTGCATCGGGGCGCTCACCTCGCGGCAGCCGGCCGTGGTCGCCGTCCACCAGGGCGCGCCCATCGGCGCCGCGCTCGCCTGCGTCTCCGGCGAGCGGGCCTGGGTGATGCGGATCGCGATCTCCTCGGCGTGGCGCGGCCGCGGCCTGGCCAGCGCCCTTCTCGTGGAGCTGGAGCGACGGCTGGTGGCGGCCCGCGTGGGGCGGATCGCGTACGTGCTGCCGGAGGAGGAGCTCCTCGGCGAGGGGCTGCTGAACGCCGGGTACACCCGGCAGCCGGCCGTGGCGTACTTCGAGAAGGTGGAGCCGCTGCACGGGCCCGCCGCCGGGCTCCTCGACGACCTCGGCGGACGGCTGCTCCCGGGCGACCTGTGGGCGAAGGTCGCCGGGATGGAGCGGGAGAAGGACCTCATCGAGCGCCGGGTCGTCCTGCCGCTCGCCGAGCCGGAGCGGGCCACCCGGCACGGGGTGCGGCCACCGCGCGCGGTCTGCCTCTTCGGTCCGCCCGGCACCGGGAAGACGACGTTCGCGCGGGGCATCGCCTCCCGGCTCGGCTGGCCGTTCGTGGAGATCCTGCCGTCCCGCCTCGCCGACGAGGGGAACCTCGCCGCCGCCCTGCGGTCCGCGTTCGCGCGGATCGCCGAGCTGGAGCGGGTCCTCGTCTTCATCGACGAGGTCGAGGAGATCGCCCCGGTCCGCTCGGAGCCCGCGCAGCCCGGCGGCATGCACGGCGTCACCAACGAACTCCTCAAGCTGATACCGGGTTTCCGGGAGCGGGACGAGCGGCTGCTCGTCTGCGCCACCAACTCGATCCGCTCCCTCGACCCGGCGTTCCTGCGCCCCGGCCGCTTCGACTACCTCATCCCGATCGGCACGCCGGACAAGGTGGCGCGGGCGGCGATCTGGGCCCGCTACACGGACGGCAGGGCGGACGTCGACATCGACGAACTCGTCCTGGCGAGCGATCTGTTCACCCCGGCCGACATCGAGCACGCGGCCCGGATCGCCGCCCAGGCCTCCTTCGAGCGGGACCTGGTGGCGGTCGGCGGCCGGGGCGCGGACGGCCCCGCGCCCGGGGCGAGCACGGCGGACTATTTGGAGGCCATCGGGCAGTGCCGCCCGACGGTCACCCCCGCGATGGTCGAGCAGTTCGCCTCGGACATCACGACGCACGCCCGGATCTGAGAGCGAACTCCTCCTGCGCGGCGTCCAGTTCGGCCCGGTCGGGCGGCTGGGCGCCGGCCCGGGAGACGGTGACGGCCGCCGCCGCGCCGGCCCGGGCGAGCAGCCCGGCGAGCTCCTCCGCCGAGAGGGCGTCGAGCGCCGCCCGGTCCTGGCCGGCGAGGGTGTCGAGGACGGCGGACATGAAGGAGTCGCCCGCGCCGACGGTGTCGACGACGGAGACCGCCGGCGCCCCGGCGGCGACGGTGTCGCGCCGGGTGAGGGCGAGGGAGCCGTCCGCACCCCGGGTGACGAGGACGACGGCCGGGCCGAGGGTCAACCAGCGGGCCGCGACCGTCCGCGGGTCCTCGCCGGGGTACAGCCATGCCAGGTCCTCGTCGCTCGCCTTGACGAGGTCGCTGAGGGCGACGCAGCGCTCGACCCGGGCGACGGCCTCGGGGTGCTCCCCCATCAACTCCGGTCGGACGTTGGGGTCGTAGCTCACCGTGGCCCGGTCGCGGAGCCGCTCGGTCTCGGCGAGCACGGTGTCCGCACCGGGGGCCGTGACGGCGGCGATCGAGCCGATGTGCACATGGGAGGGCGACGCGTCGGCCGGTTTCCCGGCCTCCAGGGTCCAGGCGATGTCGAAGGCGTACGTGGCCCGTCCCCGGTCGTCGAGGCCCACGACGGCCGACGGGGTGCGCGCGGGGGTGCCGCCGAGGGCGATCCGCACTCCCGCGCCCTTCAGGTGGTCCTCGATCAGCCGTCCGGAGGGGTCGTCGGCGAGCTGGGTGAGCAGGGTGACGTCCCCGCCGAGGCGGGCGAGGCCGTAGGCGACGTTGGCGGGGCTGCCACCCGGGTGGACGCGGTCGGCGGCGCCGGACCCGGCGGGGGCGCGGACGATGTCGGCGACGCACTCGCCGATCACCAGGAAGGACATGGGTCAGAGCTCCTTGGCGTAGGTGTCCTGGTAGCCGGCCCGGCCGCCGAAGACGTTCGGGCCGGCGTGGCCGTCGATGTGGGCGGCGGTTGATACGCGGTCAGACCGACGAGCGTTCGAGCGGCGGGCAGTCGAGCGTCGCCCCGCGGGTGTCGAGCGGCTGTCCTGCCGCGAGGGCGGCCGGCATCTCCACACCCTTGGCGCCCATCGCCGTCCGGTCGTTGCCGCAGAGGAGCGCGTTGGTCCGGTAGCCGAGTTCGTCGCTCGCGGTCTGCATGCGACGCCTGGTCTCGTCCGGGACGGCGACTCCGGGGCGGTCGTTCAGTACGAAGGAGACGGCCGTGCGCGAGACCCCCGCCCGTCGGGCGTCAGCGCTCATGGTGACGCTGCGGGCGCTGCTCGCTGCCACGGCGCCCCTCCCCTGGATCATCGCCCCGGTTCGATCTCCGGGTTACACGCTGAGTAGCGCGTGAGTACGACGTTGCGCGCAAATTATGACCGTCTTCCGGCCGCTGTCAATATCTTGTTCACGAAGGACCGCCCGCGGACTCGCCGGTGGTGTCGGCGGTACGCGGAAGGGTTTTCCGGTGGTGACGGTGGAAACGGTCGAGGGGCTCGCGGTGATCGCGTTCGGCGACGGGCAGGAGCTGGAGGCCTGGCTGGAAAAGCACCACGGGGACACCCCGGGCATCTGGCTGCTGCTCGCCAAGAAGGGCACGGACCTCCCCTCGCCGACGGCGGACGAGATCCTCGACGGCACGCTCGTCTACGGCTGGATCACCGGCAAGCGCATCACGCGCGACGAGCGCACGTACCTGCAGAAGATCACCCCTCGCCGGAAGCGCAGTCTCTGGTCCCAGGTCAACGTGCGCCAGGTCGAGGCGCTGATCGCCGCCGGCCGGATGCGCGAGCCGGGCCTCGCGGAGGTGCGGGCGGCACAGGCGGACGGACGGTGGGAGGCCGCGTACCCCTCCCAGAAGGACGCGACCGTCCCGGACGACCTGGCGGGCGCGCTGGCGGCGGACCCGCGGGCCGCGGCGGCATTCGAGGCCCTGGGGAAGACGGACCGCTACCTGGTGATCCTGAGCCTGTGGCAGGCGCGTACGGCGAAGACGAGGGCGGCCCGTCTCGCACGGGCGATCGCGGCGCTCGCGGCGGGCGAGCGGCCCCGCTGAGCGCGGCCGGGTCAGCCCCGGCGCAGCCGGTACAGGACCTGGCGGGCGTCCCATTCCACGAAGGACTCGACGTGCTCGAGGCCGACGGCCTCCAGCAGGCGGCGCGAGCGGTCGTTCGCCTCCTGGGTGACGGCGACCACGCTCGGCGCGTCTTCCAGGACCCGCGCGACGACCGCGCCGACGGCCTCCCGGGCGTAGCCCCTCCCCCAGTGCTCGGGCAGGAACTGGTACGACACCTCCGTCTCCCCGTTCCGCGCGCCGGGCTCCACGGTGACGAGCCCCAGCAGGACGTCGTCCTCGACCCGGATCACGGCATGGAGACCAGGCGCACCGACGATCCGCCGCTGCCGGATACGGATGACGGGCTCGGTGACGGGGCCGCCGAGATGGCGCCGCACCTCCGGGTCGGTCCACAGTCGGGACACGGCCGCGACGTCACCGCGGCGCACGGTCCGCAGCAGCAGCCGGTCGGTGGTGAGGGGGGCGGGCTGCGCCGTGGCGGCGGTGGTGGTCGGGGCCGGGGTCGGGGAGACGGGCATGTTCCGATCCTCTCAGGCCGCCCACGGGAACGACACCGGTGGTCCCGCGCGTTTCCGTCTTCGGATCAACGGCGTGGAGGTGGGGGCGTGGGGACTGTCGTACGGCTGTGGGCGGCCGGGGAGATGCCGTACCGCGACGGGTTGTACCGCTCGGACGACACCGGCAGGGAGGTGCACGGGGAGGGCCCGGGGGCGTATCACCCGGACGCCCGGCAGCCGATCCCCTTCCGCCTCGGCGATCCGTTCGACGTGCTCCAGGCCGTCGAGGAGGACGGCACCGCCGAGGTGGACCACTTCTTCGAGAGCCCGCTGCCGGACGGGTCGGGACGCTTGCGCGGAGGCGGCGGCGGAATGGGCAACATCGGCCACCTCGCCCGCCTGGACGCCGACGGTTCCTT
This sequence comes from Streptomyces sp. NPDC058650, assembly GCF_042717315.1. Taxonomy (NCBI): domain Bacteria; kingdom Bacillati; phylum Actinomycetota; class Actinomycetes; order Kitasatosporales; family Streptomycetaceae; genus Streptomyces; species Streptomyces sp. NPDC058650. The sequence goes on from NZ_JBHXRL010000022.1 coordinate 37,642, forward strand.
GCGCTGGGTGGCCTTCATGTACGACTCGAATCCTTTCGTGGGCGTGCGCTACGAGGGAGCGACAGCCGTCTTCACCAACGACTGGGGAAACGAACTGCGCCTCGACCTCACCGACCCGGCGCTCTCCTGAGCCGGACTTTCCGGACACGGCTTAGGGCGATAGGCCGACGCGGATACGGTCCCCCGGCCGAGGCGGGGGCGGCGCCCCGCACGCCAGGGTGATCACTATGCGCATCGGAATTCTCGGAACAGGCAACGTAGGACGGACCCTCGCCGCAGCGTGGTTGCGGGCGGGCCACGATGTCGTCCTCGGGTCACGGCGACCCGGGGACGAAGACCTCCTGACCGGGGTCAAGGAGCTTCTCCAGGCGGGGTTACGGGTCGACGACCCCGCCGGGACCGCCGCACACGCGGAGGTCCTCGTGAACGCGACCCCGGGCACGGCCTCCGTGGCCCTGCTCGAATCGATCGGGGCCCCGGCGCTCGCCGGGAAGGTCCTCCTCGACGTCGCGGTCGGCTTCCTGGAGGACGAGTCGCTCTCGCACCAGGTCGTGAGCCTCGGCGAGGAGATCCAGCGGGCGTTCCCGGACACCCGCGTGGTGAAGACCCTCTGCACGATCGACCGCGAGGTGATGGTCGCACCGGACTCCCTGGAGGGCCCGAGCACCGTCTTCCTCTCCGGCGAGGACGCCGAGGCCAAGCGCGTCGTGGGCGCCCTCCTGGCCGATCTGGGCTGGCCCGCCGAGTCGCTGCTCGACCTGGGCGGCATCGTCACCGCACGGGGCCAGGAGCACTTCGCCCTGCTGTTCGTGGGGATCGCCCTGGCGACGGGCGACTTCAGGTTCAACATCCGGTTCGTGCCGCCCACGACGGACGGGGCGAACACCGGGGCCGCGTGACGCCCCGCCCCGTTCCCGGTAGGTCAGTCCGCCCTGGCAGCCGTCAGAGCGGACTTGATCGCCCGCCAGTCCGGGGCCATCGGCTCGTACGTCTCCGTCGCCGTGGCCACGTCCTTGTAGCCACTGGACGTGACCACGCACACCACCGGACCGTCGGTCTCGCGCGGCCCATGGGCCCGCAGACCGGCGAGGCCGGCCGCCGCCGAGGCCTCGCACCACAGACCCTGAGTCGCCAACTCCGCGCGGGCCGCCGTCATTTGATCGTCCGTCACGGTGCGTGCGGCTCCCCCGGTCGTCCGTACGGCGACGACGCCTCGGTAGCTGCTGATCTCGCAGTCGATGGCGTACGCGAGGGTGGGCCCGACAGGGACCCGGGCGGCGGGCCGGCCGGTGCGGAGGGCTTCGGTGAGCGCTCCGGCCGCGGCGGGTGCGGTGACCTTTCGTGTGGAGTGTCGGCTCCGGGTGGCGCGGCGAGCCGGTTCAGGCCATGCGGCGTCGGAGTGCGGCGAGGGCACCCGGGCGGCGGCCGGGGACCCGCTCTCGCAGGGCGACGAGCGCGGGGCCGAGGGCGCCCGCTCTGGCGCGGTCGCCGATCTGTTCCCACTGATGGTGGGCCCGGTCGACGGCTGCCTCGACGTCGGGGTCGTCCGCCCGCTGCCGCAGGGCGAGCCTGGACTCGGCGGCGGCCAGCCACAGTTCGCAGCTGCGGGCCGGTTCGCCGGCGAGGCGGGCGAGGTCGGCCCGTACCTCCGTCCAGTGCACGGCCTCGGCGGACCGGGGGCCGTGGTGGCGCAGGGCCTCGCTCTCCCAGGCCGCCGCCACCGCGGCCGCCTCGCCGTGCCGGCCGGCCATGGCGGCGGCGAGGATCGCGGGATGCGGGTCCTGCGCGACGACCGGAGCGGGTGCGGCGAGGGGCGCGGCGGTCGCGGATACGGACGCGTGGGTCGGGGCGGGGGCCAGGTGGAACACCTCCGGCACGGTCGCGCGGGCCCCCGCCCGTACGGACGCTTCGGCGTGCATCGCGGGGAGCGGCAGACGGGCGCCGGCGCGCCAGAGTTCCGCCCAGGCCCGGAGGTAGTCGGGGGTCGTGGGCTCGCCCCGGCGCGGGGCGGGGGTCACCCGCCCGTACAGGTGCGCTCCGGGGCCCAGGAGCAGCAGGTCCGGTACGGCGGTGAGGCGCTGCCAGACGTCGGGGTCCGCCGCGAGGTCGGCGACGACGGTCGTGGTGCCGGCGGGCCGGCCGCCGAGTTCGCCCGCGAGCCAGTGCCAGGGCAGGGCCGTGTAGCGCAGGGTGGCCGTGGTGGTGCGGGCCAGGGCGAGATGGGGCAGGTACTGCCGCTTGTCGAGGTGGAGTTGGCCCGCGAGGAAGACGACGAGGGGGCCGGGGCTCGCCGCCGCCGCGCGCAGCCGGGTGAGCACGGTCTGGGGGTCCAGTGGATCGGCGAGTTCGACGACGGTCGCGGTGGCGGTGCCGGTGAGAACGGCGGGCGGCACGGCGGCGAGGACCGGCAGTACGGACGCGGCGTCCATGGCGCGACCCCGCCCGGCGGGCGCGGCCGCGAGCAGCACCGCAGTGCCCACCGTCGCCACACCCGGCGCACCCTGCGCACCCGGAGCTCCCGCCCCGCCCGGCGCGCCCCCGCGCGCGTCCGCGCCCCCGTCCGCATGTATGTCCGCACCCGGATACGCGCGGGGCCGCGCGTCGGCCCGCGTGCTCGTACGCACGCTCGTTTCCCGCACCGGCGTACCCGCCGAATCCGTGCCCACCGTGCCGTTTCCGTCGTCGATCACCACCCCCGCACCGTAACGCGTCGCGGCCTGTCCGATAATCGTCGGGCCGTTGGCATATGTCAGATGCACCACCGGATCGAGTGTTGCCAAATCCCTTACGAGGTGTCCCGGGCTGTGCAACAGTCGTGTGCGGGCCTCCTTTTCCCACGTGGCCGCGCCGCGCCTGTATCGGAGTACGACATGCCGTCCCATCTGTTCGCGGACCGTCCCGCCCAGCCGCCGGAGCCGGGCGCGGTGGACGCGTTGATCTCGCAGACCCGTCGCCTGCGCGGCGAGGTGGACGCCGTCCGCCGGGACGCCGTGGCGAACGACGACGACCCCCAGCAGCGGTGGCAGCGCGCCCTGTGCGACCTCGCCGTTCACCAACTCGACGACCTGGGCGCCCACTTGGGTCAGCTCCGGGTCGGCGTGCCGGAGGGGATCACGCCCGGGACCGGCTTCGGGACCGACGTCGAGCACGACAACGCCGCGGACACCGTCCCGGACGCCGTCCTCGCCGCGGAAGCCGACCCCGGCACCGCCTACGGCGAGGCCGCCCCCGCCCGCACCGGTTCGCTGCTCTCCCGCGTCGGCAGCGCCGAGTGGAACCTCCTCACCGACGAGGTGAGTTGGTCCGAGGAGCTGTTCCAGATCTTCGGACGCCCCCGTGAGAGCGGCCCGATGTCGCTGGACGAGCTGCCCTCCATGGTCTTCGCCGAGGACCAGTCCCTCCTCCAGGGGCTGGTGACGGACTGCCTCATCGACGGCAAGCCGATCGACGGCGAGTTCCGGATCGTCCGGACGGACGGCCGCGTGCGGACCGTGCACATGACGGGTGAGCCCGTCCTCGACGCCGACGGCTGCACCGCCTCCATGTGGGCCGTTTTACGAGACGTCAGCGAGCTGCGACGCAGTCAGCGGGCCGTCCGCGAGAGCCGGGACAGCCTGGAGCGCAGCCGTCAGATCGAGCGCACCGAACGACGCGTCGCGGTCGAGCTCCAGGAAGCCGTGCTCCCGCCATGGCGCGGCTCCCTCCGCTTCGCCCACGACGGCCCCGCCCCGCTCGACGTGGCGGCCCACTACCTGCCGGCCGCCAGCACCGGCCTCATCGGCGGCGACTGGTACGACGCACTGGCCCTGCCCGATGGCGACGCACTGCTGACCGTCGGCGATCTGACCGGCCACGGGGTCGCCGCGACCTCCTCCATGGCCATGCTCCTCGGCGCGCTGCGCGGCATGGCCGTGGCCGGGATCCGCCCGGGCGCCCTGATGGGACACCTCAACCAGCTCCTGGAGACCTCCGTCCAGCCCGCGCTCGGCAGTGCGATGTGCTGCCGCTACGACCCGGTCGGCCAGACCCTGACCTGGGCGCAGGCCGGCCACCCCGCCCCGCTGCTCTTCCGCGACGGGACGGGGATCGCCCTCCGGCGGCCGGAGGGCGTACTGCTCGGGGCGACGACCGGCGGCAGATACGGCGAGACCGAGACCCGGCTGTTCCCCGGTGACCTGCTGGTGCTGCACACGGACGGGCTGACCCGCGGCAGCGGCGTGCACGATGACACGGGCACACGGCGGCTGCTCGCCCTCGGCCCCCGGCTCACCGAGGCGCGGGACGCGCACGAATGCGTCCGCGCGGTGGTCGAGGAGTTCGGCGAGGTGCCGCGCGAGGACGACGCCTGCGTGATGGTGGTGCGGGTCGGCAGCTGACGGAGACACGGATCGCCGAGGGTCCCGGAACCGTGGAAGGGTTTCGGGTCGTCGGCGCGTCCGGCCCGGATCGGCCCTGGCGCACCCTGGCGCCCCACAGAACGGCTCAGGGCCGCACGAAAGCCCGGCAGCCCCCGCGAGGGGCTCAGGCCTGACCCGTTCTCGGCCGGTTGACCGGCGACTTGGGCAGGGCCAGTTCGATCTCCTCGCGCAGGTCCTCGATCTTCGAGTAGCCCGCGTACTGCCCGGTGAGCCGGTACATCTCCCGCAGCCGGTGCCACGTCCGGTGGGAAGAGGTCTCCCCCATGGAGACGAGGGCGAGCCGGGCGTACCGGTCGGCCTGCTCCGGGTCGTCGGCGATGAAGCAGGCCGAGGCCATCGAGATGAAGTCGAAGAGCTTCGAGCGGTTGTGCCCGTGCTTGCGCAGCTCCAGGGCGAGCCTGGCGTGCCGCTGAGCGGGGACCGCCGCGGCGGCGTCGTGGTCGGCGAGGGTCCGGTAGGCGAGGGCCTGCATGCCGTGCATGTCGGCCTCGTCGAAGTTCTGCATCCAGCTCGGCGGTTCCACATCCGCCCGGTCGGAGACGAAGAGCTCCTCCGCCTCGCCCAGGGTCCGCTTCATGGCCTGGCCGCGCCCCAGGGAGGCCTGTGCCCAGGCCTCGATGGTGTGCAGCATGGCCTGCGTCCGCGGCAGCATCTGCTCACCCGCGCCCGCCTTGGCCAGCTTCATCAGGTCGAGGGCGTCGTCGGGCCGGCCCAGGTGCACCATCTGGCGGGCGGCCCGGGACAGGGCCTCGCCGGCCCGGGGACGGTCGCCGCCCTCGCGGGCCGCGTGGGCGGCGATGACGAAGTACTTCTGCGCGGTGGGTTCGAGGCCCACGTCATGGGACATCCAGCCGGCCAGGACGGCCAGGTTGGCGGCGACACCCCAGAGGCGTCGCTGGAGGTGGTCGGCGTGGCGGTAGGCGAGCATGCCGCCCACCTCATTGAGCTGGCCCACGACGGCCTTGCGCTGGAGGCCGCCGCCGCGGGAGGCGTCCCACGCGCGGAACACGGTCACCGAGTACTCCAGCGCCTCGATCTCCTCCGAACCGACGGGGGCGGCCTCGTAGCGGTCGAACCCGGCGGGGTCGGCGTGGAGGGGATCGGTGGCGCGCTGGGCGGTGGCCTTGCGTGCGGGGTCGGTCTGCAGCCAGTCGTACATGCTGCTGCTGAGTGCGGAGCCGGCGGCAAGCGCGGCACCCGCGCCCACCAGGCCGCGTCGGTTGAGCATGAGGTCCATTCCCGTGAATTCGGTGAGGACCGCAGCCGTACGATCGGGTGGCCAGGGCAGGTTGTCAGGGTTGTCGTCGTTCCTGACGGCCTGCCGCTTTCCGGCGCGCCCGTGTCGTTCGAACCCGAGGTCCTCGATGGTCACGACACGGCCGAGTCGCTCGGTGAACAGTGCTGCCAGCACCCGGGGGACGGGATCTCGCGGGGTCTCGCCCCGGTCGATCCACCGCCGCACCCGCGAGGTGTCGGTCGCCAGCTGGGGGTGGCCCATGGCCGCCGCCTGCCGGTTGACGAGTCTCGCGAGTTCGCCCTTGGACCAGCCGGCCAGGCCGAACAGGTCTGCCAGGCGGGTGTTGGTTTGTCCGGTCACGTCTAAGCCCCCAGGTTCTCGGCTGAGTTGACAGTAACCCCCTGTCATAGGGCTGGCGACTATTCGCCAGGGTTCGCCAGGGTCCGCCCGATGTTCCGCCACCCGCGCCCGGGTGTCAGGTAGGAACGCGCCACCCCGCCCCGCCGACCGGCCCTCATTCCCCAGGGTGCGGACCGGGGGCGGGCGGGGCGACGCACGCAACTCGTCGGACCACGAAGGGATCTGTCACCTCCATGTACACAGCATCGTCCTCCGTGTCCGCCCCGCCTCGGCCGCAGCACCGCATCGTCCCGGCCGGTGCCGGGCCGTACCTCGCCCCCGCGCCCCAGGCCGTACGGCCCCGGCGCTGGACGGGCGGCACCGGCACCCAGCCGGTGAGCGGGAGAATCGACCTGTCCGGCCCGCAGGGGGCGCAGCTGAAGATGGCGATCGCCTCGGTCCACCGCATCTGCCCGGAGTTCAACCCGGTCCAGGTGCTGCGACGCAGCGGCCGCTCCGTCCTGATCGTCGGAACGACCGGGCGGACCACGGCGGTCGCGAAGTGTTTACTGGACCACTCCCCCGCGTGGGTCGAGCGGTTCCGTCACGAAATAGCGTCCTACCGGTCCTTCGTCCGTCACCGCCCGCCGGTGCGGGCGCCCCGGCTCATCGCCGCGGACCCGGAGAACTGCACGCTGGTGATCGAGCGGATGCCCGGACGGGCGGCGGCGCTCTCGCGCCACCCCGTCGAGGCCCCGCCGCGCGCCGACGTGCGGGCCGCGCTCGGAGCGATCGCCCGGCTCAACGCCTGGCGGCCGCCGGCCGGGACCTTCGACGCCCCGCTGGACTACGGGACGCGGATCGCGCGCTATCACGAGCTCGGGCTCTTCACCGACCGGGACCGGGACGACCTGCAGAAGCTGCTGCACGGTCTGGCGCACGCGGGCGGCCGGCAGGGCATGGGCCAGTTCTGCCACGGCGACGCCCTGCTCTCCAACATCCTGCTCTCCCCGGCGGGTCCCGTCCTCGTCGACTGGGAGCACGCGGGCTGGTATCTGCCCGGCTACGACCTGGCGACCCTGTGGGCGGTGCTCGGTGACGCACCGCTGGCCCGGCGCCAGATCAGTCAGCTGGCCCAGCAGGCGGGCCCGGCCTCCCGGGACGCCTTCCTGGTGAACCTGATGATCGTGCTGACGCGGGAGATCCGTACCTACGAGACGGCGGTGCAGCGCACCATCAAGGAGGCTCCGCCGGCCGGGACCGTCCCGGTGCCCTCCGGCGCGCTCTCCGCGGGTGAGGAACAGCGGCTGCTGCTGAGGCGGCTGCACGACGACTGCGCCATGGCACGCCGGGCCGTGCGCGCGGCGGTCGGGACGCGCTGAAGGGCGGGTCCGGCCGGCGACACGGGGGGTGGCGCGCCGTGCGCCCGGTGCCGACACACCGGGACACGGCGCACTGTCCTGTCCGCCGCGCGGGCCGCGCGGACGGCGGCCCCATTGGTCCACTCCACTGACGCGTCCCAGGCCCGGGGCCCGTCTCCGCGAAACTCCGCCGAACGGCCTCCATTACCGTCCTGACGTGGGAACTTCCGCGTGGCAGGCGTGATTGACGGATCGTCCGGGACCGGATACCCCTGTACGGGTTCGGTACCGCACGCCCCCCGTGTCACCCCCCGCCCCTGGAGGCTGCCTTGCTCCGTTCCCCGTCCGACAGACGTGTGTCACCCCCACCGCGGTCCCCCCGCCGTGTGCCGAGGGTGGCGGGCGCCGTCGCGTCCGCCGCCCTGCTGCTCCCCCTGCTGTCCGCGGCTCCGTCCGCCGTCGCCGACGTGCCCGCCTCGGGCACGCTCCAAGGGCAGTTCGCGCGGGCGGCCGCGCGCCACGGCGTGCCCGAGAGCGTCCTGCTCGCCGTCTCGTATCTGCAGTCGCGCTGGGACGCCCACGGCGGTGCGCCGAGCGTGACCGGCGGCTACGGGCCGATGCACCTGACGGACGCGGTGACGGCGCTCGCCGGAGCCACCGTCCCGCACCACTCCGACGGCGAGGAGGACGCGCGCGGCGACTCCTCGCGTACGGCCCGGACGGCGTCGGAGGCTCCCGTCCCCGCGCCCGAGGCGCTGCCCGGCCGGCTGCGGACGCTGAAGCGGGCGTCCGCGCTCTCCGGGATCCCGGCCGAGGAGCTGCGCGGCTCCACGGCCGCGAACATCGAGGGCGGGGCGGCGCTGCTCGCCGCGGCGCAGCGAGAGGCCGGACTGCCGGCGAGCGCCGACCCCGCCGACTGGTACGGGGCGGTGGCGCGCTACTCGGGCGCCGACGACTCGGCGACGGCCGCGACGTACGCGAACGACGTGTTCGACGTGATCAGGACCGGGGAGTCCCGCACGACGGACAGCGGCCAGCGGGTGACGCTCCCGGCCGTCCCGGCGGTGGCGCCCGCCACGGAGCAGGTGGACGCGCTCGGGCTGCGCCGCCCCGCCGCCGGTCCGGTGGAGTGCCCGCGCTCGGTGGCCTGTGAGTGGATCCCCGCGCCGTACGAGGAGTTCGGCGACGGCGACTACGGCAACCACGACAAGGCGGACCGTCCCTCGTCCCAGACGATCGACTACATCGTCATCCATGACACCGAGGCGGTCTGGGACGTCACGCTGAAGCTGGTGCAGGACCCGACGTACGTGTCGTGGCAGTACTCGCTGCGCTCCTCCGACGGGCACATCGCGCAGCACCTGCCGCTCAAGGACGTCGGCTGGCACGCGGGCAATTGGTTCGTGAACGCCAAGTCGGTGGGTCTCGAGCACGAGGGATTCCTCACCTCGCCGGACTCCTGGTACACGGAGGCGATGTACCGGACGTCGGCGCGGCTCGTGCGCTACCTCGCCCAGCGCTACGACATCCCGCTGGACCGGCAGCACATCCTGGGGCACGACACCGTACCGGGGACGGTGACCTCGACGATCCGGGGCATGCACACGGACCCGGGCCCGTACTGGGACTGGGCGCACTACTTCCGGCTCCTCGGCCGGCCGATCACGCCGAGCGCCGGTCCGAACGCCGGAGTGGTGACGATCCGGCCCGACTACAGCGCCCATCAGCCGGTGTACACGGGGTGTGTGAAGGCGGGCGAGGTGTGTGCGCCGCACGGGAGCGGGGCGGTGCGCCTGCACACCGCGCCGAGCGCCGACGCGCCCCTGGTGAAGGACATCGGACTGCGGCCGGGTGGGCAGGACTCGACCACCGGGGTCAACGACACCGGGGCGCGCGCCTCGACGGGGCAGAGCTTCGCGGTGGCGGAGCGCCGGGGCGAGTGGACGGCGATCTGGTACCTGGGGCAGCAGGCGTGGTTCCACAACCCGGGCGAGGAGCCGACGGCGGTGAACGCGCGGGGGCTCGTCCTGACGCCCCGGGAGGGGCTCGCGGAGGTACCGGTCTACGGGCGGGCGTATCCGGAGGCCTCGGCGTATCCGGCGGGGGTGCCGGTGCAGGCGGTGTCGCCGCTCCCGTACAAGCTGCTCGCGGGTCAGCGGTACGTGGTGGGGGACCGCACTCCGGGCGAGTACTACTTCGCGCCGGTGTTCGACAGTAGCGGGCACACGGTGGTGCGGGGTCAGGAAGAGTATTACGAGATCCAGTTCGGCCATCGTGTGGCCTTTGTGAAGGCCTCTGACGTGCGGGTTTCCCAGAGCTGATAGAGGGGTGGCCGAAAGGCGTGGGGTGGTGCCGGGGAAACGCTTCGGCACCACCCTGTCGGCGTTCATACGACTATTCGGGAGATCGCGTGCGCCATCCGGGCGACGGGTAAGGCTGGGCCGGTCACAGCCCTTGCTCACCGGAAGGCCCCTCAGGAAATGCCTCAGCCCTTCGTTATGCCGGATTTCTATGTTCCGTATCCGGCGCGGCTCAATCCCCATGTGGAGACCGCCCGCACGCACACCCGTGACTGGGCGCGGGAGATGGGGATGCTGGAGGGTTCAGGAGTCTGGGAGGAGCACGACCTCCAGTCCCACGACTACGCGCTGCTCTGCTCGTACACCCATCCCGACTGCGACGCGGAGGCCCTCGACCTCGTCACGGACTGGTACACGTGGGTCTTCTTCTTCGACGACCACTTCCTGGAGGTGTTCAAGCGCACCCAGGACCGGGCAGGCAGCAAGGCCTACCTGGACCGGCTGCCGCTGTTCATGCCGGCGGACCCGGCGACGGGGATGCCCGAGCCGACCAACCCCGTCGAGGCGGGCCTCGCGGACCTCTGGCGGCGCACGATCCCCTCGATGTCCGACGCCTGGCGGGTGCGGTTCGCCGAGGCGACCGAGCACCTGCTCTACGAGTCGCTCTGGGAGCTCGACAACATCAACGAAGGGCGGATCGCCAACCCCGTCGAGTACATCGAGATGCGCCGCAAGGTGGGCGGCGCGCCCTGGTCGGCCGGTCTCGTCGAGTACGCGGCGGGCGCCGAGGTCCCCGACCGGGTGGCGTACTCCCGGCCGCTGCGTGTCCTCAGGGACGCCTTCTCGGACGCCGTGCACCTGCGCAACGACCTCTTCTCTTACCAGCGCGAGGTGGAGGACGAGGGCGAGAACAGCAACGGCGTGCTGGTCCTGGAGAAGTTCCTCGGCTGCACGACGCAGGAGGCGGCGAACGCCGTCAACGACCTGCTGACCTCCCGGCTCCAGCAGTTCGAGAACACCGCGCTCACCGAAGTGCCGTTGCTCGCCGCGGAGAAGGGCCTGAGCCCGGCGGAGTGCGCGGCCGTGGCGGCGTACGCGAAGGGACTCCAGGACTGGCAGTCCGGCGGGCACGAGTGGCACATGCGCTCCAGCCGGTACATGAACGAGGGCATGGTGGGCGGCCCCTCCGGGTTCGACGGGGTGCTCGGCACCTCCGCCCTCGACATCCGTACGCTCTTCGGGCGCCCCGCCGCGTCCCGGCTGCGCGCGCTCACGCACACGCCGCACCAGCACGTGGGGCCCTCGCTGCTCCCGGAGTTCGACCTGCCGTACCCGCTCACCCTCAGCCCGCACCATCAGGAGGCGCTGCGCCTCTCGGTGGACTGGGCCGAGCGCATGGGTCTCCTGAACGACATCTGGGACCGGCCGTTGGCGCAGGGCTTCGACTTCGCGCTCTGCTCGGCGGGGATCGACCCGGACGCCACCCTGGAGGAGCTGGAGCTCAGCGCCGAGTGGCTGACCTGGGGGACGTACGGGGACGACTACTACCCGCTCGTCTTCGGGCGGCCGCGCGACCTCGGCGGCGCGAAGCGGTTCACGGACGGGCTCAAGTCCTTCATGCCGCTGGAGGACCCGGCGGCCGGCACGGCGCTCGCCTCGCACCCCCTGGAGGTCTCCCTCGCCGATCTGTGGGCGCGCACGGCGGGACCGATGGGGCCCGAGGCGCGGGCCCAGCTCAGGGTCGCGCTGGAGGCGATGCTGGACAGCTGGCTCTGGGAGCTGCACAACCAGGCCCAGCACCGCGTGCCCGATCCCGTCGACTACATCGAGATGCGCAGGACCACCTTCGGCTCCGAGCTGACGATGCTGCTCTGCCGGCTGCGGCACACGGAGGCGCTGCCGGCGGAGATCTACCGGACGGGTACGGTCCGCGCCCTGGAGAGCTCGGTCGCCGACTACGCGACGCTCGTCAACGACCTGTTCTCGTACCAGAAGGAGATCGAGGTCGAGGGCGAGGTGCACAACGGCGTGCTCGTCCTGCAGAAGTTCTTCGACTGCGACTACCCGACGGGGGTCGCGATGGTCGACGACCTGATGCGGGGACGGTTGCGTCAGTACGAGCACCTGAAGAAGAACGAAGTCCCGCTGCTGTACCAGGACTTCGCGCTCGACCGGGAGGGCCGGGCGGCCTTCGAGGCGTATCTGCGGGAGCTGGAGGACTGGCTCGCGGGCATCCTCAACTGGCATCAGAACGTGCGGCGTTACGGCGCGGAGGACGTCCACGCGGGCAGCGGCACCCCGCTGGTGGGGCGTGGCCCGACGGGCCTGGGGACCTCGGCCGCGCGGGTCGCCGCGCTGATCGGCTCCGCGCCGCGCTGACACGGACGAGGGCCGTCTCCGGGAATTCCGGGGACGGCCCTCGTGGGGAACGGGCGTGTGTCAGGCTCTGCGGCCGCGCAGGTCGTCGATCTCGCGGCGCTCGCGCTTGGTGGGGCGGCCCGCGCCCCGGTCGCGGACCGCGGCGACGGCCACGTGCTCGCGCGGCGGCGGGGGCGGGCTGTTGTCCACGTACGCCTCGACGGCGACGGGCGGCCCGACCCGCTTGATGTGCAACTCCTTGACCACGACGATCCGTTCACGGCCGCCGTGGAAGAGCCGAACCTCGTCGCCGAGCTTCACGGACTGCGCGGGCTTGGCCCGGTCCCCGTTGACCTTCACGTGCCCGGCCCGGCAGGCCGCGGCGGCCTGGGCCCGGGTCTTGGTGAGGCGTACCGCCCAGATCCAGGCGTCGACGCGCGCGCTCATCGACCCCCCGCCTCCCGTCAGCCCTGCTGGAACAGCTCGGCGGGCAGGGGCTTGAGCAGCGCGTAGAGGTCGTCGGTGATCGGCCGGTCCCAACTGGCGATCGTCACGAGGACGTTGTCGCTGCGGTCGAACTGGACGCAGGAGATGCGGCTTTCGGAGAGCTTGAGGCGGCGGACGATGAGGAGATTGTCGCCCTGCATCACGGGGACGTCCTCGGTGTCGAGCACCTCGACCGGCTCGTCGTTCTCCAGGGCCGCGAGGAGCTGGGCGACCTCGAAGGGGATCTGCCCGTCGGCGAGCTCGCGCGCCGGGGAACCCTCGGGGAGATTGCCGATGATCATCGCGGGGCCGCGGCCGCCGAACAGGTCGTACCGGAGGAACACGCCCTGACAGGAGCCGTCGGGGGCGGGCAGCAGACCGGCGCCGAGATTGCCGGGCCAGTCGCCCGGATCCATGGCCAGGACATCGAAGTCCGGACCCGCAGGTGTGGCGGCGCTACGGCGGCGGAGGAAGGACATACGGCCATGGTACGTGCCCCGGCGCGCGATGCCGCGCGCCGGGCGCCCCGCTCCGGTCAGGGCTGCCCACCAGGGCGGCCCGTGTTCCGCAGGGCCTGGGCGAGGCCGGTCCGGTCGGTGCCGAGTTTCCGGTAGACGGCCGAAAGCAGCCGGCTGACGGTGGCCGCGTCGACGCCGAGGCGAAGGGCCGCGTTCCGGTCGCGGACGGTGAGCTCGGCGGCCTGGCGCTCACGGGCGGTGAGCGTGTCCGTGCCGGCCGGGTGGAGCGCTCGGGGGCGCAGTCCGGCCGCCGCCAGCTCGGCCCGCGCCGCGTCGACCAGGCCGTCGGCGCCGCAGTCCTGGGCGGCCTCCAGGCCCCGGTAGAGGTGCTCGGCGGCCTCACCAGCGCGTTCCGTACGGCGCAGGGCGATACCGAGGGCGACGAGGGAGCGGGCCAGCTCGTAGGCGGCGGGCGACTGGTCGAGCCAGTCGACGGACTCCTCCAGGAGCTTCACGCGGTCGGCGGGCGCGGAGACCTCGGCGAGTACCCGGAGCGCCGAGCCGATCGCGGAGGGTGCCCCGTACTGCCGGGCGCGGGCGACGGCCTCCTGGGCGGTCCGCCGGGCCCGTGCGGGGGTCGTGACCGCCTCGGCGGCGGCGAGGTGGAGCATCCACGGGCACCAGGCGGGGTTACGCATGCCACGCGGGTCGAGGCGGCGGCCGACGGCGGCCAGCTCGGCGGCGGCCTCATCGGTGCGGCCGCGGGCGAGGAGCAGCTCGGCGTGGACGGTCTGGGAGTCGGGGAAGGTGACGGCGGCCGGGAAGGGCTCGCCGAAGTCGTGCTCGCGGGCGATGCGGTCGGCCTCCTCGACCCGGCCCCGGGCGAGCAGGACCTCGATGGTGACGCCGACCGCGTACCACTGGGCGGGGGTGCGCGGACCGACGCGCTCGGCGAGGCGCAGTCCGGCGCGGACGAAGTCCTCGGCCTCGACGAGGCGGCCGCGGCGGTAGCGGATGTAGCCGAGCAGGGTGTAGGCGAAGGAGAGGTGCGCCCCGCGCCAGCCCTGGCGCTCGAACTCGGCGGTGCCGTCGGCGAACAGCTCCTCGGCGCGGCCGGGGCGGTCGGCGTAGAGGAAGGTGAGGGCGGTGAGGACCGGGACCTCGAAGCCGCGGCTCTCGTCGGCCCAGCTGAGTCCTCCTTCGAGGGCGCGCTCGGCGTGCCCCACGGCGACGGCGGAGGGTTCGGCGCGCAGGGTGGCGTCCCAGGCGCGCAGGCCGATGACGTACCGCTCGGTGAGGTCGCGGCCGGTGAGCCGGTCGGCGAGGGCGGTGAGGCGGCGGGAGCGGGCAGGCGACTCGGGTTCGTCGGCACGGAAGGCGTCCCACATGAACTTCTCGGCCTGCATGCGGAGGCGGCTGCGGGCGTCGGTGGTCTGCCGGGCCTCGCGGCCGAGGAGTTCGGAGGCCTCCACGAGCCGGTCGCTGTGGGCGAGGACCTGGGAGAGGCGGTAGACGATGCCGTGCCGGAGGGCCGGGTCGGCGATCGGTTCCTCAAGGGCGGCGCGCAGGTGGTTGACGGTGGTGGCGGGTTCGGTGAGGAGGGAGGAGCAGCCGAGCTCGAAGAGGACGGCGGCCCGGTCGTCGGCGGTGGGGGGCTCGCGCAGGGCGCGGGCGAGGAAGCGGCGGGCGGCGTCGGGTGCGCCGGCGCGGAGGTTCTCGCGGGCGGCGGCGCGCAGGTGGCCGACGGCCCAGGAGTCGCCCTCGGGGTGGGTCTCCAGGAGGTGGCGGGCGGCGGCGGTGGAGCCGAGGCCGGCGTCGACGACGCACCAGGCGGCCTGGCCGTGGAGGGCGACGCGGGTGGCGGTGGGGATGGAGCGGTAGACGGTGCCGGCGATCAGGGGGTGGACGAATTCGAGGGGCTCGTCCGGGCCGTCGGACTCGGCGAGCACCCGGGCCTCGCGCAGTCGTCCGGCGGACTCGGCGACGGACTCCTCGCCGAGTCCGGCGACGGCCCCGGCGAGCTGCGGGGAGATCTCGGTGCCGAGGACGGCGCAGGCCCAGGCGAGGCGGACGGTGGCGGGGCCGAGGCGTTCGAGCCGGGTGACGAGGCCGCTGCCCTTGAGGGCGGCGGCGAGGTCGCGGAGTTCGTGGGCGCCGCCCGCGGTGGGTTCGAGGCCGTGGTCGCGGACCTTGGCGGCGAGTTCGACGGCCTCGAAGGGGTTGCCGGAGGTGACGGTCCAGCACTCGCGGCAGAAGGCGTCGTCGGCGTGGGCGCCGACGCGGTCGCGGACGAGCCGCGCTATGGCGTCGGTGGTGAGCGGGGCGAGGCCGAGGGGCCGCTGTCCCGAGCGGTGGCCGGTGAACTCCGCGCCTTCGTCGGGGAGTTCGTCGGGGCGATATGCGACGACGAGGAGCATGGGGAGCTCCTCGGCGCGTGGGGCGAAGGCGGCGAGCCAGCCGAGGGATTCGGGGTCGGCCCAGTGGGCGTCGTCGAGGACGACGACGAGCGGGGCGCGCCGGACGGCGAGGTGGGTGAGGACCCAGTCGAGTCCGTCGCGCAGGCCCTGCGGGTCGGGCGGGGAGCCGGCGCCGGTGGCGCGCAGCCCGAGGGCGGGACCGACGATGTCGTACCAGGAACCGAGCCGCTCGCGGAGTTCGGTGTCGGAGGCGTGGGCCAGTTGGGGCTGGAGGAGCTGCCGGGCGACGTGGAAGGCGACGCGCTGCTCCTGGTCGCCGCCCCGGGCGGAGAGCACGGTGCAGCCCCGGGCGGCGGCGAGGCGGCGGACCTCGGCGAGCAGGGTTGTCTTGCCGAGCCCGGCGGGAGCGGCGTAGGCGAGGCATCCGCCGCGGCGGGTGGCATGCGACAGGTCCGTGGAGGCTCCGTCGAGCGCGTCCGACGGGCCGGGGAAGGGGCGCGGGCCCGTGGCGGGCTCCGCACCGGGGAGGGGGGCGGGCCGGCCCTGGGTCGGTTCTCCGTCGGGGACCGCGACGAGATGGGGGCCGCGGGGCTCGCGGGGTGCGGGCACGCGGTCGGGCCGGGCAGGGGGTTCCTCGGCGAGACCCGTCAGGAGGTCGAGTGCCTCCTCGGCCGCCGCGAGCGCCGCCTCGCGTTCGAAGAGGCCGAATCCCTTACGGGCCGCCCTGCCGTCCTCACGTACCACGTTCCACCCCCACACCGGGGGCGCACGCCCGGCGCACGGTGCGGGGTGCCGGGCGGGAGCCCCGCGAAAGCCCCAGCGTACGCCGGATGGCGCTCGCCGTGACCGTCAATCGCGCAAGCTTCCCGCGCCCTCGGCGAGTCCGTTCAGGACGGCCAACGCCTCCTCCGCCCTGGCGTGTTCGACGAACAGGTGGTCGTGGTGGAATCCGGCCACGACGTTGCAACTCATGCCCGCGTCGGCGAGCGCGCCCGCGACGGCGGCCGTCAGCCCGACGGCGTCGAGCGCGGAGTGGATCCGCAGGGTGATCCACCCCGCGACGTAGTCGTACGCGAGGGCCGCGGCGTCCGCCTCTTCCTGCCGTACGACGAGGGTGAGTCCCTCCCGTTCGGCGACGGTGACGACGGGGGCGACCCCGGCCGGGGCGGCGGGGCCGGCCACCGTGGTGAAGACGTACCGCCCGGGGTCGAGTTCCGGCCGCATCCCGGCGAGGAGCCGGGTCAGATCACGTTCCGCGTTCATGGGAGCCAGCCTAGGCGGCCCCCGGTCCCCCGTCCCCGCGCGGCCCGGCTCAGGAGGCGGGCGGGGTGTCCCCGACGAGCCACATGGCGAAGAACTGCGCGCCGCCGCCGTAGGCGTGGCCGAGCGCCCGGCGTGCGCCCTCCACCTGGTGCTCGCCCGCCTCGCCGCGTACCTGGAGCGCCGCCTCCGCGAAACGGATCATCCCGGAGGCCCCGATGGGGTTGGTGGAAAGCACGCCGCCCGAGGGGTTCACGGGCAGGTCGCCGTCGAGTTCGGTCACCCCGGCCTCGGTGAGCTTCCAGCCCTCGCCCTCCTCGGCGAAGCCGAGGTTCTCCAGCCACATCGGCTCGTACCAGGAGAACGGCACGTACATCTCGACGGCGTCGATCTCCCGCCTCGGGTCCGTGATGCCGGCCTGCCGGTAGACGTCGGCGGCGCAGTCCCGGCCGGCCTGCGGCGAGACGAAGTCCTTGCCCGCGAAGAGGGTGGGCTCGCTGCGCATCGCGCCGCCGTGCACCCAGGCCGGCGGCCGCGGCGAGCGGGCCGCGCCCGCGCCGTCGGTGAGGACCATGGCGCAGGCGCCGTCCGAGGACGGGCAGGTCTCCGAGTAGCGGATCGGGTCCCAAAGCATCGGGGAGGCCTGGACCTTCTCCAGGGTGAGGTCGTGCTCGTGGAGGTGGGCGTACGGGTTCTTGAGGGCGTTGCGCCGGTCCTTGTACGCGACGAGGGAGCCGATCGCGTCGGGGGCGCCGGTACGGCGCATGTAGGCCCGGACGTGCGGGGCGAAGAAGCCTCCGGCGCCGGCGAGCAGCGGCTGCTGGAAGGGGACGGGCAGGGACAGGCCCCACATCGCATTGGACTCGGACTGCTTCTCGAAGGCGAGGGTGAGAACGGTCCGGTGGACGCGCGCCGCGACGAGGTTGGCGGCGACGAGTGCGGTGGAGCCGCCGACCGATCCGGCCGTGTGGACCCGGAGCATGGGTTTGCCGACGGCGCCGAGCGCGTCGGCGAGGTACAGCTCCGGCATCATGACGCCCTCGAAGAAGTCGGGGGCCTTGCCGATGACGACGGCGTCGATGTCCGCCCAGGTCAGCTCCGCGTCCTCCAGGGCGCGGACGGCGGCCTCGCGGACGAGTCCGGCGATCGAGACGTCCCGGCGGGCGGCGACGTGCTTGGTCTGGCCGATGCCGACGACGGCGACGGGCTCTTTACCGGACATGGGGCTCCCCTTCCAGGACGGCGACCAGGTTCTGCTGGAGGCAGGGCCCGGAGGTGGCGTGGGCGAGGGCGCGGTCGGAGGCGCCCCGGTGGATGCGGGCGGCGGCCTCGCCGAGCCGGATGAGACCGGCGGCCATGACGGGGTTGGCGGCGAGGGCGCCGCCCGAGGGGTTGATCCGGACGGTGTCGTCGAGGCGGAGCGCCCTCGTGAGGACGACTTCCTGGGAGGTGAAGGGCGCGTGGAGCTCGGCGGTGTCGACGTTGGGGGCACCTCCCATGCCGTTAAGGCCATGGGGGACCTCGAAGGCTCCGGCGCGCTCGGCGGCGAGGCGGGTGGAGGGCGAGTCGGTGAGGTCGCGGACGCCGAGGGAGTGGGCCTCGATGCGGTGGTCCATGCCCCGGATCCAGGCGGGGCGCGCGCAGAGTTCGCGGGCGCGGTCGCCGGCGGCGAGGATCACGGCGGCGACTCCGTCGCCGATGGGCGGGCAGTCGCCGGTGCGGAGGGGCTGGACGACGTACTCGCCCTGGGGGCGGGCGCCGGGCAGCTGGGCGTGCGGGTTGGCCGCGGCGTCGGCGCGGCTCCGGTCGGCGATGGCCGCGAGGGCGGCTTCGTCGGCGTGGCCCGCGTCGACGAGGGCCTGGGCCTGGAGCGCGGCGAGGGCGACGGAGTCGGGCCAGAGCGGGGCGAGGTAGTAGGGGTCGAGCTGGCGGGTGAGGACGTCGCGTACGGAGCCGGGCGAGGACTTCCCGTAGGCGTAGACGAGGGCGGTGTCGGCCTCCCCGGTGAGGAGCTTCACCCAGGCCTCGTACAGGGCCCAGGCGCCGTCCATCTCGACGTGGGACTCGGAGATCGGCGGCCAGGCGCCGACGCCGTCGAGGGCCATGGTGAAGGAGAAGGCCCGGCCGGCGAGGTAGTCGGAGGAGCCGGAGCAGGTGAAGCCGATGTCGGAGGCCTTGAGTCCCGTCTGCCGGAGCACGTCGTGCAGGACGGGCATGACCATCTCGACCTCGGAGAGGTCGTCGGTGCGACGGCGGTGGTCGCTCTGGGCGAAGGCGACGATCGCCACCTCGCGTTCCGGCCGGTGCGGCATCACAGCAGCTCCTTGTAGGTGTCGTAGTCGGCGTCGGGTTCGCCGGTGGGCCGGTAGTGGTCGGGGTAGCGGCCGTCCTCGCTCCACACGGGTTCGACGCGCAGGCCCATGCGGACCTCGTCGTAGGGGATGCCGGCGATGCGGCCGTGGAGCGCGAGCCCGGCGCCGTCGAGGGCGATGTGGGCGTAGACGTACGGGACCTCGATGGCGACGCCCTTGGCCTTGATGTTGACGATGCAGTACGTGGTGACGGTGCCGCGGGGGCCGACCTCGACCTGGTCGGTGGTGGCGACCCCGCAGGTGGGGCAGGCGCCCCGGGGCGGCACGTACACCTTGGCGCAGGAGGGGCAGCGTTCCCCGACGGTGCGGCGCTCGGCGAGCGCGTGGAGGTAGCGGGTCTGGGCGCGGCCGGGGCTGTAGGTGTAGTCGAGGCGGGCGGGGGCGACGATGCCGGTGACCGGGTCGTCGCCGAACCGGCCGTCGTGGAGCTGCGGTTGTCCGACTGCGGGGTCGGCTGCCGGGTCGTCGCTCTCGTGCGGCTCGAAGCAGGCGATGTCGGTGATGGCGCCGGAGCGTTCGGCGGCCCAGCGGATCCGGACCCGCAGTCCGGTGCGGACGGTTTCGGGGCCGGGGGCGTCGAGGGCGTGCAGGAGGGCGGTGTCGGCGCCGTCGAGGCGGACGAGGACCCAGGCGAAGGGGGTCGCGAGCGGCTGGCCGGCACGGGGCTCGGGGTTCCAGGCCCAGGTGGTGACGGTGCCGGTGGCGCCGACCTCGACGAGCTCGCGGAGCTCGGCGGCGGTGGCGGGGTCGTACTCGACGGGCGGGACGAGGACGTCGCCGGCCTCGGTCCGCACCCCGAGCACGGTCCGCTCGCGCAGTCCGGTGAGGAAGGCGGACTGGACGGGGCCGAGGGAGCGGGTGAAGGGGAACTCGACGACGAGGGGGGCGCGGAGGGCCTCCGGCGGGGAGGTGGGGGTGGGTGTCATGGGTGCGGCTCCTTCGTTGGGACGGGCGGTGACGTGGGGTGCGGGTGGGTGGGCCGCTGCGCGGGGCCTTTCCCCCACCCCGCCCCTTCCCGTGACCGGGGGCACGGCCGAAGGCCGTACGGGGGTCTCGGTGCTTGCCCCCGGTTCGGGAAGGGGCCGGGTGGGGAGAGGTCACTCCCGCCGGTACACCGGCGCCCGCTTCTCCGCGAACGCCCTCGCCCCCTCCTTCGCGTCCGCTGTGTCGAAGATCGGCCACCCCCGCTTCAGCTCGGCGGCCAGTCCTTCGGTCTCGGTCATCTCGGCGGTCTCGTAGACCGACGCCTTCACCGCCTCGACGGCCAGCGGCCCGCACGCGTTGATCCGTTCGGCGATGTCCAGGGCCGCGTCGAGCGCCGTGCCGTCGGGGACGACACGCCCGACGAGGCCGATACGGGCCGCCTCGTCGGCGGTGTACGGGCGGCCGGTGAGGAGCATCTCCAGGGCGTGGGTGCGGGCGATCTGGCGGGGCAGGCGCACCGTGGAGCCGCCGATGGGGAACAGGCCGCGCTTGACCTCGAAGAGGCCGAAGGTGGCGGAGGCGCCCGCGACCCGGATGTCGGTGCCCTGGAGGATCTCGGTGCCGCCGGCGACGCAGTACCCCTCGACGGCCGCGATGACGGGTTTGCGCGGGCGGTGGTGACGCAGCATCGCCTTCCAGTGCAGATCGGGGTCGGCCTTCAGCCGGTCCCGGTACTGCTCGCCCTCCATGCCCTTGCCGGCCAGCGCCTTGAGGTCCATGCCGGCGCAGAACGCCCCGCCCGCGCCGGTCAGGACGATCGAGCGGATGCCGTCGTCGGCGTCGGCCTCCAGCCAGCCGTCGTGGAGGCCGACGAGCATCGGCAGCGAGAGGGCGTTCTTGGCCTCGGGCCGGTTCAAGGTGAGGACGAGCGTGGCGCCTTCGCGCCGCACGTCCAGATGTTCGGTGCCACCCATGGGGTCTCCCGTCTCCAGTTCTGGAACAGGTTGCAGGAGTGGGGGGTCCAGTTCAATAGTTTTCTGACACTCAGTCAGATTCTTCTGCGCATCCCCTTCCCCCCGTCGCCGGTCGGCGCTCTAATGACCGCCGAGTCACTGCGCACCCGTACGAGTCAGCGCGAGCCGGGGTCAGGAGGAACGGTGGAGTACAACCTTGCCGACCTGTTCGAATCGGTGGTCGACGTGGTCCCGGACCGCGAGGCTCTGGTGTACGTCGATCACCCGGGCACGGGGGAGGAACGCCGCCTCACCTACGCCGAACTCGACGCCGCGGCGAACGGGATCGCCCACCACCTCATCGAGGCGGGCATCCGTCCCGGCGAGCATCTCGGCCTCCACCTGTACAACGGCGTCGAGTACCTGCAGACGGTCCTCGCATGCCTCAAGGCGCGGATCGTGCCGGTCAACGTGAACTACCGGTACGTGGAGGAGGAGCTCGTCTACCTCTACCGCGACGCGGACCTGGCGGCGCTCGTCTTCGACGCCGAGTTCACGGAGCGGGTGGCCGCGGCGCGGCCGCAGACGGAGAAGCTGCGGCACCTCGTGCGGGTGGGGACCCCGCCCGAGGGAGCGCCGGCGCTCGACTGCGTGCCGTTCGCCGAGGCGGAGGCCTCCGGGTCGGCGGAGCGGGGCTTCGAGCCGCGCTCCGGGGACGACCTCTTCATCATCTACACCGGCGGTACGACCGGGATGCCGAAGGGCGTCCTGTGGCGCCAGGAGGACCTGTTCTTCGCGGGCCTGTTCGGCGGCGAGCCCTCCGGCGAGCCCGTGAAGCGCCCCGAGGAGCTGGCCGAGCGGGTCGCGGCCGGCCGTCCCGGCATCACCTTCTTCCCGGCGCCGCCGCTGATGCACGGCACTTCCACGCTGACGGCGTTCATCGCCTTCAACTACGGCCAGCGGGTCGCCCTCCACCGCAAGTACGTGCCGGAGGAGGTCCTGCGCACCCTGGAGAAGGAGAAGGTCTCCAGCATCTCCCTGGTGGGCGACGCGATGCTGCGCCCGCTCGTCGACGCCCTGCGCGGACCGCTCAAGGGCACGGACCTCTCGGCGCTCTTCAGCCTCTCGTCCTCCGGGGCGATCATGTCCGACACGGTGCGGGTTCAGCTCCAGGAGCTCATGCCGAACGTGCTGTTGCTCAACAACTTCGGCTCCACCGAGTCCGGTTCCAACGGCCGTGCGACGGACGACTCCGGCCCGGACAAGGGCTTCCGGCTCCATGTCAACGAACGCACCCAGGTCGTCGACCCGGCGACCCGCGAGCCGGTCGCGACGGGCGAGACGGGCCGCCTGGCCCAGCGCGGCCACGTCCCGCTCGGCTACTACAACGACCCGGCCAAGACCGCCGAGACCTTCTTCGAGAAGGACGGCGTGCGGTGGGTGCTCCTCGGCGACATGGCGACCGTCGACGAGCACGGCGTCGTCACCGTCCTCGGGCGCGGCTCGCAGTGCATCAACACGGGCGGCGAGAAGGTCTACCCGGAGGAGGTGGAGCAGGCTCTGAAGTCCCACCCCGACGTGTACGACGCCCTGGTCGCCGGAGTCCCCGACGCCCGCTGGGGCAACCACGTCGCCGCGGTCGTCCAGCTCCGCGCGGACGCGCCGCCCCTGGACCTGGAAGCGGTGCAGAACCACTGCCGCGCGCGCCTGGCGGGCTACAAGGTTCCCCGCCAGCTGGTCCTCACCGACCGCATCCAGCGCTCCCCGAGCGGCAAGGCGGACTACCGCTGGGCCCGTTCGGTGGCCGTGGACGCGGACGCGGCAACGCCCGTCACTGGAAGCTGAGCCGGTGCGGGTGGGTCGGGTCGGTCGGGCAGGTGTGGACGCGCATGAGGCCGCGTCCCAGGTACACGCCGACCGGGTCGATCACCCGCGGGTCGTCCGCCGCGTCACGGTCCTCGACCGGGAGCCAGCTCCGCGAGGCGCCGTCGCACTCCACGGTGGCGACGGTGAGCAGCGGCGGCATCGCCGTCCCGCACGCGGGGCAGTCCACCGGCCTGGGGTCGGTCAGGTGCCAGGAGGCGAAGCCGCCGGTCTTCCAGCCCGGGGCGATCGAGAGGTCGCTCATGTAGTCGATCTCCTCGGGCTCCTGCGCGCGGGCGGCTGCCATGGCGGCCTCGTACTCCTCGTACGTCGCGTAGTTCGCGGGTGAGGACGAGTCGTACGCGTCCTCCTCCTCGTCGTCCTCCTCGTCGAGGAGGCCCTCCTCCCACTCGGCGATCTCCTCCTGGAGGTCATCGCCGAGCAGCCCGAGGTACTCGTGCTCGACGACCTGCTCCGGGTGGACGACGCAGGACGTGGGGACGCACTCCTCGCGGCCCGCGACCGGCGGTTCGGGCTGCGGGGCGAGGACCGCGCCGACGTCGGCGGAGCGCCGCCACCTCAGCTCCACGTCGATGGTCCGCTCCGGGCCGTGGACCTCGAAGGGGCACCAGAACACCTGGAGCAGGTCGTGTCCTTCGGGGCCGGCGAGGTCCGGTACGTCCCGGGCGTAGAGCTGGGCGACGGCCAGCATGGGCAGCGGGTCCTCGTCGCGGAGGTCCGGGGCGTGGGTCCCCCGGGTCATCCCGTCGAGGAGCCGCCGCTCCTCGTCGGTGAAGTCCCGCCCCCGGGCCTCGTCCTGGATGCGCCGGCGGGCCCGTACGTCGGACAGCAGGTGCCCCGTGCCCTTCGGGTGCACGGCGGTGCACACCGGCCACGGTTCGTCGGCCGGCCACAGCAGCGGCCCCGCCACCGAGCTCTCCTCCGGCTTCGCCGTGCCCTGCCGGGGGTGCAGCCGTGTCGCCGTCCGCCGGTACGCGGCGAGGGCGGGGAAGACCGCTTCGATGTCGACGGGGCGCGGGGGCGTGGTGCGGGTCATGCGCGGATCCTCCAGGGGCGGTTCGGCTTCGATGCTATCGGCCGGCGGCCGGAAGCCGGGCGGCTACAGGCCGGGGACGGCGGTGCGGACGCCCGCGGCCGGGTTCTCCAGACTGTGGGTGAAGGAGAAGCCCTTGTTGCCGAACGCCGTGAACTCCAGCCGGATCGGGATCGGGTTGGTCCCTTCGTAGATCGGCTTGATGTGGTATTGCACGACTTCCTTGTTCTTCGTGACCTGGTCGAAGATGACCTGCTCCACCTGGTCGCGCTGGTCGGGCGAGTTGGTCGGGGTCTGGGTCTGCGTGACGAGGTTGTGCCAGCCGAGTCGTCCCTTGCCCGCACCGCCGAGCCGGTCGGCGAGGAGATGGCCGCGGGCCTCGTTGAAGGCGGTGCCGTCGCCGCGCCAGCCCGGCGGTTTGAGCTTGCCCGCCTCCGTGCCCTTCTTCGCGTCGATGATGTCGGGCCGCAGGCAGGCGTAGACGCCGGTGGGCCGGCCCAGGTGGTCGAGCCGTCCGTACCGGATCGATCCGTCCCAGTCGTAGGCATCCATCTGGCACCGCTTGGGCGCCAGGCCCAGCGGGTCGGTCCACACCCACGGGTTGACCACGTAGGTCGAGGGGTTGGGCGCCGGGGCGAGGCCCAGCGGGTCGGGGCTCGTGAAGCGCGCGGTGTCGGGGTCGTAGTGCCGGAAGTAGCTGGAGTGGAGCCCGGTCTCGGGATCGGCGTACTGCCCGGGGAAGCGCAGCGGGGTGTACGCGGTGGCCGCCGTGTTCCACCCGGTGGCGCCCCAGGTGGTGGACCGGCTGCGCCAGGCCGTGTCCCCTTCGGGGGAGACCAGTTCGGTGGGGGTGCCGACCAGGTCGGTGACGACGGCGAAGAAGCGCGCGTCGACCTCGTCGTCGTCGAGCGGCCTGCGTTCGTACTGGACCAGCGGCCGGTGCCCCTCGTACTCCCAGGTGAGGATGGTGCCGGCGGTCTCGTCGTACTGCTCGACGAGGAGCGGGCCGTCCCAGGTGAAGCGGATCGTCTCGACGACGGTGGTGCCGTCGGCGGCCATCCGGTGTTTGGCACTGCGGCGGCCCAGCGGGTCGTAGGTGTAGGTCCACAGGGTGCCGTCGGGCGTGGTGCACGCGACGAGGCGGTCCTCGGCGTCGTAGGCGTACCGCCACACGTCGGGCTTGCGGGAGAGGCGGGTGCGGCGGCGCAGGACGACCCGGCCGGCGGCGTCGTGCTCGTAGTGGACGCCGCCCGCGGAGACGAGGTGCGCGCCCTCGTACCGGCGCGGGCCGCGCGCCTCGGCGTGTCCCGCCGCCTCGGGCCATTCGGCCGAGGTCTGGTTGCCGGCGGCGTCGTACGCGTACCGCTCCACCCAGTCGGGTGCCTCGACGGACAGCGGCCGGCCCACGGGGTCGAGGGTGATGCGCTTGTCCCGGCGTGCCCGGCTCCCCGTGGTCTCGCCCAGCGTGACGGGGTAGCCGTCGGCGCGGTAGGAGTAGTCGCGGGCCCTTACCGGCTCCGGTGAACCGGACGCGGACAGCGTCTGGCCTACCGGCCGGCCGATCCGGTCCCAGTCGGTGGTGAGCGTGGTGGCCGTCCCCGGGGCGCCCCAGCTGCGGGTGAGTTCGCGGCCGAGGGGGTCGTGGGTGAAGGTGAGCGCGTGCCCGTCGGTGGAGAGGGAGACCCGGTCTCCCGCCGCGTTGTACGCGAGGTGACTGACCGCGCCGGTGGGGGTGGTGCGCGCGACACGGCGTCCCGCCGTGTCGTAGGTGTGGCGGAGGGTGCGGCCGTCCACGGTCTCGGCGAGGGGACGGCCGAGCGCGTCCCGTTCGACGGTGAGGGTGGAGGTGGCGGTGCGGGCTTCGACGAGGGCGCCGGAGCGGTCGTAGGCGTACTGGGTCACGGCGCCGTCGGCGTCGCGCGCCACCAGGCGTTCCATGGCGTCCCAGGTGTAGGTGACGCTCCGGCCGAGGGGGGTGGTGCGGGTGGTCAGCCGGTTCGCGGCGTCGTAGCCGTAGGTGAGCTCCCGGCCGTCGAAGTCGGTCTCCGCTTCCAGTCGCCCGGCCGCGTCGTAGCGGTACTGCCAGTCCTGGCCGAGCGGGTTGGTCACCCCGAGCAGCCGCAGTTCGGTGTCGTAGCGCAGTTCGTGGCGGGCGCCGTCCGGCGCGAGGCGCGCGAGCGGCTTGTCGAAGGGGCCGTACTCGGTGGTCCAGACGCCGCCGGCGGCGTCCGTGTACGCCAGGCAGTTGCCTTCCGGGTCCCAGGTCCAGGATTCCCGCGACCCGTCGGCGGCGGTCCGGTTCCTCAGCCGGTCGTCGTGGTCCCAGGCGAACTCCTCGCGTCCGCCGGACGGATCGGTGATCACGAGGGGCCGGCCCCGGTGGTCGCGCTCCACCGTGGCCACCCCGCCGTCGGATCCGGTGATCTCCAGCGGGAGTCCGGCACGGTCGGAGCGGATGCGGAGGGTGGCGCCCAGGGGGTCCCTGACGGAGGCGACGGCGCCCGTGGGTCCGTGGGTGAAGTGCGTGACCGAGCCGTCCGGGCCCTCGGTGGACGTGCAGTTGCCGAGGTCGTCGAAGGTCTGCCGCCAGGGCGTGCCGTCGGCGGCGATCACCTCCAGCGGCAGGTTGCGCTCGTCGTAGCGGGCCGTCGCCGTGCTCCCGTCGGGCAGCCGGACCTCGACGAGGTTCCCCTCCTCGTCCCAGGTGAGTTCGGTGGTGTGGCCGAGCGGGTCGGTGCGGCTCAGCGGGCGGTCGTACGCGTCCCAGGTGAGGTGGGTGGTGTGGCCGAGGGGGTCGGCTTCGGCCACGACCTGGAGACGGTCGTTGAGGACGAGGGTGGTGGTGGCGCCCGTGGAGTCGGTGTACCGCGTGATGCGGTGGCCGGTGTCGGGGTGGACGTCGTAGGCGAACCGAGAGGAGAGGATGCCGTCGGGGCCCACGGTGCCGGAGACCCGGCCTTCGGCGTCGTAGACGTACCGGAACGTGGTGTCGTTGCGGTCGGTCCACGACGTGATCCTGCTGTCGCCGTCGTAGGTGAAGGTCATGGCCGGGCCGGCGGGGCCTTCGGGGCCGGTCAGCCGGGTGAGATCGCCCGACGGGGAGTAGCTGTAGCCCACGACGGCCGCCGGCTCTCCGGTTCCGCGGACGGCGAGGCCGGTGACGCGCGAGGCGTCGGCGGTTATCTGGAGGACGTAGCCGCCCGAGTGCGAGACGGCCGTCGGCGCGCCGTCGGAGCGGCGCGAGAACCCGATCCGGTTGCCGTTGCGGTCCTCGATGGCGGACAGCCAGTAGGCGGTGGAGCTGCGGTAGGGGCTGCCGGTGTAGACGCGGATCTGGCCGCTGTGCGGATCGTGGATCTCGTACGAGGTCTCGTCGCCGGCCGCACCGCCGTGGAGGAGCGGCAGGCGGTCGCCCTCGAGGGGCATGACCCGGTCGTCGCTCGGGCGGGGCAGTCGGGGGAAGACCAGGACCGCGCCGTCCTCGCGTGTCCAGATGGCGCCGCCGCCCGACGCGTCGACCTCGATCCGCTCGTCCAGGGTGGAGGCCCAACTGCGGCCGAACCACTGGCCGTAGCGATACGTCGAGACGTGCGTGCGGCGCAGGACGAGCGGCAGGACGCCGGGCAGGGTGAGGTCCGTCTGGGGCAGCAGCATCTTGCCCGTGGCGACGTCGACGGGGTCGTTCTTGCAGACCGTCTTGTCGAGGGAGACGCCGTGGGTGCGCGGGTCGTCCTTGGCGTCGGTGACGGAGTTGGGCCTCGTCCGGACGTCGTCACCGGCGTCCCTGCGCGGCGAACCGTTCCCCTTGCCGTTCCCGTCGTTGTCGTGGTCGCCCTTGCGCTGGCGGGCGAAACGGTCGCGGAGGTTGTCGTCCGTGTTCTTGTGGTCGACGGAGATCTGCTTGACGGCCTTGGGCAACGTCTGGCCGACATGGTCGCCCATGTTCTTCGCAGCCTTGGTCAGCGCTTCCAGCGCCTTGTCCGCGATCGGATCGATCGCGTCGGCGATCGAGTCACGGCCCCGCGTCCGGCCGTGCGCCGTCTTCGCCTTCGTAAGCTTGCCCGCCGTCTTGCCATGGATCCCCGCGCTGACGGTGTTCAGCTGGGTGGAGGCATGGGTGTGCTCGGCATGCTCGATGTGCAGGTTCTTCAGCCCCCCACCCTTCGAGCCACCGCCGCCGGCCGACGCCAGGTTCAACGACTCCTTGCCCGACTGGACGCCCTCCTTGAAACCGTCCTGCCCGGCGTCCTTCGTCTGGTCGAGGTCCACCCCGTCCTGCAGACCGATCGCCACCGCGCCCAGCTGGACCACCAGATCCGCCGCCATGCCCTCAAGCGCCGCCACCGCAGGCTCGGTCATCGCCGCCACGACGTAACCGACGGCCTCCTCCACGCACTCCTTGATCAGCCGCTTGATCACCTCCTGCGTGGCCCGCATCGCCGCCGCGCCGATCAGCGCCGACAGCCCACCCGTCACCGGAATCAAGGAGATCGCGATACCGGCCTCGGCCGCCAGGTAGCCCAGCTGGACGAGCGCCGCGAGCTTCATCCCCTCGATCGCACCCGCCGCCGTGTCCAGACCCCCCGCGACCGTCCGCGCCGCACCCGAGATGTCCTTCAGATGCTTGGTCTTGATCTTCGCCCAGTGCTCGTTCAGCGCGTCGAGCGCCTCGCCCTCACCCGACGACAACAACCGCTCGAAATGATTGTTCGCGAGCTGACCGTCGTCCTCCAGATCCTCCGCGAACTCCCTGAGCGCGTCCGCCATCTCGCGATACGCGTCCTCGTCGACGTTCGGCCACGCCACCCCGATCAGATCGAGAAGAGTGTCCGCCCAGTCCGGAACCGTGACCGCCACGTTGTGATCCCCCGTCCGTGGAAACGTTCCCCCGGCCAGTCGCTTCGACTGGCCGAAACAGTCCTACCACGAACCCCTGTTGAGAGATCATCGGACGGGGAGAACCTCCACGCTCCCTCCTCGAACGACCGGCCGCGGACGACCGGGTCTCAGGCCGCGGGCCGCGGCGACACCGGCGCGAGAGGCCGTCGAGCGCTCCGCCCGGCCACGTACCCCCCGATCCCCAGACCGATCCCGACCAGAGTCAGCACGAGCCCGAGGACCCCGGTCGCCAGCGACACCGCCGGTACAGCGATCCCCTGCCGCACCCGGCCGAGCACTCCGGAGGCCGCGACGCTGCCCGACTGCTCGTCGAGGAAGAACCGCGAGTCGTTCGAGTTCCCCCGGTGGTCGCCCAGCAGGAACAGCCGTCCGTCCGGCACCCGCACGTCGTACGACTCGGTCGCCGCGTTCACTTCGCCGCGCATCACATACGGCTCGTCGACCGGCTGCCCGTTCACCGTGATCCGGTCTCCGTCGCACACCACGTGATCGCCGCCCACGCCGATGACCCTCTGCAGGACCGGCCCGCCTTGATAGCGCTCGGGCACGTGGACGAGGACGACATCACCCCTGCGTACCTCCCCGGGGTCGATGCGCTCGGCGACCAGCCGATCGCCCTGGTGGTACGTGGGCTCCATCGCCTGGCTCATGACGGTGACCCCCTGGAAGTTCCCGAAGAAGTACCCGATACCTCCCAGCGCCAGCACGAGCCCGAGGGGTGTCAGTATCCAGGACGCGGCTCTCAGCCCGCCGCCCACTCCTCGCCGCCGCATGCACACTCCTCCGTCGAACCGCCCGTGGCCGGGCTGACCAGCAGAGAGGGTATGCGGCCGCGAGGACGGCTTCGCACCTGGCTCCCTACAGCCCGAACTCCCGGATCGCGCCGAGGAATTCGTCCGGCCGGGATGCGTGGATCAGATGCCCGGCGTCGATCGTGACCAGGCGGGCACCGGGAATGCGCTCGGTGAGCCAGGTCAGGTGCTCCTGGGGCACATGGCTGGACGGGCCTCCGGCGAGTACGAGGGTGGGGGCCGTGATCGCGGTGAGGCCCTCGCGCCAGGCGGGGTCGGGGGTGTTCAGCTGGGCGTCGGTGGTCGTGACGACCCCCCAGTCGAAGGCGAGCGGGCCGTCGGGGCGCTCGGCCACCGGGCGCGCGGGGTCGAGCGGGAAGAAGGCGGGTGCCTCCTCCAGGACGAGGCGGCCGATCAGGCCGGGTTCCCGCTGGGCGAGGAGGTACGCGGCCGCGCCGCCCATCGAGTGGGCGACGACGGTCGCCCCGGCGAGCCCGAGGGCGCGCAGGAACCCGCCGAGTTCGTCGCGTAGGTCCTCGAAGCCGTAGCGGCCCGGGTGGTCGCTCAGCCCGTGGCCGCGCTGGTCGAGCGCGTACACCCGGTGGTCGGCGGCGAGTTCATCGGTGACGCCGTGCCAGTCGGTGCCGTTCTCGCCTCGGCCGTGGACCAGGACGACGGGCGGGGCGTCCTCGGGGCCGCGCACCCGGTAGGCGAGGCGGACGCCGTCCACGGTGACCGTGCGGACCTCCGGGTCGAGGAAGGCGGCGATCGGTCGGACGAAGGCGTCCGCGTCGTCCACCCAGGGGAAGTGTCCGGCGCCGGGCTGGACGACGAGTTCGGCGTCGGGGAAGCAGGCCGCGGTCTCGGCCGCCCTGGCCGGTGTGGGGCCGGCGTCGTACTCCCCCGCCAGGATCAGCACCGGCGCCGTGAGCGCGGTGAGCGCGCGACGGGTGACTTCCGGGTCGTAGGCGCCTTCGCCGTGGTAGACGGAGGCGGCCTCCCAGCGGATCTCCCGTTCCGCAGCCGCCGCGTGCTCCTGGGCGGCCTCGTCCCAGCGGCCGTAGGCGAAGGGCGCCACGATCTCCAGGACGCGCGGCAGCGGGGTGTCGGGGCCGATCGTGGCGAGCCCGGCCCGGGCCTCCGCGTACCACGGCCGGTCGGCGAAGACCTTGACGGCCTCGTCCCACTCCTCGTCGGTGGTGCCGAGTCCGAGCGCCCATCCGCTGGAGGTGACGAGGACGAGGGAGCGGATGCGCTCGGGGTGGGCGGCGGCATACAGGGTGGCCAGGTTTCCGGCGGCGGAGTGGCCGAGGAGGTCGATCCGCTCCAGGCCGAGGTGGGCGCGGAGGGCTTCGACGTCGCCGACCTGGCGGTCGCAGCGGTACGTGCCGGGATCGGCGGGCTCGGCG
Organism: Streptomyces sp. NPDC058650; assembly: GCF_042717315.1. Lineage (NCBI taxonomy): Bacteria > Bacillati > Actinomycetota > Actinomycetes > Kitasatosporales > Streptomycetaceae > Streptomyces > Streptomyces sp. NPDC058650. The sequence goes on from NZ_JBHXRL010000022.1 coordinate 68,541, forward strand.
CTCGCTCCGGTGCCGCGGGAGTCGAGCACGACCAGGGTACGGTGGGCGGCGAGTCCGCCGAGGTCGCCGAGGTAGGCGGCGTCGCGCATGGGACCGCCCGGCAGACAGATCAGCGGCTCCCCCTCCCCCTGCGTCCGGTAGGCGAGTTCGGTGCCGTCGTACGACGTGAAGGTGGGCATGCCGCCGATCATCACGGCCCGTTGTCGATCTTCGCAACGGATTTCGCCGACGGCTGCAAGACCGGCGGAACGAGCGGCGGGAGGCTCCCTCTGGGGGGCGCGATACGGTGGGCGGACGTCCCCGACATGCGAAGGAACCGTTCCACCGTGCCCGAGACCCGGGAATCCGCGCTCCGCGGCGACTGCGCCAACTGCTTCGGGCTGTGCTGCGTGGCGCTGCCGTTCGCGAAGTCGGCCGACTTCGCCGTGAACAAGTCGTCCGGTGAGCCCTGCCGCAATCTGCGGGAGGACTTCCGCTGCGGGATCCACACGCGGCTGCGGCCCAGCGGTTTCCAGGGCTGCACGGTGTACGACTGCTTCGGCGCGGGGCAGCGGGTCTCCCAGGTGACGTTCGGCGGCGTGTCGTGGCGCGAGGCGCCGGAGACCGCGCGTCAGATGTACGAGGTCTTCCCGGTCGTACGCCAGCTCCACGAGCTGCTGCGCTACCTCACCGAGGCCCTGGCCCTGCCCGCCGCCCGGCCGCTCCACGCGGAGCTGCGCGCGGCGCTCGCCCGGGTCGAGGAACTGACCGGGGGAACGCCCGACGCGCTGGAGAAGCTCGACGTGGCGCCCGTGCGGGCCGACGTGAACCCGCTGCTCCTGCGGGCGAGCGAGCTCGTCCGGGCGACGGCCGGCGGCAAGCCGAAGAGCCGTCGGGGGGCCGACCTGATCGGCAAGCGGCTGCGCGGGGCGAAGCTGCGGGGCGCGGATCTGCGCGGGGCGCTCCTGATCGCCGCCGACCTGACCGGGGCCGATCTGACGCTCGCCGATCTCATCGGCGTGGACCTGCGGGACGCCGACCTGTCGGGTGCGGATCTGACCGGCGCGCTCTTCCTCACGCAGCCGCAGCTGAACGCGGCGCGCGGGAACGCGACGACGCGCCTCCCCGCGGGCTTCGAACGCCCCGCGCACTGGACGCCCTGACAGGTGCGCCGCGACGGTCTCGTCGAGGGCGAAGGTCCGGTCCACGTGCGGTTCGAGGAACCCGGCGGCGAGCACCGGGGAGGAGGGCCTCGCCCAGGAGATCAGCGTTCGCGGCAGCATGATGATCTACTGCGTGGAGTGACCATGCGCCTGGCCAGCCCGTACGAGGGCTTCCGGCGGAAAGCGAATGAGGCGGCGATGAGCGAACTGACGAAGCCCGAGATCGACCTTCCGGAGGGTGACGCTCCCACCGAGCTGACCATCCGCGACCTCGTCGTCGGGGACGGGCTTGAGGCGAAGCCGGGCAGGGTCGTCCAGGTTCACTACGTCGGGGTCACCTTCGAGTCCGGGAAGGAATTCGACGCCTCCTGGGACCGGGGCCAGACGTTCAAGTTCGCCGTGGGCGGTGGCAAGGTCATCAAGGGCTGGGACCGCGGGGTCAGAGGGATGAAGGTCGGCGGCCGGCGAGAGATCATCGTTCCCCCGCGCCTCGGCTACGGCAACCAGTCACCCTCGCCGTTGATCCCGGCGGGCTCGACACTCGTCTTCGTGGTGGACCTGCTCTCCGTCGCGGTCTGAGGGTTCTCGCGGGACGCGTGCGCCGTGTCCGCGCGCAGGGTGCCGTCAGGGTTCCTGTGCGATCGGCCTGCGTATGTCGTCACGTATCTTGCGGGTCTCCGCCGCGGCCGCTTCGAGTGCGGCGGTCGGGGTGAACGCGATCGCTACGGTGGTGTTGTCGTCGCCCCAGCCGCATACGGTCTGCTGGTCCACCGTCGCGCAGCGGAAATCGACGTCCGAGCCGGGAACGCGGATCGTTCTGGGCGGATCGGAGACGTTCTCCTTGCCCGTGACGGTCATGGCTCTGATCAGGGCGTCTCGATGCCCTTCCGGGTTCTTGTACCGACCGGAAGAGCCGTAGACCCTCACCGTGCGGAACGCGGCGGCGTTGGCGATACCGGTGCTGGTGACGGTGTAATCGGCGGAGAAGTGCGTGGAATCCCGCTGGCTTTCGTTGTTCGGTTCCGGGTCCGGGCGGAGACGGTACTCGATGTTCCACCCGTACGCGCCCTCCGCTATCGACTCGGAAAGGACGAGCTCGTGCGTGGCCTTGGGGAAGGTTTCATCCGAGGCCCCGGAGGCGTAGACGCCGTACGCCGCGCCGCCGAGCACGATCAGGGCTCCGGCCACACCCGCGGCGATCGGTCCGGTGCGCTTCTTCCCCGGCGGAGCGGTCTTCGTCTCAGGGCTCAGGACGGGCTGGGGCACGGCGGCCACGGTCGCGGCGTGCGCGATGTCCCCGCCTGTCCGTGGGGCAGCCGGCCCCGCGGTCGACGTCGGCGCCGAGAGCACGGAGGGCAGGGTCGGCGGGTGGGCAGCCTCGTCCGGCGCGGGCTCCGGAGCGGCCTCCGGAGCCGTGTCCGGGGCCAGCAGGTCCAACAGCCTTTTCGGGGTCGGCCTCTGTGCCGGATCCTTGGCCAGGCAGGCGGCGACCACCGGACGCACGCCTTCAGGCAGGGCGGAGAGATCTGCCGGCTCGTGCACCGCCCGGTACATCAGCACCATCGGGGTGCCCTCCCCGAACGCGTGCCCACCGGCCGCCGCGACCAGCACCGCGCCCAGCGCGAACACATCGGCGGAGCCTCCGACTTCGAGCCCCTGAGCCTGCTCGGGGGCCAGGAATCCAGGGGTGCCGAAGGCCGCTCCGGTGAAGGTGAGCCGGGTCGACTCCAAGGCCCGGGCGATACCGAAGTCGAGCACCTGCGGGCCGTCGTCGGCCATGATGATGTTGCCCGGCTTGAGGTCACGGTGAATCAGGCCGCAGTCGTGAATGGCCTGTAGCGCCTCCGCCAACGCCGCGCCGAGCAGCCGTAGTCGGGCGTCGTCCATCGGACCGCGTTCGGCGAGCAGACCGGACAGCGTCGGCCCCGCGATGTAGGCGGTCGCCAGCCAGGGCGCCGGCGCGTCGGGGTCGGCGTCGACGACCTGCGCCGTATGGAACCCGCCGACCCTGCGCGCTGCGTCGACCTCGGCGCGGAACCGGGCTCGGAAATGCGGATCGGCGGCCAGCTCGGGGCGGGCCACCTTGACCGCCACGGTACGTCCGCCCCGCGACCGTGCCAGGTACACCGTCCCCATGCCGCCCGCGCCCAGCTCACGCTCCACGGCGTAGTCGCCGATGCGCTCCGGCAGGTTCATGCCGTCCACGCTCCACCCCCTGTACCGCACGCCCCCGTTGAAAGCCGCGGGTCAGTATGACCGACCCTTCCGCCGTGCGTCACCCGCGGCTTCCGCCGGCCAAGGCCTCGCGGGCGGCCGCCCCGCCCGGGACGTCCGTGCGGGCGGACCCCGCGCGGTGCCGGCTGGGGCGGGTTCCGTAGACGCGCTTGAAGGCCACGCTCAGTCCGAAGGCGCTTCGGTAGCCGACCTGGCGGGCGATCGCGTCCACGGTGGCGTCGGTGCGCGCCAGCAGGTCGGCGGCGAGGGCGAGGCGCCAGCCCGTCAGGTAGGCCATGGGGGGTTCGCCCACGAGGTCGCTGAAGCGACGGGCGAGGGTGGCGCGCGACACGCCGGTCTCCTCGGCGAGGGCGGTGACGGTCCACGGACGCGCGGGCCGGTCGTGGATCAACCGCAGCGCTCTGCCCACGACGGGGTCGCCGAGCGCCCGGTACCACGCGGGCGGGTCGGCCTCCGGGCGGGAGAACCACTCCCGCAGCGTGGCCAGCAGCAACAGGTCCAGGAGCCGGTCGAGCACGGCCTGTTGTCCCGCGTCGTCACGGTCGATCTCCCTGTCGGTGAGGTCCAGGATCGGGCCGAGCGTGCCGTCGTGGCGGACCACGAGCACCCGGGGCAGCCCCCTCAGTAGCCGTTCGGAGACGCGGCCGTCGACCTGGTAGCTGCCCGTGAGCAGCACGGTCGAGCCGCCGTGGCCGTTCCCGCAGGTGCGGAGGCCGAGGATGACGTCGTCGCCGACGGACTCGCCGTCGCCCGTCGTGCAACCGTCGGGGTGGACGACGTAGAAGGGCTGTGTGTCCGCCCGGTCGTCGTCGGCGACCGTGAAGGGCTCCGTCCCGGACACGACGGCCACGTCGCCGCGGCCGAGGGCGACGGGCGCGGCGTCGCCGGGGACGACCCAGCCCGTGCCGCGCAGCATCGTGACGACGGCGAGCGGTGTCCCGGCGGTGAAGCGGACCGCCCAGGGCGGGGCCACGATGTTCCGGCTGAACAGGGCGCCGTCGGACCGCACTTCGTACAGGAGGCTCGCCAGGGGATCCACTCGGCGATCTTAGACGCTGAGACATCGAGGTGAGCGTGGAGGCCATTCCGTGACTCAGCGGCGCTCCGGTTGACTGATCACATGATGATCAAGACACGACCGATTCTGGTCCTCGGCGGTACGGGCAAGGCGGGACGCCGTGTGGTCTCCCGCCTTCGGTCGCGCGGTCACGAGGTGCGGGTGGCCTCCCGGCGGGGCGACGGGCCCGCCCGCTTCGACTGGACCGACGAGAACACCTGGGAGCCGGTGCTCGAAGGCGTCGGCGCGGCCTATCTGATCGACTCGCAGCGCGACGACGCCGCGGCCTCGATGAGCGCGTTCGGCAAGCTCGCCGCGGCGGGCGGTGTCGAGCGGCTCGTGCTGTTGTCCCACCGCGACTGGCTGGCGTCCGAAGGCGAGGAGAAGCTCCCCTGCGAGCGCGCGGTGCGGGAGTCCGGCGCGGAGTGGACGATCCTCAAGCCGGCGTGGTTCATGCAGAACTTCAGCGAGGAGGGGTTCTTCCGGGGGCAGCTCGTCGAAGGCGAGGTCGTGCTGCCGACCGGGGACGGCGTCGAGCCGTTCGTCGATCTCGAGGACGTCGCCGATGTCGCCGTGGCGGCCCTGACCGGGGCCGGCCACGCGGGGAAGGCGTACGAGCTGTCCGGACCGCGGCTGCTGGGCCTGGGCGGGCTGAGCGACGAGATCGCTCGGGCGACGGGCCGGGACATCGCCTACCGTCCCGTCTCGCAGGCCGACTTCACGCTGTACGCCACGGGGCGGGGCTTGCCCGGGGAGTTCGCCGCCATGCTGAACCTGCTCTTCGGCTGGATCGACGACGGCCACTTCGCCCACCTCTCCGACGGCGTCCGGCAGGCGCTCGGCCGCGAGCCCCGCGACTTCACGGACTTCGTCAGGAGGACCGCCGTGACCGGTGTGTGGCACGGCTGACCGGAGCCGCGCGTGGCCTCAGGGGGCGTACGTGTACGGGGTCGTCGTGGAGAGCGTCAGGAAGCCCAGGCGCTGGAGGATGGGGCGGCTCGTGTCCGCCGCGTCGACCTGGACGTAGCGGTGGCCGCGGGCCGCGGCGATGCGGACCCGGTGCGCGACGAGCGCGCGGTAGAGGCCGCGGCCCCGCCAGGCCTCGACGGTGCCGCCGCCCCAGAGTCCGGCGAAGTCGGTGCCCGGGCAGAGTTCCAGGCGGGCCGCGCTGACGGGTTCGCCGGCCGCGACGGCGACGACCGCGGTGACCGTGTCCGGGTCGGCGGCGAGCCGGTCGAGGAGCCGGCGGCCGATGTGGGAGCTGTCGGTGCCGAAGGCGCGTTCGTGGACCTCGACGACCTGGCGTACCCCGGCCTCGTCGGTGACCGCGTGGAGCTCGACGCCCTCGGGGAGCGGCACGTCCTGGGGCAGGGCTGCGGCGTCGGCGGCCATGAGGGTCTCGGGGTCCTCGGCGGTGAATCCGGCGGCGAGGAGGCGGTCGGCGAGGTCCGCGGGGCCGTCGTGTCCGTAGACCTTCCACTCGAAGGGGAGTCCGGTGGCGCGGTAGTGGGCGATCTGCGCGGCGATGGCGGCGTCGGCCCCGGCGGCGTCGAGGCCGGACCAGAGGACGCCGTTCCAGGCGTGCGCCGGCCCGGTCTGCCGGACGACGGGACCGACGCGCTCGACGCGGCAGCCGGGCCCGTCGGGGCGCGCCTCGCGGCGCAGCTGGCGGTCGTAGAGATCACGGAGGTGCTGGGGTTCCATGCGGGTCACTCCAGCACCGGGCCCGGCGCCCGGCAACAGGTTTTGCCTGGCCGCGGCGCCGGGAGGGGGGGGCGATCTGCCGGACCGCTCGCGGACGAGCCCGGAGCGCGCGGCCCGGTCGCGGACCCTCTCGGTCGCGGACGGCACAGTCGCGGCCCCTCTCGGTCGCGGACGGCACGGTCGCGGACCCTCTCGGTCGCGGACGGCCGGGCCCTGATGCTCCGCTGGTGGGGTCACGAGGCCGGGGCGTCCGGCCTCCCCGCGTCGTGCCGGAGCGGGGTGATCTGTTCGATGTCGTAGCGGACGCGGAGCCGTTCGACCGCGGCGTGGTCGACCTCGCCGCCCGAGCCGAGGATGTCCATGAGCTCCTCGAAGTACCGCTCGTGGTCGGGCGGGGGCGAGGCCTGGAACAGCATCCGGACGGGCTCCCCGGTGGGGTTGGCGAAGGCGTGCGGGCAGCCCGGCGGCACGAGGATCAGCGTGCCGCGCGTGGCCCGTACCGCGCGCTGTCCCGAGCCGGACTCCCACTCCCGCCAGCTGTCCGGGGTACGGACGAGCGGCTCGAACGCGAGGACGTCGAGCTCGCCCTCCAGGACGTAGAAGAGCTCCTCGCTGTGCCCGTGGGCGTGGGCGCCGACGTCGAAGCCGGGCGGCACGACGACCTCGAAGGTGGAGGCGGTACGGGAGTGCTCGCCGGTCACCTTGAAGGTGACGTGCTGGGCGGCGGTGGTGAGGGTCTTGCCGTGGCCGGGCGGCACGACGAGGCCGCCGCCCGGTCCGATGGCTGTGGCGGTCACGGGGCGTCGGTTCCTCTCACCAGGTGACGGGCAGGGTCTCGGGGCCCCGGATGAGGGCTCCGCGCTGCCAGCGGAGCTGTTCCTCGGGGACGGCGAGGCGCAGGTTCGGGAAGCGGGTCCACAGGGAGTCGAGGAGGATCTCCGACTCGATGCGGGCCAGGGCGGAGCCGGGGCAGTAGTGCGGTCCGTGGCCGAAGGCGACGTGCGGGTTGTAGCCGCGGTCGAAGTCGAGGCGCTCGGGGTCGGGGAAGACGTCCGGGTCGCGGTTGGCGGTCAGGTAGGAGACGTAGACCGGGTCTCCTGCCGGGATGGTGACGCCACCGACGTCGACGTCCTCCAGGGCGATCCGGGAGAGGCCGACGGCGTTGCGGTGCGGGATGTAGCGGAGGAGCTCGTCCACGGCCTGCGGGACGAGTTCGGGTTCGGCGCGCAGCCGGGCGAGGTGCTCCGGGTGGGTGAGCAGCGCGTACACCATGTTGGCGCTGTTGTTGCGGACGGCGTGGGCGCCGCCGATCTGGATGAGGACGGCGAGCCCGACGGCCTCGTGCTCGGTGAGGGTGTCCTCGTCGACGGCGTCGGCGAGGACGGCGGCGAGGGTCTCCTTGCCGGTGCCGTGGCTGCGGCCGACGAGTTCGGTGAAGTACCGGCCCATCTCGGCCTTGGCCTGCTCGCTGGCCTCCCGTCCGGCGCCGGCGGAGATGATCGTGTCGGACCAGCGGGCCATGAGCGGCTGGTCGCCCTCGGGGACGCCCATGAGTTCGCTGACCATGGCGAGCGGGAAGGGACGGTTGACGAGTTCCATGAGGTCGGCGGGGGCCCCGTGTTCCTCGACCCGGTCGAGGAGCCGGTCCATGACCTCCTGGGCGTGCTCGCGGAGCGCCCGCAGGGCGCGGGCGCTGAACGCGCGCGCGACGACGCGCCGCATCCGGGTGTGGTCCGGCGGGTCGGCGAAGCCGACGGCCCCTTCCATCGGGATGAAGTGCGGGGCGACGCGGGTGATCGAGCGCCCCCAGACGGCCTGGCGGCTGAACCGGGGGTCGACGGAGACGAACTTGACGTCCTCGTAGCGGGTGACGAGCCAGGCGTGGCCCTCGCCGTGCGGCAGCCGGACCCGGGTGACGGGGTCCTCGTGCAGCAGCTTGGCGAGCAGCGGGTCGAATGTGAGGCCGGTGAGGTCGGGCACGGCCCAGAAGTGGACCTGTGGGGTGTCGGGGGTGTCGGCGGTGTCGAGCGGGAGCTGGGTGGACATGACGTTCACTTTTCCCCGGGATGCCACCCGGCCGTCTCGATTCACCCGAAAGCACCCCAAGGGGTGATTCCGGGGCGAAACGCCCAGCCGGTGGGAGTGATCACGCCCCACCCCTTGCCAACCCCCCGACCCCAGTGGTTTTACTGACCCGTAGAGGAACTACCGAATGATCGGTAGTCCGTTTTACGACAGCGTGGACGACGGTACGGGTGAAGGAGCGGCGCATGCCGGATCTGACGGGACTGCTCGACAGCGGCGAACGGCTCGGGCGCGAGGAGCTGGCGGCGCTCCAGCTGGAGCGACTGCGCGCGACCCTGCGGCACGCGTACGAGAACGTGCCCTTCTACCGCGACTCCTTCGACGCGGCCGGGCTCTCCCCCGACGACTGCCGTACGCTCGCGGACCTCGCCCGCTTCCCCTTCACCGCCAAGTCCGATCTGCGCGACCACTACCCCTTCGGCATGTTCGCCGTCGACCAGTCCCGGGTCCGGCGCGTCCACGCCTCCAGCGGCACGACCGGGCGGCCGACCGTCGTCGGCTATACGGACCGGGACCTCGACACCTGGGCGGACGTGGTGGCCCGCTCCCTGCGCGCCGCCGGGGCGCGCCCCGGGCACAAGGTCCATGTGGCGTACGGATACGGCCTGTTCACCGGCGGACTCGGCGCCCACTACGGCGCGGAGCGCCTCGGGTGCACGGTGATCCCCGCCTCGGGCGGCATGACGGCCCGGCAGGTGCAGCTCATCCAGGACTTCCGGCCCGAGATCATCATGGTGACCCCCTCGTACATGCTCACGCTGCTCGACGAGTTCGAGCGGCAGGGCGTGGACCCGCGCTCGACCTCCCTGAAGGTGGGGGTGTTCGGCGCCGAGCCGTGGACGGAGGCGATGCGGAAGGAGATCGAGGAACGGTTCGCCATCGACGCGGTCGACATATACGGCCTGTCGGAGGTGATCGGCCCCGGCGTGGCGCAGGAGTGCGTGGAGACCAAGGACGGGCTGCACATCTGGGAGGACCACTTCTACCCGGAGATCGTGGATCCGTTCACGGGCGAGGTACTGCCGGACGGGGAGGAGGGAGAGCTCGTCTTCACCTCGCTCACCAAGGAGGCCATGCCGGTGATCCGCTACCGGACGCGCGATCTGACCCGGCTGCTGCCGGGGACGGCGCGGGTGTTCCGGCGGATGGAGAAGGTCACGGGGCGCAGCGACGACATGATCATCCTGCGGGGGGTGAACCTCTTCCCCACCCAGATCGAGGAGATCGTGCTCCGCACGCCGGCGGTGGCCCCGCACTTCCAGCTGCGGCTGACCCGGGAGGGCCGGCTCGACGCCCTGACCGTGCGGGCCGAGGCCCGCGCGGGCGCGACGGGCGAGGAGCGCGCCGAGGCGGCCCGGGCCATCGCGGCGGCGGTCAAGGACGGAATCGGGGTCTCGGTCGGGGTCGAGGTGGTCGACCCCGAGACGCTGGAACGGTCGATGGGCAAGCTCCGGCGGATCGTGGACCTGCGGGAGCGGGAGGCCTGACGGCACGGGACCTGACGGGTGGGGGTCCCCGTGAGGACTCCCCCCCGGCAGGTGGCGGTCCCCGTCAGGACTCCCACCCGGCAGGTGGCGGTCCCCGTCAGGACTCCCCCGCCCCGCCGAAGCGGTCCCGCAGTTCGCGCTTGAGGATCTTGCCGCTCGCGTTGCGGGGCAGCTCAGGGGTGAAGTGGACGCGCTTCGGGGCCTTGAAGTGGGCGAGGTTCTCGCGGGCGTGCGCGAGGAGTTCGGCCTCCGTGACCTCGCCTCGCGGGACGACGACGGCCGTGACCGCCTCGATCCAGCGCTCGTCGGGGAGGCCGATCACGGCCACCTCGGCGACGCCCGGGTGGGTGTAGAGGGCGTCCTCGACCTGACGGGAGGCGACGAGCACGCCGCCGGAGTTGATGACGTCCTTGACCCGGTCGACGATGGTGAGGAAGCCCTCGGCGTCGCGCACGGCGAGGTCGCCCGAGCGGAACCAGCCGCCCCGGAAGGCCGCCTTGGTCTCCTCCGGCTTGCGCCAGTAGCCCTCGCACAACTGCGGTGAGCGGTAGACGATCTCCCCGGCGGTGCCGTCGGGCACGTCCTTCCCGTCCTCGTCGACGACCCGGGCCTCGACATGGCGGACGGGCCGGCCGCAGGAGTCCATCCGGCCCTCGTGCTCGTCGGGTCCGAGGACGGTGGCGAGAGGGCCGATCTCGGACTGGCCGAAGCAGTTGGAGAAGCGCAGCCCGGGCAGCCGCGCCCGCAGTCGTTCGAGGACCGGTACGGGCATGATCGAGGCCCCGTAGTAGGCCTTGCGCAGCGCGGACAGGTCCCGTCCGGCGAACTCCGGGTGGTTGGCGAGGCCGATCCAGACGGTCGGCGGCGCGAAGAAGCTGTCGGCGCGGCCCGCCTCGATCAGGTCGAAGAGGACGGCAGGGTCGGGGCCGTCGACGATCGTGTTCTCCGCGCCGACCGCGAGGTAGGGCAGCAGGAAGACGTGCATCTGCGCCGAGTGGTAGAGCGGCAGCGCGTGCACGGGCCGGTCGTCCTCGCACAGGTCGAGGGCCTCGACGGCGCTCGCGTACTCGTGGACGAGCGCGCGGTGCGTCATCATCGCGCCCTTGGGGAGGGCGGTGGTGCCCGAGGTGTAGAGCAGCTGCACGACCTCCCGGGCGTCGCGGTCGGGGTCGTACTCCTCCGGTACGGCGACCGCGTCGAGGAGCGAACCGGGCGCGTCCCGGAGGGCCTTGACCGTGAAACCGGCCGGGACCCGGTCCACGAGGGCGGGGTCGGCGAGGACGAGCGAGCTCTCCGACTGCTCCAGGAGGTACGCGAGGTCGTCGCCTGTCAGGTGGTGGTTCACCGGCACATGGATCAGCCCGGCCCGCGCGCAGGCGAGGAACGCGATGAGGTAGGCGTCCGAGTTGTGGCCGTAGGTCGCGACGCGGGCGGACTCGGGGAGGCCGAGGCCGTGGTGCGGCTCCCGCAGGACGGCGGCCGCGGTGGAGACGGCCGCGTCCAGCTCGGCGTACGTCCAGGTCCGGTCGGCGTACCGGACGGCGATCCGGTCCGGGACGCGCTGGGCGCTCATGCGCAGGACGCCGTCGACGGTGCGGCTGAGGAGTCGTTCCATGCCGCGATCCTGGGCGCGGAGCGGCCGGAAGGTCAAGTACCGGGCGACACCCCGTACCTACGCGGACCTCGGATACCGAACGGGATGTTGACAAGGGGGCACGCAACTGCGTGCATGGTCCAACCCGCAGTGCTCATCCATCCGTTGGGAGGCACCTTGCACCTCCGCACCCGCCTGAAACACCTGGCACTCACCGGCGCGGCCCTCGCCGTCGTCACCGCCACGCTGCCCGGCGCGGCGGTGGCCGACTCCGGGGACCGGGGCCACCGGCCGTCCGACCGCGGCCTGTCGGCCGTCATCCGGTACACCGAGTACGGCATCCCGCACATCGTGGCGAGGGACTACGCGAACCTGGGCTTCGGCACGGGCTGGGCGCAGGCCGCCGACCAGGTCTGCGTCCTCGCCGACGGCTTCCTGACCGTGAACGGAGAACGCTCCCGGTACTTCGGTCCGGACGCGGCCCCGGACGGCTCGCTGTCCTCGGCCGCCACCAACGTGTCCAGCGATCTGTACTTCCGTGGCGTGAAGGACGCCGGGACGGTCGAGGAGCTGCTCCGGACCCCCGCGCCGGCCGGACCGAGCGGCGATCTCAAGGAACTCATGCGCGGGTGGGCGGCCGGCTACAACGCCTGGCTGCGGAAGAACCGGATCACGGACCCCGCCTGCGCCGGCGCCGACTGGGTCCGCCCGGTCAGCGCGCTCGACGTGGCCCGGCGCGGCTTCGCCGTCTCGGTCCTCGGCGGACAGGGCCGGGCCGTCGACGGCATCACCGCGGCCCGGCCGCCCGCCGCCGCGCCCGCGTCCGCTCGATCGGCGGAGGAGCAGGCGCCCGACCCGGCGCGCACCGCCGAGGCGGCCCGCGCCCTGTTCGCCGCGGAGAACGCCACCATGGGCTCCAACGCCGTCGCGTTCTCCGGGGCCACGACGGCCAACGGGCGCGGGCTGCTCCTGGGCAACCCGCACTATCCCTGGCAGGGCGGCCGCCGCTTCTGGCAGTCCCAGCAGACCATCCCGGGCGAGCTGAACGTCTCGGGCGCCTCGCTCCTCGGCACGACCGTCGTCAACATCGGCTTCAACGACAAGGTGGCCTGGAGCCACACCGTCGCCACCGGAGTCCCGCTCAACCTCCACCAGCTGACGCTCGCCCCGGGCGACCCGACCTCCTACCTGGTGGACGGGCAGCCGGAGCGCATGACGGCCCGCACGGTGTCCGTGCCGGTCAAGGGCGGCGCCCCCGTCACCCGTACCCAGTGGTGGACGCGGTACGGGCCCGTCGTCGGCGGCCTCGGTGCGCAGCTCCCGCTGCCGTGGACCGCGACGACGGCGTACGCGCTCAACGACCCGAACGCGGCCAACATGCGCGGCTCCGACACCGCGCTCGGTTTCGGCAAGGCGCGCTCGACGCGCGACATCGCCGACACCCTGCGGCGCACGCAGGGGCTGCCGTGGGTCAACACGATCGCGGCCGACTCGGCGGGCCACTCCTACTTCAGCCAGTCACAGGTGCTCCCCCGGATCACCGACGAGCTCGCCCAGCGCTGCTCGACCCCGCTGGGCCGGGCCACGTATCCGGCCTCGGGCGTCGCGGTGCTCGACGGCTCGCGCTCCGACTGCGCGCTCGGCTCGGACCCGGACGCGGTCCAGCCGGGGGTCTTCGGTCCGGCGCGGATGCCCGTGCTGCGGGACACCCCGTACGTCGAGAACTCCAACGACAGCGCCTGGCTGACCAACGCCGACCGGCCGCTGACCGGCTACGAGCGGGTCTTCGGCACCATCGCGACCCAGCGCTCGCTGCGCACCCGGGGCGGTGTCGAGGACGTGGCGGCGATGGCGGACCGGGGGCGGCTCACGGTGGCCGACCTCCAGCGCCAGCAGTTCGCCAACCGGGCTCCGGCCGGTGACCTGGCGGCGGCCGACGTCGCCGCGGCCTGCCCGGCGGCGCTGCCGGACGACCCCGAGGCCTGCCGGGTGATCCGGGCGTGGGACCGGACGGTGGACGCGGAGAGCCGGGGCGCGCTGTTCTTCGACCGGTTCTGGCGGAAGTTCACCGGCTCGGTGCCCTCGGCCGAGCAGTGGAAGGTGCCGTTCTCGGCGGCGGACCCGGTCCGTACCCCGCACACGGTGAACACCGCGGCCCCGGGCTTCGCGAAGGCGCTGCGCGACGCGGCGGCGGAGCTGCGGGCGGCGGGGATCCCGCTGGACGCGCCGCTCGGCTCCCACCAGTTCGTCGTACGGAACGGGGAGCGGCTACCGGTGAGCGGCGGGACCGAGTCGCTGGGCGTCTGGAACAAGACGGAGCCCGTGTGGAGCGCGGCGGGCGGCGGATACGTGGAGGTCGCGCACGGGACCAGCCACGTACAGGCGGTGGGCTGGGACGGGGGCCGGTGTCCGGTGGCCCGCACCCTGCTCTCGTACTCCCAGTCGTCGAACCCGGCGTCGCCGCACTACAGCGACCAGACCCGGCTGTACGCGGGCGAGCGCTGGGTGACCTCCCGGTTCTGCGAGAAGGACATCCTGCGCTCGCCGGCGCTGCGGGTGGTGGTCGTCAGGGGCTGACCGGGCCGTCGGGAACCGAACAGGCCCTCAGGGGCTGAACGACAGGAAGACGAAGGCGGCGAAGATCACGAGATGGACGCCGCCCTGGAGGAGGGTGGCCCGTCCGGGCACCACGGTCAGCGCGCTCACCACGCCGGTGAGGACGAGCAGGACCATGTGGACCGGCCCCAGGCCGAGGACCAGGGGCCCGGACAGCCAGATCGAGGCGAGCGCGATCGCCGGAATCGTCAGGCCGATGCTGGCGATCGCGGAGCCGTAGGCGAGGTTGAGGCTGGTCTGCATGCGGTCCCGGCGGGCCGCGCGGACGGCGGCGAGGGTCTCGGGCGCCAGCACCATCAGGGCGATGACGACACCGACGACCGCGTTGGGCAGACCCGCCGACTCGACGCCGTCCTCGATGGTGGGCGAGACCAGCTTGGCGTTGCCGACGACGGCGACGAGGGCGAGGACGAGCAGGCCGAGGCTGGCCTGGGTCTCGCGCTTGCCCGGCGGGTCGGCGTGCTCGGCCACCGACTCCTCGCCCGGCCGTGGCACGGGGAGGAAGTAGTCGCGGTGGCGGATGGTCTGCACGGCGACGAACAGGCCGTACAGACAGAGGGAGGCGACGGCGGCGAAGGCGAGCTGCGCGGGGGAGAACTCGGGGCCGGGCTCACTCGTGGTGAAGGTCGGCAGGACGAGCGTCATCACGGCGAGGGTGCAGACGGTCGCGAGCGCGCCGCCGGAGCCCTCCGCGTTGAAGGCCGTGACGCGAGTGCGGAGCGTGCCGACGAGGAGGGACAGGCCGACGATGCCGTTACAGGTGATCATGACGGCGGCGAAGACGGTGTCGCGGGCGTAGGTCGACGTCTTCTCCCCGCCTCCCGCCATGAGGGTGACGATGAGTCCGACCTCGATGACGGTGACGGCGACGGCGAGGACGAGCGAGCCGTAGGGTTCGCCGACGCGGTGGGCGACCACTTCCGCGTGGTGGACCGCCGCGAGGACGGCGGCGATGAGGCAGAGCGCGATGAGCGCGACGGCGAAGCCGGGGAGATCACGCCCCCACGCCGCGCCCAGCGCAAGCGCCGCCACCACCGGCCCCCAGGTGGTCCACTGCCTTGTCAATGCCGCCGTGCTCGAACTCATGATCCGCATCCTGCCACAAACGGGGGTTTTACCCGGTTCGGCGGGAATCGCCACCGCCGGACACCGCCGCGCGGAGGTCGGGGCCGCCCGGTACCACGCCGGTGCGACCCCTGGTACCGCGATCACCTCTCAGGCGATCGGGCACCTCCATGCGTCAGCGCGGGTAGTTGAAGCAGGACGAAGCCGACCGGGGGCAGTCCGCCCACGCGTGGCCCACATGGGTCTTGTCGTAGACATCGATCACCACTTCGGCGATGCCGCCGGAGATCCCGCTGCCGTCGAGCTGGATGTTGCCGTACGAGATCCAGCGGCCCACCGACGACGAGCACTGTTGTCCGACGTCGTAGTAGTCGACGAGCGTGCCGCCCTGCCAGGCCTCGACGCTGAAGGTGGCGCACTCGCGGGGGGCGATGTAGAAGCGGACCGACGTCAGCGTGACCGACCGGTTGTACCAGGAGATCCCGCCCAGCACCTGGGCCCCGACCGCACCCGTCCCGCCGCCGTGGACGGACGCGGTGTTGAAGCTGCTCGGGGCCGCGCTGGCCGCCGAACTCATTCCCAGGAGCGAGGCCGTGGCCACGCCGATCGTGAACCCGACTTGCAGCAACCGTCGTCCCAGCATCGTCTCTCCCTCACCTCGCGGTTCCGCCCGCTACCACCGGGCAGTCCCGCACAACCTACCGATCCCTGACGCCCCGGGAGAAGGGCGGCCGTCGAGTGCGGCCGGCGGGTCACCACCGACCGCCGCGCGCAGGGACGCCCCCAGGTGGTCCACTGTCCTCTCCGTGACGCCGCGCTCCGAACACCGCGGAAGGCCGAAGTGGCGAGGCGGCCGCGCGAGGACGCGGCCTCGTACGAGCCCGGGGTCGCCGGCTACGGCGTGCGGAAGCCGCGGAAGGTCACGTGCCTGCGCGTCACGAAGCCGAGCTTCTCGTAGAGGGCGATCGCGCCGGTGTTCGCCTCGGCGACGTGGAGGAACGGCCCTTCGCGCCGAGCCTCGATGCGTGCCGCGAGCGCGCCGACCAGTCGGGCGGCGTGGCCCTGCCCGCGGGCCTCGGGCGCGGTGCAGACCGCGCTGATCTCGGTCCATCCCGGCGGCCGGAGCCGCTCGCCGGCCATGGCCACCAGCGTGCCCTTCTCGCGGATGCCGAGGTAGGTGCCGAGTTCGGGGGTCCGGGACCAGAACGGCCCGGGCCGGGTGCGTTCGACGAGGTCCATCATCTCGGGCACGCTGTCCACGCCCAGTTCGACCACGCCGTCGTCCGTCTCGTCTCCCGGAGTCCCGGACGCGCCGTCGCCCGGCCGGATCATCTGGCGGCCTTCCAGGACGAAGACGGGCTCCCAGTCCGACGGCGGGAGAACCGGACAGCTGAACATGTCGGCGAACTCCCCCCGGCCGAGGAGTCCGGTGAGGTCGGCCCACCTCGCCGGATCCGGGTCGGTGGACACGGCTGCGAAGGTCGAGACGTCCGGCAGATAGGTGACGGCCTTGCCGACGCTGCGGGCGAGATGGGCATGACGGTCCCGGAGGGACTCGCCCACGGGGTCGTCCAGTACGAAGGGATCGCGACCCGCCATCGTGTTGTCCCTCTCAAGCTCCGTGCCGAACGGGGAAGGCGGTCACCGTGGGAGACCTCCTCGCGCACGAAGTCTAAGGGGGGACGGGACGCCGACCCGGGGCCGGGTCGGCGCCTCGTCCCCCGGGTCGGCCCGACCGCCGCCGTCCGTGCCGCCCGCCGCGCCCGAACGTACGGCCGGCAGGCGGGCGGCTCCTAGAGCGGGCGGTCGTGGCCCTCCCAATACGGGTCGCGGAGGCGGCGCTTGTACAGCTTGCCGTTGGGGTCGCGGGGCATGGCGGTGACGAAGTCGAGGGACTTGGGCCGCTTGAAGCCGGCGAGACGGTCACCGCAGTGGGCCAGGATCTCGTCGGCGAGCGCGGGCCCCGGCTCGTGCCCCTGGGCCGCCTCGACGACCGCCTTGACCTCCTCGCCCCAGTCGGCGTGCGGGATGCCGAAGGCGGCGGCGTCCGCGACGGCCGGGTGGGTGAGGAGCGCGGCCTCGATCTCGGCCGGGTAGATGTTGACCCCACCGGAGATGATCATGTCGATCTTGCGGTCGCGGAGGAAGAGATAGCCGTCCTCGTCGAGGAGGCCCAGGTCGCCGACGGTGAAGAAGTCACCGATGCGGTTCTTCGCCGTCTTCGCCTCGTCCTTGTGGTACTGGAAACCGCCGGTGTTCATCTTCAGGTAGACGGTGCCCACTTCGCCGGGCGGCAGCCGCTTCCCGTCGTCGTCGAAGACGGCGAGTTCGCTGATCGGCCAGGCCCTGCCGACCGTGCCGGGCTTCTTCAGCCACTCCTCGGCGGTGGCGAAGGCGCCGCCGCCCTCGCTGGCCGCGTAGTACTCCTCGACGCACCGGCCCCACCACTCGATCATCGCCCGCTTGACGTGCTCGGGGCAGGGCGCGGCGCCGTGGATGGCGTGGCGCATGGAGGAGACGTCGTACCGGTCCCGGACCTCCTCGGGGAGGGAGAGCAGGCGGTGGAACTGGGTGGGGACCATGTGGGTGTGGGTGCAGGCGTACCGGTCGATCAGCCGCAGCATCTCCTCCGGCGTCCACCGGTCCATGAGGACGAGCGGATGCCCGATGTGCAGGGCGGCGGAGGCGAACTGGAGGACGGCGGTGTGGTAGAGCGGTGAGCAGACGAGGTGGACGTCGCCGCCACCGGGCCGGATGCCGAAGATGCCGAGGAAGCCGCCGAGCGGGGTCTCCTCGGGGAGCCTGCCGGGCAGCGGGCGGCGGATGCCCCGGGGCCGTCCGGTGGTCCCGGAGGTGTAGTTCATGACCCAGCCGAGCGTGCGGTCGGCCGGTGCGGAGCCGTCCTGGCCGTCGAGGAGTTCGGCGTACGGGCGGAAGCCGGGGACCGTGCCGACGGCGTAGCGGTGGCTGGGGGCGAGCCCGGCCTCGTCGGCGGCGAGTGTCGCCGCCTCGGCGAACCGCTCGTGGGCCAGCAGGACCTTGGCGCCGGAGTCGGCGACGATCCAGGCGATCTCGGGGCCGACGAAGTGGTGGTTGACGGGGACCAGGTAGAACCCGGCCTGGGTGGCGGCGAGATGGGCCGTGAAGAATTCGGGGCCGTTGGGCAGGACGACGGCGAAGGCGTCGCCGCGTTCGAGTCCGGCGGCGCGCAGCCCGTGGACGAGCCGGTTGGCCTCGGTGTGCAGCCGGCCGGCGGTCCACTCCTCGCCGTCGGGGGTGACGAGCACCGTACGGCCGGGGTCGGCGGCCGCCTGGGCCCAGAATCCGGTGGTCGCCTGGCTCATGCCTCGCTCCGTCCCGCGATGCGGTTGATGCGGTCGACGGCCTTCTCGAAGCCCCGGGTGAGCTCGTCGACGACCTGCTGGACACTGCGCTCGGAGTTCATGCGGCCGACGATCTGCCCGACGGGCGTGCCGAGGAGCGGGTCGACCTCGTACTTCTGGATGCGGGAGACGGCCTCGGCGACCAGGAGTCCCTGGAGCGGCATGGGGAGCGGGCCGGGTCCTGCCGGGTCGTCCCAGGCGTCGGTCCACTCGGTACGGAGCTGGCGCGCGGGTTTGCCGGTCAGCGCGCGGGAGCGGACCGTGTCGCCGGAGCCCGCGGCGAGGAGCTTGGCGGTCAGGGCGCGCGAGTGCAGGTCGGCCTCGGTGGTGGTGAGCCAGATCGAGCCGAGCCAGACGCCTTGGGCGCCGAGGGCGAGTCCGGCGGCGATCTGCTCTCCGCTGCCGATGCCTCCCGCGGCGAGCACGGGCAGCGGGGACACCGCCTCGACGACCTCGGGGGTGAGGACCATGGACGCGATCTCGCCGGTGTGGCCGCCCGCCTCGTACCCCTGGGCGACGACGACGTCGATGCCGGCCTCGGCGTGGTGACGGGCGTGCCGGGCGCTGCCCGCGAGGGCGGCGACGAGGACTCCGTGGTCGTGGGCGCGGGCGACGACATCCGGGGGCGGGGAGCCGAGGGCGTTGGCGAGCAGTTTGATGGGGTAGTCGAAGGCGACGTCGAGCTGGCCGCGGGCGACCTGCTCCATCCAGCCGGTGATGCGCCACCCGGAGGCCTCGCCCTCGGCGAGTTCGGGCACGCCGTGTTTGGCGAGGGTCGCGCGGACGAACGCGCGGTGCTCCTCGGGGATCATGGCCTCGACGTCCGCCTCGCTCAGCGTTTGGTTTTTCGGGGCCTCGACCTTCTTCGCGGGCATCACGACGTCGAGGCCGTACGGCAGCCCGTCCGTGTGCTCCTGCATCCAGTCGAGGTCGCGCGCGAGATCGTCGGGCGCGGTGTAGCGGACCGCGCCGAGAACTCCGAATCCGCCGGCTCTGGTGAGGGCGGCGGCCACCGCGGGGAAGGGCGTGAAGCCGAAGATGGCGTGCTCGATCCCCAGTGTGCGACTCAGCTCCGTCTTCATGGGCGGCAGGATGCCGCAGCAGCGCGGCGGAGGGAAGAGATTTTCTGATGCTGCGTCAGATTCTTTCGTCGCCGCACCGCGCGGCACGTTGACGTTTCGTCGCGGCGCGGTGTGGGAGAGGGTGGGCATGACGGAGGATGCGACAGCACGAGACGGAGTCCTGAGTCGCCGCGCGTTCGGCGGCGGGGTACTGGCACTGGGAGGTGCGGTGATGATCGGTGCGCTGCCGGGGGCCGCGGCGGCAGCCGGCCCTGGGGCTGCGGCGCGGCGGACGACCCTGCGGCGCGGGTCGGCCGAGCGGGCCGGGCTGCTCCCGGACCACCTGGACCGGCTGGTCACGGACGCCGAGGCCTTCCTCGCCCCCTCCCCCACGCACCCCTGGTACGCGGGGGCCGTGCTGCTCGCCGGGCGCGGCGGGACCGTCGCCCTGCACCGGCCGATCGGCTCGGCCGTCCGCTACTCCGCGTACGACGAGAAGACGGACACGGGAGTCGAGCTGCCGCCGGGCGAGCAACTCCCGATGACCGAGGACACCGTCTTCGACCTGGCGTCGGTCTCGAAGCTCTTCACCTCGATCCTGGCGGTGCAGCAGGTCGAGCGCGGGACTCTTGAGCTGGAGGCGAAGGTCACCGCGTACCTCCCGGAGTTCGGGGGCGGCGGGAAGCAGGACATCACGGTGCGTCAACTGCTGACGCACACGTCGGGGTTCCGGTCCTGGATCCCGCTGTACCGGGAGCCGACCCGGGAGGGGAAGCTGCGGCTGCTCTGGAACGAGGTCCCGGCGAACGCGCCGGGAACCACGTACCTCTACTCCGACCTCAATCTGATCTCGCTCCAGCTGATCCTGGAGGAGATCACCGCTCGCGGTCTCGACACCCTGCTCCACGACGAGATCACCGCTCCGCTCGGGATGCACCGCACTCGTTTCAACCCACCGCTCTCGTGGCGGCCCGGCATCGCGGCCACCGAGGACGCCCGGCGTCCCTGGTCGGGTCTTGACCGGGGCATGGTGTGGGGCGAGGTACACGACGAGAACGCCTACAGTCTGGGCGGGGTCGCGGGCCACGCCGGGGTGTTCTCCCGCGCCTGGGACCTCGCGATCCTGGCGCGTACCCTCCTCAACGGCGGGGCGTACGGCAGGGCCCGCATCCTCTCCCCCGAGTCCGTCGACCTGATGTTCACCGACTTCAACACGGCCTTCCCCGGCGACGAGCACGGCCTCGGTTTCGAGCTCTACCAGCACTGGTACATGGGCGCGATGGCCACGCCGCGCACGGCCGGCCACACCGGGTTCACCGGCACCAGCCTCGTCCTCGACCCGACGACCGACGCCTTCCTGATCGTCCTCGGCAACTCGGTCCACCCGGTGCGCTCGTGGCGATCCGGCTCGGCGCCCCGGGTCGCCGCGGCGAACCACCTGGCCCGCGCCGTCCCCGTCCGCCCCGCCCGGGGCCGCCACGCCTGGTTCTCCGGCATGGCGAGCGCCACGACGGCCACGCTGACGCTCCCTCAGGTGCCGGGCGCCTCACGCCTGGAGTGCGCGCTGTGGTGGGACACCGAGCCGAACGCCGACCCGGTCGCCCTGGAACACTCGGCCGACGGCGGCACGACCTGGCAGCCGGTGCCCTTCGCCACCGACAGCGGCACCGGCACCGGCACCGGCACCGAGCACCCGACGGGCACGGTCGGCGGCTGGTCCGGCCGCGTCTGGCACTCCGTGTCCGCACCGCTGCCCGGACCCGGCGCGCTGCTGCGCTGGCGGTACGGCACGGACCAGCGGTACGTGGGGCGGGGCGTGTACGTGGACGGGCTGCGGCTGCTCGACGCGGCGGGGCGACCGGTGTTCGACGAGGCGCGGCCTGCGGACGGGGCGCGGATCGAGGCGAACGGCTGGGCCAGGTCCGCTGATTGAGCCCGCACGGACGGACCACCGGGGCGGACTGCGCACTAGTGATCACATGAGGTAGCGTCCCGGCCGGGAGATCTCACCGGGGGGATGGGACGAACGCCTAGGCGAGCGTCCGTCGCGTCGCCCGTTCGCGGTGTCCTCCCGCTCCGCGGGGGTCGCCGCAACCGGCCCGCTGACGAACGCGGCACGACCGCTTCCAGGCCCAGCCGCCCCATCGTCCTTCGCCCTCACCTTCACACCGAGGTGTTCCGTCATGCTGCCCCTGTCCGAGCGCCGTCCACCGGGCGCTCGCCGCTTCGCGCTGCCCGCGTGGCTGTGCGCGCTCTCCTTCGCCGTCCTGGCCGCGGTCGTGCTCGCGGTCACGCCGCCGTCGCGCGCGGCCGCGTCGACGACGACCACCACGTCCGCGACCACGGCGACCGGCGCGGGCGCCACCACGGCGTCGCTCACGACCCAGGTGTCCACCACGCCGTTCAAGGCGCGCGAGAACTACTTCTGCACCCGGATACCGGCCCTCGTCACCAGCAGGACGGGTGTCCTCCTCGCCTTCGCCGAGGGCCGCACGCGGCTGACGACGACCGGCTGCCACGACGTCGGCGACAACGACCTCGTGCTCAAGCGGTCCCTCGACGGCGGTGCGACCTGGGAGGCCCTCCAGGTCGTCGTCGGCGCGGGCGACGCGCTCGCGCACGGCAACCCCGCCCCGGTCGTGGACGCGGTGACCGGCCGGATCACCCTGCTGTTCTCCAGCAGCGACTGGAACCGTGACGCGGCCAAGCCCAAGCGCGACGGCTTCCCCCGCACCGTCCACGCCGTGCACAGCACGGACGACGGCGTGACCTGGTCCCCGAGCGTCGAGCTGCCGCAGCTGAAGGCGACGGGGTGGAGCTGGGTGTCCACCGGCCCCGGTCACGGCATCCAGCTCGACCGCGGGCCGCACCACGGCCGGCTGATCGTTCCCGGCGACCACACGGCGGGGGGCAACACGACCGCGGGCGCCCACCTGTCCTACAGCGACGACGGCGGCCTGACCTGGCAGCTCGGCGCCACCACCACCCCCGTGAGCAAGTCCGGCTCGTACCCGGCCGAGTTGACGGTCGCCCAGACCGTCGACGGCGGCGTGTACGTCAACGCGCGCAACTCCGAGCCGACCCGCTGCACCACCAACGAGCACCGGCTGGAGACCACGAGCGCCGACGGCGGCGCCACCTTCGCCGCGCCCTTCACCCCGGTGGCCCACCTGGACACGTCTCCGACGTTCGGCTCGCTGCTGCGGCTGCACGCGCGGGACCGCGACGGCAAGCCCGACCGGCTCCTCTACTCGGGCCCCTCGCGCCTTGGCCCCAGCCCGCTGGAGGACCGGCGCGAACTGGCCGTCCGCTCCTCGTACGACGAGGGGAAGACCTGGCAGACCGTCGGCACCCTGGTCTCCGCGGCCCGCACCGGCTACTCCGACCTGACGGTGCTGTCCAGCGGCTCCATCGGCGTCCTGTACGAGACCGCCGGCAACATCCCGCACGGCAACGTCGTCTTCACGGCCTTCACCGAGGGCGCCATGGACGCCGCCGCGACCGAGCTGCGCCGCCCGCGCACCGCCGACACCCGCGTGCGGGCTCCCGGCGAGGCCGGCAACCACGCCGTCATCCACGGCGGCGCCGCGCTCGGCGCGCGTGGCGGCGGCAAGGCCATGGAGTTCGACGGCCAGGACGACTACCTGCGTCTCGTCTGCTCGCCGTCCCTGCGGGTCGACGACCGGAACTTCACCGTCACGGCCTGGTTCCGGCATACGGCCACCACCGGCACGCTGCCGATCGTGTGGGCGTACGGGATGCCCGGCACCGACCCGCTGAAGAAGGGCCGGCACTTCTCGGTCCGGGCCGAACCCGGCACCGGAGCCGCCAATGTCCTGCGCGCCACCGTCGGCACGGACATCGGCTCCACGGAGGTGACACTGCCCTCCTCGTACAACGACGGCGGGTGGCACCACGTCGTGTTCACCCGCGACGGCCTCACCATCGGCCTCTCGGTGGACGGGGGCGTTCCCGCCACAGCCGTCATGCCGGCGGGCACCTCGGCGACGGAACGGAACCTCACCCCCACCGGCGAGTTCAACATCCACATAGGCGCCCGGCCCGACTTCCCCAACCAGCCGGCCGGGGTCGCGCAGCTCTTCCGCGGCACCCTGGACGACGTGCGTCTCTTCCGGCGGGCACTGACCCCGGACGAGGCCACCCTGGTGAAGGACGGCTCCCTCGCCGTGGCCACCGAGGACGAGCGTCTCCGCCTCGGTTTCTCCACCATCTGGTAGGTCAGTACCTGGTAGGTCAGTACCTGCTAGGTCAGTCGCCGGTTTGCGACGCGGCGCGCAGGGCGGTCAGTACGGGGCTGATCAGGGGGTGTTCCTCCGCCCCCCGCCGGACGGCGGCGAAGACCCTGCGGGTCGGTGCGACGCCGTCGATCGGCCGGACGTGGACGCCCGTCAACTCCATGCCGCGCAGGGCCGAGCGCGGTACGAGCGCCACGCCGGCGGCCGACGCCGCGAGGGCGACGACGGCGCGGAAGTCGTCGGACGAGTGCTCCGGGTTCAGGGTGAATCCGGCGTACTCGCAGGCTAGGACGGTCACGTCGTGACAGGGATTGCCGGCGGACTGGCCGATCCAGGCGTCCTTCGCGAGGTCGCCGAGCGCGACCCGCTCGCCGGCGGAGAGGGGGTGGCCGGGCGGCAGCACCGCGTCGAAGGGCTCCGCGTAGAGCGGGACGCGGGTGAGCCGGGCGTCGTCCTCGCCCGGCGCGCCCCGGTACTCGACCGCGACCGCCACGTCGACCTGTCGGTCGAGGACCATCATCAGGCTCTCGTCGCCCTCGGCGTCCCGCACGCGGACCCGGATGCCGGGGGCGGAGCCGGCCAGTGCCCTGATGGCGGGGGCCACCACGAGCCCGATGCCGGTGGCGAAGGCGGCGACGGTGACCGTACCGGCCTCGCCGGAGCCGTAGGCGGCCAGTTCGGACTCGGCGCGCTCCAGTTGGGCGAGGACGGCGTTGGCGTGGCTGAGCAGGATCTCGCCGGCCGGGGTCAGCCGGGCGCCCCGGGCGCTGCGGTCGACGAGCCGGTGGCCGGTCTCCTGCTCCAGGGCGGCGAGCTGCTGGGAGACGGCCGAGGGGGTGAGATAGAGCGCGGCGGCTGCCGCCGTGACCGTACGGTGGTCCGCCACCGCACGGAGGATGTGCAACCGCCGCGCTTCGATCATGCCCCTAGTCTCGCAGGCCGCGGGGCCTGCGCCCGCCTCAGCCCTGGAGGGCGGCGCGGGCCTCGACGAACGCGTCGACGGCCCGGTTCACGTCCTCCAGGGAGTGCGCGGCGGAGAGCTGTACGCGGATCCGGGCCTGGCCCTGCGGCACGACCGGGTACGAGAAGCCGATCACGTATACGCCGCGCTCCAGGAGCAGCTCGGCCATGCGGCCGGCCTCGGACGCGTCGCCGATCATGACGGGGGCGATGGCGTGGTCGCCGGGGAGGATGTCGAAGCCCTCCTCGGTCATGCGGGAGCGGAAGAGCGCCGTGTTGGCGTTCAGGCGGTCGCGCAGGTCGCCGGCGGACTCCAGCAGGTCGAGGACCTTGAGCGAGGCGGCGGCGATGACCGGGGCGAGGGTGTTGGAGAAGAGGTACGGGCGGGAGCGCTGGCGCAGCAGGGCGACGATCTCGGCGCGGGCCGCGACGTAGCCGCCGGAGGCGCCTCCGAGGGCCTTGCCGAGGGTGCCGGTGATGATGTCGACGCGGTCCATGACGCCGTGCAGCTCGGGGGTGCCGCGGCCGCCGGGGCCGACGAAGCCGACGGCGTGCGAGTCGTCGACCATCACCATGGCGTCGTACCGCTCGGCCAGGTCGCAGATCTCGGCGAGCGGGGCGACGTAGCCGTCCATCGAGAAGACGCCGTCGGTGACGATCAGCTTGCGCCGGGCGCCGCCCGCGGTCGCCTCCTTGAGCTGCTGCTCCAGGTCGGCCATGTCGCGGTTGGCGTAGCGGAAGCGGCGGGCCTTGGAGAGGCGGATGCCGTCAATGATCGAGGCGTGGTTGAGGGCGTCGGAGATGACGGCGTCCTCGGGGCCGAGGATCGTCTCGAAGACGCCGCCGTTGGCGTCGAAGCAGGAGGAGTAGAGGATCGTGTCCTCCTGGCCGAGGAAGGCCGAGAGGCGCGCCTCCAGCTCCTTGTGCACCTCCTGCGTGCCGCAGATGAAGCGGACGGACGCCATGCCGTAGCCCCAGCGGTCGAGCGCCGCGTGGGCGGCGGTGACGACCTCGGGGTGGTCGGCCAGGCCCAGGTAGTTGTTGGCGCAGAAGTTCAGGACCTCGCCGGGGCGGCCCCCCGCGGTGACGGCGACGGTGGCCGACTGGGGGGTGCCGATCACGCGCTCGGGCTTGTGGAGCCCGGCCTGCCGGATCTCTTCGAGGGTGGCACGGATGTCGTCGCGTACGGAATCGAACATGGGTCAGGCTCCCGCAGTCCAGTCGAGGATGATCTTGCCGCTCTTGCCGGAGGCCGCGTCGTCGAAGGCGGCCTCGAAGTCGGAGTACGCGTACCGGCCGGTGACGACGGGGGCGAGGTCGAGACCGCCCTCCAGGAGCACCGACATCGCGTACCAGGTCTCGAACATCTCGCGGCCGTAGATGCCCTTGACCGTGATCATGGAGGTGACGATCTTCGCCCAGTCGACGGCGAAGTCCTCGCTGGGCAGGCCCAGCATGGCGATCTTTCCGCCGTTGGTCATGTTGGCGACCATGTCGCGCATGGCGTGCGGGTTGCCCGACATCTCCAGGCCGACGTCGAAGCCCTCCTTGAGACCGAGGGTGCGCTGGCCGTCGGCGATGGTCTGCTCGGCAACGTTGAGGGCGAGGGTGACGCCCGTCTTGCGCGCCAGGTCGAGGCGCTCCTCGCTGACGTCGGTGATGACGACGTTGCGGGCGCCGGCGTGCTTGGCGACGGCGGCGGCCATGATGCCGATCGGGCCCGCGCCGGTGACGAGGACGTCCTCGCCGACGAGCGGGAAGGAGAGCGCCGTGTGCACGGCGTTGCCGAAGGGGTCGAAGATCGCGGCGATGTCGAGGTCGACGGGGACGCGGTGCACCCACACGTTGGAGGCGGGCAGCGCCACGTACTCGGCGAAGGCGCCGTCGCGGCCGACGCCGAGGCCGACGGTGGCGCGGCAGAGGTGGCGGCGGCCGGCCAGACAGTTGCGGCACTTGCCGCAGACGAGGTGGCCCTCGCCGCTGACCAGGTCGCCGATGGCGATGTCGGCGACGTCACGGCCGACGGAGACGACCTCGCCGACGAACTCGTGGCCGATCGTCAGCGGCGTGGCGATGGACTTCTGCGCCCAGCCGTCCCAGGAGCGGATGTGGAGGTCGGTGCCGCAGATGCCGGTCCGCTTGACCTTGATCAGTACGTCCCCGGGGCCGGTCTCCGGCTCGGGCACGTCCGTGAGCCAGAGTCCCGGCTCCGCCTTCAGCTTGACCAGCGCCTTCAATGCATCGGCTCCCGACGTGCGTGTCCTGTGATGTGGGGGTCCGGGCACGGCTGAGCACCCAAGATCCCTGGAAGAGAATCTTCCGTACGCGGGGCTCCTGGTCCATCGAGGATTTCTTAAGCGCGCTCGCAGGTCAGCTTCACGCCCCTGGCGGGCGCCGTCCGCCGTCAACGTTCGACGGTGGACGGTTCACCGTCCGAGGGCGGCCATCGCGGCGTTGTGGCCCGGGATGCCGCTGACTCCGCCGCCCCGGATCGCGCCCGCTCCGCACAGCAGCACGTTGGCGTGGTGCGTCTCGACGCCCCAGCGGCCGGCGCCCTCCTCCCCGTACGGGAAGGAGAGGTCCCGGTGGAAGATGTGGCCGCCGGGCAGGCGGAGTTCGCGTTCGAGGTCGAGCGGGGTCTTCGCCTCGACGCAGGGGCGGCCGTCCTCGTCGAGGGCGAGGCAGTCGGCGATGGGCTCGTCGAGGTGGGCGTCGAGCTGGGCGAGGGTGGCCTTGAGGAGCGCGGCACGGGTGCCGTCGTTGTCGGCGGTGAACAGCCGGGCGGGCGTGTGCAGTCCGAAGAGGGTGAGGGTGTGGTGGCCCTGGGCGGCGAGTTCGGGGCCGAGGATCGTCGGATCGGTCAGGGAGTGGCAGTAGATCTCGGAGGGCGGGGCGGTGGGGAGGTGTCCCGCGGCGGCCTCGGCGTGGGCGGTGGCGAGCTGCGCGTACCCCTCGGCGATGTGGAAGGTCCCCGCGAAGGCCTCGCGCGGGTCGACGGAGCGGTCGCGGAGCCTCGGCAGCCGGGTGAGCAGCATGTTGACCTTGAGCTGGGCGCCTTCCGGGGGCGGCGGGGGCGTCTCGCCGAGGAGGCCGGCGAGTGCCTGCGGGGAGGCGTTGACGAGCACCCGCCCGGCCTCGACGGTGGCCTCGCCGTCGTCGGCCGTGCGGTAGGTGATCGCGGCACGGTGTCCGTCGGTCTCGATACGGGTGACCTCGTGACCCGTGAGGATGCGGGCCCCGGCGGTGCGGGCGGCGTCCGCGAGGGCGTCGGTGAGGGCGCCCATGCCGCCGACGGGGACGTCCCAGTCGCCGGTGCCGCCGCCGATGACGTGGTAGAGGAAGCAGCGGTTCTGGAGGAGCGTGGAGTCATGGGCGTCGGCGAAGGTGCCGATGAGGGCGTCGGTGAGGACGACTCCGCGCACGAGGTCGTCGGCGAAGGCGCGTTCGACGGTGACGCCGAGGGGTTCCTCGAACAGCATCCGCCAGGTCTCGGCGTCGTCGACGCGGGCGCGGAGCGCGGCGCGGGTGGGGAGCGGCTCGGTGAGGGTGGGGAAGATGCGGCGGGCGGCCCGGCCGGTACGGCCGTAGAAGGCCTGCCAGGCCTCGTACGCGCGGTCGGAGCCGGTGAGCGCGGCGAAGGAGGCCCGCGTGCGGTCGGGCCCTCCGCCGACGAGGAGGCCGCCGTCGCCCTTCGGGGTGTACGAGGAAACGGACCGCTTCCGTACGGCGAAACGCAGCCCCAGCTCCCGCGTGATCTTCTCGGGGAGGAGCGAGACGAGGTACGAGTACCGGGAGAGGCGGGCGTCGACCCCGGCGAAGGGCCGCGTGGAGACGGCCGCCCCACCGGTGGAGCCGAGCCGCTCCAGGACGAGGACGGACCGTCCGGCACGGGCCAGATAGGCGGCGGCCACGAGGCCGTTGTGACCGCCTCCGACGATCACGGCGTCGTACGCGCGGGGTGCGCCGGGGGCGCCGGGGAGCGGGGCACGGGCGGTCATGGCTCATGCTCACACGGCATCGACGGGCCGGGGAAGACCGCGGAAGACCGGGAGACCGGGAGACCGGGAGACCGGGAGACCGGGAGACCAGGAGACCGGGGAAAGGCCGGGGAAGGCCGGGGAGCCGGGGGCGCGGGAAGACCGACGACGCCGCAGGAGATGATCTCCTTATGACCGAGATCATCTTGATGTCCGATCCGAGCGTCACCTCGATACCCGTGGCGGAGTGCGGCGAACGTCTCGTGGACGTCCGCCGCGACGGCGCACTGCCGGTCGACCCGCGCAAGGAGGACCCGGAGGGCGCCTTCGCCCACCTCCGCGAAGGCGTCGTCGAACGCCTGCTCACGGCCCAGTCCCTGCTCCCGGACGGGCTGAGGCTGCTGTTCGTCGAGGGGTACCGTCCGCCCGCCCTCCAGCGGGAGTACTTCGAGGAGTACACGGACGAGTTGCGCGCGCTCCACCCGGAGTGGCCGGCGGCGCGGATCCGTACGGCCGCGAGCCGGTACGTGTCCCCGCCCGAGATCGCGCCGCACAGTGCGGGCGCGGCCGTCGACCTCACCCTGGTGGGGCCCGACGGGCGTGAACTGGACCTGGGGACCCGGATGAACGCGGGGCCGGAGGAGAGCGCCGGAGCCTGCTACACCGACGCCGACACGATCGGCGCCGAAGCCCGCGCGCACCGGGACCTGCTGGGTTCCGTCCTGACCGCCGCCGGCCTGGTGAACTACCCGACGGAGTGGTGGCACTGGTCCTTCGGAGACCGCTACTGGGCCCTCATGACCGGGAAGGCAGCGGCAATCTACGGCCCGAAGGAGCTGGACCACCCCGGCCACTGAGCCGCACCCGACCGTCGGGCCTCACGGTGCGTCCGCGGCGGGCAGGCCGGACGCGGCGCGGAGGAGGGCGGCGGCCTCCGTGGGGCGGCCGAGGCGCTCCAGGCACTGGGCCTCGTCGTCCCGACCCGCGAGGGTGTCCGGGTGGTCCGGGCCGAGGACCCGGGTGCGGATGGCCGCGATCGCTCGGTGTGCCACCAGGGCCTCGTCCCAGCGGCCGAGCCGCCCGAGGGCGACGGCGGTCTCGCGGTGGCTCAGGAGGGTGTCGTGGTGGTCGGGGCCCAGGACGCGCTCCCGGGCGGAGCGGACGCTCTCGGACTCGTCGAGCGCCTCCTCCCACCGCCCGAGCCTGCCGAGGTTGACCGCGAGGGCGTGGCGGGCGCGCAGGGTCTCGGGCCCGTCGGAGCCCTGCACGCGCGTGCGGGCCGCGACGACGTCACGGCAGACGTCCAGGGCGTCCGCGGCCAGCCCGATACGGCCGAGGCAGACCCCGGTCTCGTAGCGGGCGGTGAGGGTGTCCGGGTGGTCGTCGCCGAGGGCGGCGGCACGCGCGTCGGCCACGGCGCGGTACTGGGCGAGCGCCTCCTGCCCGCGCCCCAGCCGCCCGAGCGTGTACGCGACTTCGTGGCGGGTCACGAGCGTGTCGGGGTGGTCCTCGCCGAGCAGCCGGGCCCGGGCCTCCACGACCTCGTGCGCCGTGCGGTACGACTCCTCCAGGCGGCCCAGGCGGCCGAGCGTGAAGGCGAGGTTGTGCCGACAGCGCAGGGTGTCGGGATGGTCGGGGCCCACGGTGCGCTCGCGGGCGGCGAGCACGGCGACGTACACCTCGTACGCCTCGGTGTGCCGTCCGAGACGGCCCAGCGCGTACGCCCGCTCCTGACGCGCCGCCAGGGTGTCGGGGTGGTCGTCGCCGAGGACCCGGGCGCGGCCCTCGGCGACCCGGTCGAAGGCGTCCAGGGCGTCGGCGGGGCGGTCGAGCCGGGCGAGCGCGAAGCCGACCTCGTAACGGCTGGTCAGCGTGTCGGGATGGTCGTCGCCGAGGACGCGGGCGCGGTGCTCGGCGACGGACCGGTGCACCGACTCGGACTCGTCCCAGCGGTCGAGTCTGCCGAGGCCGATCCCGGCGCGGTGCCGGCCCGCGAGCACCGCGAGCAGCTCCGCGGTGGGCCCGGGGGCGGGTGCGGCCGTCTCGTCGGCGAGTGAACTCGCGTCCGACGCGCGCGTGGCGGTGGTCCACTCGGTGGTGAGCACGGCCGCGGCCGGGTCATGGGCGACCGGACGTGGCGTCGTGGCGGTGCCGGCCGGGGCGCCCGCGACCGCGGGCCGGTGTCCGCCGCTCATCCCCCGGGCCCACGCGGGCGCGGGCGCGCCGGGGCCGGGCCCCGGAGCTCCCGGCACCGGATACGGCGCGGTCTCCGCGAGCTCCACTCCCCCGCCCGGTCCCGGGACGGGCACGGGCGCCGGGGACGGGGCGAAACGGCCCGAGACGATCCGGCGCCGCAGGTCGCCCGCGTCGGCCGGTCGCTCCTCGGGGACCTTGGCGAGCAGGTCGACCACGATCCGGTCGAAGTAGGGAGGCAGCTCGGCGCGGTGCGAGCGCGGCGGGCGCGGCACCGTGTCCCGGTGCCCGATGAGGATCGCCCAGGAGTCGTCCAGGTCGAAGGGCGGGGCGCCGGTGGCCAGTTCGTACAGCACGCACCCCAGCGAGTAGAGGTCGCTGCGGTGGTCGACCTCGCCGCCGCCGATCTGCTCCGGCGACATGTAGTGGGGCGTCCCCATGGCGATGCCGATCCCGGTGAGCTTGGAGGTGAAGCCCATGCCGGTGCCGAGTCGCGCTATCCCGAAGTCGCAGAGCTTCACCGTCCCGTCCGCCAGCCGCATGATGTTCGCGGGCTTCAGGTCGCGGTGCACGATGCCCTGGCGGTGCGTGTACGCGAGGGCGTCGGCGACCTGGTCGGCGATCTCGACGAGGTCCTGGACGGGCAGCGGGTGCTTGGCGTTGGCCGCGAGGAGCTGACTGAGGTTGCGCCCCTCCAGAAGCTCCATGACCAGGAAGAGCACGCCGTCGTACTCGCCGAAGTCGTGCACGACGGTGATGCCCCGGTGCTGGAGCGCGGCGGCGACGCGGGCCTCGCGCCGGAAGCGCTCGCGCACCACCGAGAGGAAGTGCGGGTCGTGCTGCGGACCGAGCGGCTTGAGGCACTTCACGGCGACGCCGCGCCCGAGTGCCTCGTCGGTGGCACGCCAGACCTCGCCCATGCCGCCGCGGCCGATGACCTCGTGCAGGCGGTACCGGCCCTGGATCAGCCTGCTGTCCCCCATCGTGTGCTGTCGCCCCCGTCGCCTCCGTGCACCCTCCCCGACATGTCCAGTATGGCCGCAGGCTCTGACAGTGGGTACGGGTAGGGCACGTGTCAGGGATCGGAGGGCGTGCCGGCGCCCCCGTCCCGGGCGCCGAGGAGGGAGCGGGGATCGGGGCGGGTGTCCTGTCCGAGGCGGTCCATGGCCCGGAGGATGTGCCGGGGCGGCCAGCCGCCGGCGCAGGCGGTCGGGGACGCACCGGAGCAGGTCGGCCGTCGCGGTGAGCCGGTGGGCGAGGGTCCCGGGCGCCGGGGCGGGCCTGCCGTAGAGCGCGTGGGCGTAGGGAGGCAGGATGTCGTACGCGAGCACCGTCACGCGCCGCCAGATCACCTCGCGCGCCGGTGCCGGGGCGGGTTTGACCGGCGGACGGCGCAGGAATTCCTCGACGGTCCGCGCGTCCGACCCGGCGGCGAGCCGGGCCCGGTGGACTCGGGCCCTGCGGAGTCGGGCCCAGTGGACTCGGGCCCGGCGGGCTCCGTCGCGCTTCTCCGGTCAGGTCTCCGTGGGCGGAGCCGTATCGTCGCCGCCGGCAGAACACCCGATCATCGAGAGGCACCAGTCATGAACGTATCCGCATCCGGGCGGCGCGTGCTCGTCAGCGGCGCGTCGCGGGGGCTCGGCCGCGCGGTGGCCCGGGCGTTCGCGGCCAACGGCGACCGCGTGGCCGTCCACTTCGGCTCGCGCGAGGAGGAGGCCCGTACCACCCTCGCGTCGCTGGCCGGTGGCGGCCACACCCTGGTCGGCGGCGACCTCGCGGAGCCGTCGGGGGCGGCGGCCGTGGTGGACGCCGCGGCGGCGGCACTCGGCGGAATCGACGTGCTGGTGAACAACGCGGCGGTGAACATCCGCCACCCCTTGGCGGAGACACCGTACGAGGAGTGGGTGGCGGTGTGGCAGCGGCACGTGGCCGTGAACCTGCTCGCCACGGCCAACCTGAGCCATCTCGCGGCACGGCGCATGATCGACCAGGGCGGGGGCGGCCGGATCGTGAACATCGGCTCCCGTGGCGCCTTCCGGGGCGAGCCGGACCATCCGGCGTACGGGGCGACGAAGGCCGCCGTGCACGCGCTGGGCCAGTCGCTCGCGGTCTCGCTCGCGCCGTACGGGATCGCCGTCGCCTCGGTCGCCCCCGGCTTCTTCGCGACGGAGCGGGTGGCACCGCGCGTGGAGGGGCCCGAGGGCGAGGCGATCCGGGCACAGAGCCCGTTCGGGCGGGTGGGCTCGGCCGAGGAGATCGCGGCGGCGGTCCTGTGGCTCGCCTCCCCCGCCGCCGAGTGGTCCTCGGGCACGATCCTCGACCTCAACGGCGCTTCGCATCTGCGGAGTTGACACCGGCGCGGTACGGGACACGACCGCGTGCGACGGCGCGGGCGCACGGCCATGTGCGGCGGCGCGGGCGCACGGCCATGTGCGGCGGCGCGGGCGCACGGCCGCCGAGGTGAGTACGCGTACTCAGGTATCGTCGCCCGGGCTCCGCGATGCTGATGCGCGAATGCCGGAGCGTCACAGGGGGACACACATGAACCACGCCTTGCAGCTGCGCGCTGCCACGCCCGCGGATCACGACTGGATCCACGAGCTGCGCCATCGCGTGTACGCCGAGGAGCTGGGACAGCATCCGGTGGATCCGTCGGGGCGGCTGAGCGACGGGCTCGACGGCGACAACGTGTACCTCGTGGCCGCGCGCGGCGAGACGCGGATCGGCTTCGTCAGCCTCACCCCGCCGTGGGTCGGCCGCTACTCGCTGGACAAGTACCTGACGCGCGAGGAGCTGCCGGTCCTGACGGACGAGGCGCCCTTCGAGATCCGCGTCCTGACCGTCGAGGAGCGCTGGCGGTCCACCGCGGCGGCGCCGCTCCTCATGTACGCGGCGCTGCGCTGGGTCGCGGCGCGGGGCGGTCGTCAGGTGGTGGCGATGGGACGCACGGAGCTGCTCGACATGTATCTCGCCGCCGGGCTGCGGCCGGTGGGGCGGACGGTCCGCTCGGGCGCCGTCTCCTTCGAGGTGCTGAGCGGCTCCGTGGCCGAGCTGACGAGGACGGTCGCGGAGCGCCACGGGCGGACCCTGGAGCGGCTGCGGGCGGATCTCGACTGGCGGCTGGACGTGGCGTTCGCGCCGCGC
Organism: Streptomyces sp. NPDC058650; assembly: GCF_042717315.1. Classification (NCBI taxonomy): domain Bacteria; kingdom Bacillati; phylum Actinomycetota; class Actinomycetes; order Kitasatosporales; family Streptomycetaceae; genus Streptomyces; species Streptomyces sp. NPDC058650. The sequence goes on from NZ_JBHXRL010000022.1 coordinate 102,500, forward strand.
GCGGACGGCTGCGAGCACGGCGGTGCCTTCTTCTCGGCGATCGGCACGGACTTCCGGACGCTGAACCGTCGTCACGAGGTGGTCGCGGCGGACGTGCTGGACGCCTGGTTCCCGCCGTCCCCCGCTGTCCGCGCGGTCCTGTCGGACGACCCGGGGTGGGCGGCGCGGACCTCGCCGCCGACGGGCGCGGAAGGACTGCTCGCGGAGATCGCCGGAGTCCGTGGACTGCCGGTGGAGTCGCTGGTCGTCGGGGCGGGCTCGTCCGACCTGATCTTCCGGGCGTTCGGCCGGTGGCTGACGCCGGGCAGCCGGGTGCTCCTGCTGGATCCGAGCTACGGCGAGTACGCGCACGTCACCGAGCGGGTGATCGGCTGCCGGGTCGACCGGCTCAGGCTGAGCCGGGAGGACGGCTGGCTGCTCGACCCGGCCCGGCTCGCCGCCGCGACCGCGAGCGGGCGGTACGACCTCGTGGTCGTGGTCAACCCGAACAATCCGACCGGCCGCCACGCTCCCGCCGACGCGCTGCGCGCGGTGATCGAGGCCTCGCCCGCACGGACCCGGTGGTGGATCGACGAGGCGTACCTGGGCTATGTCGATCCGGCGGATTCGCTGGCCGGACTCGCCTCGGTCGACCCGAGGGTCGTGGTCTGCACCTCGCTCTCGAAGATGTACGCGCTGTCGGGGATGCGGGCCGCGTACCTGGTGGCGGCCCCGGACACGGCCGGGGAGCTGCGCCGATGGACGCCGCCGTGGCCCGTGAGCCTGCCGGCCCAGCTGGCCGCCGTGACAGCGCTGCGCGACCCCGCGTACTACGCGGAGCGCTGGGCGCGCACCGCTGTGCTGCGCCGGGCACTCGCCGCCGGGCTCGCGGAGCTCGACGGGTTCTCCTCGGTCGACGAGGGGGTGGCGAACTTCCTCACCGTGACCCTGCCGCCGGACGGGCCGAGCGCGGCCCTGCTGGTGCGCGAGTGCCGCCGCCACGACGTGTACCTGCGGGACCTGTCGCCGATGTCCCCAGCGTACGAGGGGCGGATCGTCCGCGTCGCCGTCCGCGACACGGCGGAGAACGCGCGGATCGTGGCGGCGTGCCGGAGCGCCCTGGAGGCGCTGCGCGCACAGACGGAGCCGCCGGTGGCGTCGGGTGTGCCGGGCGGTCGGGTCTCCGCGTCGTGACGACGGTCTCCGGTCTCGTGCCGTACCTCGGCGGGGCACTGGCGGTCGGCGGGATCGCGGTGGCGGCGACCCGGCAGCGTGAGCTGATGGTCCGCTGGTGCGTGTGGGCGCTCGGAGTGCCCCTGGTCACCGCCGCGTTCTGGCTCGGCCCGCCGGGGATCGTGGTCCTCGCGGCCATCGTCGGAGTGGTGGCGGTGGCGGAGTTCGGCGGGCTGCTGCGGCTAGGCCCGGTGGACCGTGCGGTCCTCGGCGCGGCGGTCGTCGGGCTGATCGTGACCGCCTGGCTGGCACCCGGCGAGGTGCTCCGGGTGGCGGCGGTCGGTGCTCTCGCGATCGCCGGGGTGCCCCTGCTGTCGGGTGACGCGGAGCACGGGCTCCGCCGCCTGGGCGCGGGGCTGCTCGGGCTCGTGTGGCTGGGTGCCCTGGCCGGCCTCGTACCGTCGGGCGCCCTCGGTCTCGTCCTGTTCGTGGCCGTGTCGATCGCCGACATCGTCGCGTACGCGGCGGGTCGCCGTCTCGGCGGCCCCCGGCTGTCCCCGCTGTCGCCCGCCAAGAGGTGGAGCGGCACGCTGGCCGGGGCGGCGGCCGGTCTCTGCGCGCTCGCCGTACTGTCGTCCCTGACGTGGCAGACGGCGGTGGCCGTGGCGGTCGGCGGCCCGCTCGGGGACCTGCTGGAGTCGATGGTCAAGCGGGGCGCCCACGCGAAGGACGCCGGCCGCTGGCTGCCCGGCTCCGGCGGCCTGCTGGACCGGATCGACTCCCTCCTCGTCGCCCTGGCGGTGCTGTTGGTGCTGAGCTGAGGCACGGTTCCGCTCCGCCACCGTCGAACCCCAGGAACCGGCCGCGAACCGCCTTCGTCAGGCCCGGCGCGAAGGCGTCCATGTGCTCGCGGAGGTGGCGACGGCGGTGAGGGCCGCGTGGATCGCGTGCAGCTCCTCCGCGCTCGGCTCCAGCCCGCCGGGCCCCGGGATCACCGGGGTCGGGTCGGCATCCGGCAGGCCGGCCGCGTGACTGAGGCGGGCGGCTCAGCGGCGGACGCGGGGCATGCCCAGGCCGATCCAGGAGATGATCTCGCGCTGGATCTCGTTGTTGCCGCCGCCGAAGGTGAAGATGACGGCGGAGCGGTAGCCGCGTTCCAGTTCGCCGTGGAGGACCGCGCCCGCCGAGCCCTCCTTGAGGGCGCCCGCCGAGCCGACGACCTCCATCAGGGCGGCATAGGCGTCGCGGCGGGCCTCGGAGCCGTAGACCTTGACGGCCGAGGCGTCCTGGGGGGTGAGGGTGCCGTGCTGGACGGCGTTCACCATCTGCCAGTTGAGGAGCTTCATCGCGTCGAGCCGGGCGTGGGTGCGGGCCAGGGTGCGGCGGACCCACGGGAGGTCCAGGACGCGCCGGCCGTCGGTGAGCTTCGTGTCGGCGGCCCAGCGCTGGACGTCGTGGAGAGCGCGAATCGCCATGGTCCCGTGCGCCGCGAGCGTCACGCGCTCGTGGTTGAGCTGGTTCGTGATGAGGCGCCAGCCCTTGTTCTCCTCCCCGACCCGGCGCGAGGCCGGGACGCGGACGTTGTCGTAGTAGCTGGCGGTCGTGTCGTGCGAGGCGAGGGTGTTGATGATCGTGCACGAGTAGCCGGGGTCGCTCGTCGGGACGAGGAGCATCGTGATGCCCTTGTGGGGCGGGGCGTCGACGTCCGTGCGGACGGCGAGCCAGACCCAGTCGGCGGTGTCGCCGTTGGTCGTCCAGATCTTCTGCCCGTTGACGGTGTACTCGCCGGTGGTCTCGTCGCCCTCCCGGATCGCGCGGGTCTTGAGCGCGGCGAGGTCGGTGCCCGCGTCGGGCTCGCTGTAGCCGATCGCGAAGTCGATCTCGCCGGAGAGGATCCGGGGCAGGAAGTACGCCTTCTGCTCATCGGTGCCGAAGCGCATGATCGTCGGCCCGACCGTGTTCAGAGCCATGAGCGGCAGGGGTACGCCGGCCTGGGCGGCCTCGTCGAAGAAGATGAACTGCTCCATCGGGGAGAGTCCGCGCCCCCCGTACTCGACGGGCCAGCCCACCCCGAGCCAGCCGTCCGCGCCGAGCCGGCGCACGGTCTCCCGGTAGAAGCGCTTCTGCGCGGCGGGGTCCTCGTACCGGGTGTGGAAGTCGTCCGGGACGAGCCCGGCGAAGTACGCACGCAGCTCGGCGCGCAGGCTCTTCTGGGCGGGCGTGTACTCGAGGTGCATGGGGGCCTCCCGTGGCGGCGCGCCCTACGGCGTCCTGTGGCGTCGCGTGACGGCGGCCACGGTAGAACGTGTTTCACAAATGCGGAAGGCCGCGGCCCCGGTTCGGGCAAGCCGATCCGGGGCCGAGGGGACGGGTGAGACGACGGACGGGTCTAGGGCAGGAGCTCGTCCATGGAGGCGCGCCCCTTCTCCGCCATACGGCGTTCGGCCCAGGCGAGGCTCTTCGGATTCACGTCACGGCCGGAGGCCAGGACCAGGTCCTCCGCCGTGAACTCGCCCTCCGATCCGGCGTGGAGCAGCCGGTCGGGCGTCGGGAGATCCCCCGCGGACATCTTGTCGGGCTCAGCGTTCATGCCGCCTCCTACGTGTTCTTCCGGCACTCGCCATTCTCGTGTCCTGCCGACGGGAGCGCATCCGGGGCGGTCTCCGGCCCTCCCCTGCCGAGGTGGCGTCGATGGCGTGTCGGTCGCGTGCCGACGGGCCCCGGGAGGGTGAGTGAGCCCACCGCCAAGCCGACCGGCGAGCCCGTCCGCGAGCCCATCGGCGAGCCCGTCCGCGAGCCCGTTCTTACCCCTGGAGAAAGCCATGTCCCAGCCCCCTGCCTTTCCCCTGCGGCACCTGCGGGTGACCTCGGTCCCCCGGATCACCCCGCGTACGCTGCGCGTCACCCTCGGCGGGCCGTCCCTCGCCGGATTCACGCTCGACCGACCCGACCAGCAGGTGAAGCTGTTCCTCCCCCGGACGCGCGGCACCGAGCTCGTCCTGCCCGCCGTCGGGGCGGACGGCGACGTGATGCGGTGGTACGCGGCCTACGCGGCGATCCCGGAAGCGGAGCGGCCCTGGATGCGGAGCTACACCATCCGGGCGCACGACCCGGTGGCGGAGACCGTCGACATCGACTTCCACCTGCACGGGGAGGGTGGCGCGGAGGCTCACGAGGGTCCGGCGACCCGGTGGGCGCGATGTGCGCGGCCCGGTGACCCGCTGGGCGTGTTCGGGCCGTCCGCCGCGTTCGCGGTGCCCTTCCACCCGGGCGCGGGCGACTGGACGCTCCTGTACGCCGACGCCTGTGCGGTGCCCGCCCTCGCCACGGTCGTGGCCGCGCTCCCGGCCGGCCGACGGGCCCTCGCGTACGTCCAGGTCGACGACCCGGCCGACGTACAGCCCCTGACGACGCCCGCGGACCTCACCGTGCGGCTGCTGTCCCACGACGCGCCGCCCGCCGACGCCGTGCGCGCCGGGGCACTGCCGGCCGGCAGCCCGTCCGTCTGGCTCGCGGGCGAGGCCTCGGCCGTACGCGGGCTGCGGCGGCACCTCGTGGAGGAGCGCGGCATCGACCGCAGCGCGATCCACTTCACCGGCTACTGGCGCCGCCGCCTGTCCCAGGACGACGCCCCGACCCCCGAGGACCTCACGGAGGCCCGGGAGCGCCTGGCGGCGGGCTGAACGGGAACCCGTCCGGTACGTGAGCGGAACGCGCCGCCTTCTCCCAGAGGTCGAGCCCGGCGCTCAGGAGGCCCCGCGCGGCGGCGGCCTCCTCGTCCGTCCACGCTTCCGCGCCACCCTCGTCGAAGATCCGCTCATAGGCGGCGTCATGGACCGCCCCCTGCGCCGGGAGCGGCGAGCGGCCCGCCGGCACACTGCGGGCGAGGTCCTCGAAGAAGTTCCAGGCCTCCAGGAGCAGTCCCGACGGCGCCGGGCCCCGGTGCGTGCCCTCGGCCCAGCTCCGTACGGGGCCGAGATCGAGGGAGGCCGGTTCGTCCCGGCCCACGTCCACGGCGAGTGCCCAGCCGCGGCCCGCGCAGTGCTTCCCGAGGGATTCGGCGTCGTGGAAGGCGAGGAGGCGTCCGCGGTCGTCGTCGTCATCGTCGACGGCGAGCGTGTCGAGATCGTCCCCTTCGCCGGCCTGCCAGATCAGGAGCAGGTCCCCCCGTCGGGAAGTGACGCGGTACGCATGACGGTCAGGCATCCGGAGCCTCCTGGTGCCGCCGGACGAGGGCCGCGGCAGTGTCGAGGGAGAGCTTCGTGCCCTCCACGTAGTGGCGGGTGTACGCCGCCGGGGCGAGGCGCTCGCGGAGCGCCTCCTCCGCCCGGGCGCGGATCGCGGCCTCCGTCTGCGGGGCGAAGGGTCGGAAGCCGCCGCCGGTCCCGGGGCCGATGTGGGTGTCGTACGCGCCGAGGAGCGCGGCTCCGGTCTCGGCGTCGCCCGGGTCGCCGCGGCCGCAGCTGGCCCAGGCGGCCGTCGCGAACTGGGCGACGACGAGGTAGGGGGCGACCAGGTGGGCGAGGGTCTCCAGGTCGACGACGGCACGGGCCAGCCGCTCCAGGGCCCGGCCGTGGGCGCCGTCCAGGCAGTCGAGCCACGCCCACATCCCACCGACGAGGCCCCAGAAGAGCGCCGGGGTGTTCTCGCCGAACTCGCCCTCCAGCCGGGTGAGCTGCGCGCGGGCCAGGGCCGTGCGCCCGGTGTGGCCGTAGTGCTGGGCGAGGAGCAGCCGGCCGGCGCCGGCGGCCTCGGCCCCCCACGCGCCCGCCTCGTCGGCGGCTTCGGCCAGGAGCCGTTCGGCCGCCTCGTCCCCCTCCGGACGGAGCCGGAGGCGTACGGCCGCGAGGCGCGCCGTGAAGAGCGGCACCTGGGAGCGGGCTCCCACGTGGGCGGCGGCGCGGGTGGCCCGCTCGAAGTCGGCGGCGGCCTCGGTGAGCCGGCCGGCGCGCTCGTACGCCTCGCCCCGCGCCGAGAGGGACTCCGCGATGCCCCAGGCGTCTTCGGCGGCCTCGAAGAGGGCGAGTGCCTCGTCGGCGTCCTCGGGGCCGTGACCGAGGAGTTTGCCCCTCATGAGGAGGGCGAAGCCGAGGTCCCAGCCGGTGCCGTGGTCGCGGCAGGCCTCGACGGTCAGCGTCAGGGTCTCGTCGAGGCCGGCCAGCTCGCCCGTCATCAGACGGGCGAAGAACCACATCGTCCCCGGCTGGCGGCAGGTCTGCGGGAGGCCCGGGCGGTACGCGGCGACGAGGGCGGTGAGCCGCGCGCGGGTCTCGGGCCGTTCGAGGGCGGTGGCGCCCTCGCCGCCCTCGGTCGCGAGCGCGTAGAGCCGGCCGCCGCGGCGGGCCTCCCAGAGCCGCTCGCCCGTCCACGGCGGCGGCACGTCGACGCAGCGGCCGTCGAAGGGTTCGGCGGGGCGGACGGGCTCCCGGAACGGGTCGGGTCCGAGCCGGGCGGCCGTCGCCGCCCATGTCCGGGCGTCCGTCTGGTGGTTCCTCAGCTGCCAGAACCAGCTGAGGGAGTGGACGAGGCAGAGCGCCTCCTGCTCGTCGCCCAGCGCGACGGCGGTCCGGAGCGCGGTCCGGAGGTTGCCGTGCTCGCGCTCCAGGACGGTGATGGCGGCGACCTGTCCTGAGCCGCGGAGCTCGGGGTCGGTACGGCGGGCCAGCTCGCGGTAGTACGCGAGATGCCGCCGCTCCGTCACCGCCCGCTCCCCGGCCTCGTCCAACCGCTCCCCCGCGTACTCCGCCACCGTCTCCAGCAGCCGGAACCGCATCCCCACACCGTCCGGACCCGGCCCCGCGACCACGAGCGACTTGTCGACAAGAGCACCCAACACGTCCAGAACGTCAACCCCGGCACCCTCCCCGGCGCAGACCGTCTCCGCCGCCGCCAGATCACACCCGCCCGTGAACACCGCGAGCCGCCGCAACACCCCCCGCTCCACCCCGTCCAGCAACTCCCACGACCAGTCCACCACCGCCCGCAACGTCTGCTGACGCGGCAACACCGTCCGCGCCCCCGACGTCAACAACCGGAAACGATCGTCAAGCCGGTCCGCGATCTGCCGCACCGACAACAACCGCAACCGCGCCGCCGCCAACTCGATCGCCAACGGCAACCCGTCAAGCCGACGACACACCTCCTCCGCCGCCCCCACATCGTCCGCGACCCGGAAACCCGGCCGCGCCGCCGCACCTCGCTCGCCCAACAACCGCAACGCCATGTCCACCGGCAACGGCCCCAACGGACTCAGCACCTCCCCCGGCACCCCCAACGGCTCCCGACTCGTCGCCAGGACGGTCACGCCGGGGCACCGCGTGAGGAGAGTCTGCGCGAGCTCCGCCGCCGCGGCGATCACGTGCTCGCAGTTGTCGAGGACGAGGAGCATCCGGCGCCCGGCGCAGTACTCGACCAGGTGGGCGAGCGAGTCCTTCGGCCCGGCGGCCTCGGCGACGGCCGGACCGTTCCAGAGCTGGGTCTCGCGCGCCCCCAGCGCGCCGACGACGGCCTCCGCGACCGAGGACTCCTCCCGTACGGGGGCGAGTTCGGCAAGGTGGACCGGTCCGCCGTCAAAGGTCTCGGCCGCCTCGAGCGCGAGCCTCGTCTTGCCGACGCCGCCCGGTCCGGTGAGGGTGACGAGCCGCCGGTCGGCCCACCCGGCGGCGAGCGCGCCCAGTTCGCCGTCCCGGCCGATGAACGAGGTCAGCCGGGCGGGCAGGCGCCCGTTCCGGTCCGCCGCGAGGCCGGGCGCGGGCGCGCGGAGGAGCTCGGCGTGCAGGGCGCGCAGTTCGGGGCCCGGGTCCGTACCCAGCCGGTCGGCGAGGCCCGTGCGCACCTCCTCGTACGCCGCGAGGGCCTCCGCGGGCCGTCCGGCGGCCCGCAGGGCTCGGATGCGCAGGGCCTGGACGGGCTCGTCGAGCGGGTGCCCGGCGGCGAAGGCGGCGAGGGGTGCGAGGACGTCGGCGGCCCTCCCCAGCTCCAGATCCGCCGCGAACCGGTCGCGGCGCGCCCGCGTGTGCCGCTGTTCGAGGCGTACGACGAGGGGGTCGGCGTCCCGGCCCGGCAGGTCCGCGAGGGCGGGCCCGCGCCACAGGCCGAGCGCCTCGTCGAGGAGCGCGGCGGCCCGCACGGCGTCCCCGCCGGAGAGCGCGGCGGAGCCCTCGGCGGCGAGCCGTTCGAAGCGGTGGAGGTCGACGGCGTCCGGGTCGGCGGCCAGCCGGTAGCCGCCGGGAGCGGAGACGATCGCCTCGTGCCCGAGGGCCCGGCGCAGGCGGCCCACCAGGGCCTGGAGCGCGGCCGTCCGGTCCTGGTCGGCGGCCGGGTCGTCGTCGGCCCACACCTGGGCGATCAGCGCGCCGGTGCTCATCGGCCGCCCGGCTCCACCGGCTCCACCGGCTCCACCGGACGCACCGGATACACCCGATGCACCGGATACCGTGGCGCCCGCGGCGAGCGCGGTGAGGAGCGCCCGGAGCCTGGCACCGCTCAGCATGGCCTCCGTCCCGTCGTCGGTACGGAGCGCCTCACAGGGGCCGAGAACACGGTAGAACGGCTGCACCGGCCCATTCTGCCCCGCCGGGGACACCCTCCGAGCGCCCGCCCGTCGAGGCGAACTTGCGCCACGCCGTGTCACCGCCATGGCGTCCACGGGGTACGGGTTCGACAATGGGGGGGATGACCGACGACGACCGGCATACGCGCAGTGGCGAGATCGGGCCCGCCGAGCGGCTCGCCATGAACCGGACCGGCAGCTTCGACTGGGATCTCGACACCGGCACGATCGATGTCGACGAGTCCGGGCTGCTGGTCTTCGGGCTGGCCTCGGACACCTATGACGGGCGCCCGGCGACGCTTGTCGCGCGCCTGGCGCCCGAGGAGCGGACCCGGCTCGAAGGGATCGTCCGGGACGCGGTGAAGGGTGGCTCGGTGTCGTACACCGCGCACTTCCCGATCCCGCAGGACGAGGGCGCACCCCACTGGACGCACGTGCAGGCACGGATCCTGCGCAAGCCGGACGGCAGGGCCCAGCGCATCGTCGGGGTCGTGCGGGACACGACCGCCGAGGTCACGCACTCCGCTTTCGTGCTGGAACTCGAGAAGCGGCGCGAGGTGCAGACGAGCATCGTCGAGCGCACCACGAACGCGCTGTCGCGCGCGGTGACGGTCGACGACGTGACCGCCGCGCTGACCGGTCCGGGCGGGCTCGCCCGGCTCGGCGCCGAGGGGTTGGCGCTGGGTCTCGTCGAGAACGGTTCGCTCAACGTGATCGCGCTGAGCGGCGAGTCCCTCGACGCCCTGAACGACTTCCGCACCCGGCGGCTCGACCGCGGCCTTCCACTGGCCGAGGCGGTGCTGACCGGCCGGCCGCGGTTCGTGTCCTCGTTCCAGTCGCTGGGCCGGGACTTCCCGGAACTGGCGCCGTACCTGTCGCGTCTGCAGTTCCGGTCCGCCTGCTACCTGCCCCTGGTGGCGCAGGCCCGTTCGCTGGGCGGCATGACGCTGTTCTACCGGGGCCGTTCGTCCTTCAACGCCGACGAGCGGAACCTCGCGCTCGGGCTCGCGGCGATCGTCGCCCAGTCACTCCAGCGGGCGATCCTCTTCGACGAGGAGCGGGAGCTCGCGACGGGGCTCCAGGCGACGATGCTGCCGCGCCGGATCCCGGAGATCACCGGCGGCGAGATCGCCGTGCGCTACCACGCGGCGTGGAGCGGACGGCAGGTCGGCGGCGACTGGTACGACGTGATCCCGCTGCCCCGGGGCCGGGTCGGGATCGTCGTCGGCGACGTGCAGGGGCACGACACGCACGCGGCCGCCATCATGGGGCAGTTGCGGATCGCGCTGCGGGCGTACGCGGGTGAGGGGCACGCCCCGTCGACGGTCCTCGCCCGGGCGTCGCGGTTCCTCGCCGAGCTGGACACCAACCGCTTCGCGACCTGCACCTACGCGCAGGTGGACCTGGCGAGCGGCACCCTGCGCGCCGTACGGGCCGGGCATCTCGGCCCGCTGATCCGGCACACCGACGGCCGGGTCGGGCAGCCCAACCTGCGGGGCGGACTGCCGCTGGGGCTCGCGACCGTGTTCGGGGACGAGGAGTTCCCGGAGACGCGGCTCGACCTCGTGCCCGGGGAGACGCTCGTGCTCTGCACGGACGGCCTCGTGGAGCAGCCCGGCTCCGACATCGACGCGGGGCTCGCCGCGCTCTCCGAGGCGATCGGCAGCGGCCCGCCGCAGGCGGAGGCGCTCGCCGACCACCTCTCGGAGCGGCTGTGGGAGCGGTGGGGCGCCGGCGACGACGTCGCGCTCCTCGTGCTGCGGCGCAGCCCGGACCCGGGCACGCCCCGGGCGCCGCGGATCCACCAGTACATCCACCAGGCCGATCCGCAGGGGCTCTCGGACGCGCGGGCGGCCGTGGGACAGGCGCTGCGGGACTGGGGTCTGCCGGAACTGGCCGACGACGCCGAGCTGTTGACGGGCGAGCTGCTCGTCAACGTCCTGCTGCACACCGAGGGCGGCGCGGTGCTGACCCTGGAGGTGTTGCCGGAGCCGGTGCGCCGGGTACGGCTCTCGGTGCAGGACCGGTCGAGCGCCTGGCCCCGGCGGCGTACCCCTGGCGAGGCCGCCACGTCGGGGCGGGGGCTGCTCCTGCTCGACGCGCTCGCGTCCCGGTGGGGGGTCGAGCCGCGCGGCGAGGGCAAGGCGGTCTGGTGCGAGATCGAGCCGGCTCCGACGGCGGCCGACGCCGCCGCGGGCGGCGGGTGAGGAGGATGCCGTGGACCCCGTGGCCGCGTTGAACCGGATCGCGTACCTGCTGGAGCGCGCCCAGGCACCGGGGTACCGGGCGCGGGCGTTCCGTACGGCCTCCGCCGCCGTCGACGCCCTGCCGGCGGGCGAGGCGGCGCGGCGCGCGGCGGCGGGCACCCTGGAGTCGGTGAAGGGGCTCGGGCCGAAGACGGCTGCGGTGGTCCGCGAAGCCCTTGAGGGCCAAGTGCCGGAGTACTTGGCGAGGCTGGAAGCTGAGCTCCAAGCCAGCCTGGGGCCGACGGAGCCGAAGGACGGTGCCGGTGCCGCACTGCGGGCGGCGCTGCGCGGCGACTGCCACCTCCATTCCGAGTGGTCGGACGGCGGCGCCACGATCGAGTCCATGGGCCGTGCGGCGGCGGACCTCGGGCACGAGTGGGCGGTGCTCACGGATCACTCGCCGCGGCTCACGGTCGCGCGGGGCCTTTCGCCGGAGCGGCTGCGGGAGCAACTGGACGTGGTGGCACGGCTGAACGAGGAGTGGGCGCCCTTCCGGCTGCTCACCGGGATCGAGTGCGACATCCTGGAGGACGGTTCGCTCGACCAGGAACCGGAGCTGCTCGAACGGCTGGACGTGGTCGTCGCTTCGGTGCACTCGAAGCTGCGGATGGAGGCGCGCACGATGACCCGCCGGCTCGAACGGGCCGTCCGCGACCCTCTCGTGGACGTCCTCGGGCACTGTACGGGGCGGCTCGTGGCGGGCGGTCGGCTGCGGCCCGCTTCGGAGTTCGACGCGGAGCGGGTCTTCGCGGCGTGCGCCGAGGCCGGGACGGCGGTGGAGATCAACAGCCGCCCGGAGCGCCTCGATCCCCCGCGCGAGCTGCTGCGCGTCGCGGTCGACACGGGCGCGTACTTCGCGATCGACACGGACGCGCACGCGCCGGGTCAGCTGGAGTGGCAGATCCTCGGCTGCGCACGGGCCGAGGAGTGCGGCGTACCGGGGGACCGGGTGATCAACACCTGGCCGGCGGAACGGCTGCTGGAGTGGACGCGTACCTGAGGGCCGCCCCGGGTGGCACGCGGGTCAGGCGCGCTGCCAGACCGTGGTCGCGTTGCAGAACTCGCGGATGCCGTGGCCGGAGAGTTCGCGTCCGTAGCCGGAGCGTTTGATCCCGCCGAAGGGGAGCGCCGGATGGGAGGCCGTCATTCCGTTGACGAACACGCCGCCGGCCTCCAGGTCGCGGACGAAGAAGGCGATGTCCTCCTCCTTCCGGGTCCAGACGTTCGAACTCAGCCCGAACGGGGAGTCGTTGGCGACGGTGACGGCCTCCTCGACGTCCCGCACCGGGTAGACGGTGGCGACCGGGCCGAACGTCTCCTCCCGGTGGATCCGCATCGCGGGGGTGATGCCCGTGAGCACGGTCGGCCGGTAGTACCAGCCCCGCCGGAGCCCTTCGGCCTCCGGGCGGCCGCCGCCGCACAGGACGGTCGCGCCCCGGCGTACGGCGTCGTCGACGAGACTCTCCAGGTCGGTGCGGCCCTGCTCGGTGGCGAGGGGGCCGACGTCGGTGGACTCGTCGAGGGGGTCGCCCACGGTGAGGGCGTTCATGGCGGCGGTGAAACGCTCGGCGAAGTCGTCGTAGACGTCGTGGTGGACGATGAACCGCTTGGCGGCGATGCAGGACTGGCCGTTGTTCTGCACGCGCGCGGTGACGGCGGTCTTCACCGCGCGCACGATGTCGGCGGAGGGCATGACGATGTACGGGTCGCTGCCGCCCAGCTCCAGGACGGTCTTCTTGACCTCGTCGCCCGCGACGGCGGCGACTGCCCGGCCGGCGGGTTCGCTGCCGGTGAGGGTGGCGGCGACGACCCGGGGGTCCCGGAGGACGGCCTCGACGTCGCGGGAGCCGATGAGGAGCGTCTGGAAGCAGCCGTCGGGGTATCCGGCGCGGCGGAACAGGTCGCCGAGGTAGAGGGCCGTCCTCGGCACGTTGGAGGCGTGCTTGAGGAGGCCGGTGTTGCCCGCCATGAGCGCGGGCGCGGCGAAGCGGATCACCTGCCAGAGCGGGAAGTTCCACGGCATGACGGCGAGGACCGGGCCGAGGGGCCGGTAGTGGACGCGGGCCAGGTCCGCGCCGGAGTCCTGGACGTCGCTCTCGGCCGGATGCTCGTCGGCGAGCAGTTCCTCGGCGTTGTGGGCGTACCAGCGCATGGCCTTGGCGCACTTGGCGGCCTCTGCGCGGGAGGCGGCGATCGGCTTGCCCATCTCGACCGTCATGGTCCGGGCGATGTCCTCGGCGTCCTCGTCGAGCAGCGTGGCCGCGGCCCGCATCAGGCGGGCGCGCTCGGCGAAGGACGTGGTGCGGTACTGGCGGAACGCCTCGTGCGCGGCGGCGATGCGCCGCTCGACCTCATCGGGCCCATGGGCCTCGTAGGTGCGCAGCGTCTCGCCCGTCGCGGGGTTCACCGTGGCGATGCCCATGACGACTCTCCTCCTGCCATCGGCCCCCACCGGCAACCTCCCGCGCCGGGCGCGGCGGCGCAACAGGGGCGGGGCGGTGGGGTGACACCGGCCTGGTGGGGCAGGGTGATCCGGCGGGGCGGGCCTCCGACGGGTGGCCTCCGGCCTCAGCCGGTGAGCCACGCCAGCGCGCCGGAGAGGTGGGCGCGGAAGGCCGGGTCGTCGTACGCCTCCGAGGAGTGCCCGAGCGCGGTGAAGAAGACGCGGCCCCGGTCGATCTCCCGGCACCACACGAGCGGATGGTCGTCGCCGAGGGTGCCGCCGCTGTACGAGGTCTCGTCGGCCCGCGCCAGGACGCGTACGCCCGCCCCGCGCGGGTTGGCCGTGAAGTTGTACCACTCGTCGGTCCAGGCCCAGCGGTCCGGGAGCGGCGCCGTCGCCGGGTGGCCGGGGTCCTCGACGAGCACGGTGCCGGGCTGGATCTCCGGGTGGCCGTCGAAGCGGGTGCCGAGGAGCTCCCCGTAGAAGGGCCAGTCCGGCTCGGCGTTGGCCGCCGCGTGGACGGCGAGGAGGGCGCCGCCGCCCCGGAGGTACGCGGCGAAGGCGGCGCGCCCCTCGGGAGTCAGGACGGTGCCGGTGGTGGAGAGCAGGACGACGGCGGCGCACCCCGCCAGCCGCCCGGGCGTGAAGGCCGCCGGGTCTTCGGTGACCTCGGCCCCCCAGCCCCGCTCGTGGGCGATCTCGGCGAGGGCGGCGGCGCCGGCGGGGATCGAGTCGTGGCGGTACCCGGCGGTGCGGGTGTAGATCAGCACGTCGGCGGTGGGCACGCGGTGAACTCCTGAGGGAGAGGGCTCGGCGGAGGACGAAGACGGGGAAAGCGCTTTCTATCATCTCCGTCCCGGCCGTGGCCAGCGAAATCCCCGCGCCGCGAGCCCCGGCCCTCCGCCAGAATGCCCCGATGACGCCCCTCCACGACCCCGCACGTCAGGCCCTCGCCCATGTCGCCGGCCTCGCCACGGGCACTCCGCTCGACCCCACCCTGCGGGTCACTCTCAACTTCCACCCGCACTTCCTCGACCGGCTCGCGGACGACGGCGTCTACCGCTCCCAGTTCGTGACCGGCACCGGCAACGGCGGTCTCACCGCCCGCCCCGGCGGGGACCGCTGGCGCTGGGAGAGCCGGATCTTCGGCGGGGCGTACGACGCGGCCCCCGCGCACGCGCGGCCGGTCTACGGAGCGCTGGACTTCCGCCGCCGCCCCTTCGGCGCCGCTCCCCGCTTCGGCTCCGCCCATCTGCGGCTGGCGTCGTCGACCCTGGAGCGGGCCTCCTTCTGCTATCCCGACAGTTTCCTGGAGCCCACGGACTTCGGCGTCGCCTCCCGGATGCGTCTGGTCGCCCTCGCCGAGGCCGACGGGCAGGACCCGCTCGACGACTACGTCGAGGCGCAGATCCACGGACCCGTCGTGATCGGGCGCGACGTGGAGGCGCTGGTGCTGGACCCGAGCCACCGGGGTACGGAGGTCGAGGCGGCGGCCCGGCGGCTGCCGTGTGCCGTCGAGTGGCACGGCGGGTTCCGGCTCTCCGTCGAGGAGCTGCGCCGGCATCCCGGATTCCGGGGCCCGGAGTACGTCGAGCTGGGTGCGAAGATCACCGTCGACGAGGTGCTGGACCCGCGGACCGTGCAGGAGGCGGCGGGTTCCGGGGAGCACGACCCCCAGGACGTGAAGAAGGTCTGGCATTACCTGGCGCGCTTCGGGGCGCCGGCGGGCTGAGACCGATCCGTTGTCGTATCGGATGCGTGTCTGCATCTCATGGCGCGCCGTGCCCCACCCGCTCACCAAGGAGCCGCCGTGAGCACCGTGCCGCCCGCGCTCGCCCCCTGCGGGATCAGATCGCCGCGTCCGACCCGGACCTGTTCGACTGGCCTTCGGGGGCGGGGAGTTCCCGCGTCGAGACCTCCAGGAGCGGGGCGAGGAACTCGCGTTCGAGGCTCCCCGGCGGCAGCGCCGCCGGTTCGACGTAGCTCTGCGCGAGTCCGCCTTCGCGCAGGGCGACGATGAGCCGGGCGAACCGGTCGGCGTCCACGATCAGTTCCCGCCCGGCCCGGCGCAGGACGAGGGTGAGGCCGCGGGCGATCTCGGCGCGCAGCCGCTCGTCGTGGCGCGCGAGCACCCAGGCGGCCTGCCGGTCGCGGATGGCGTGCAGGGTGAACTCGGTGGTGACCAGGTACCAGTCCCGCTCGTCCGGCTCGATCCGGGCGGCGAGCTCGGCCAGCCGCGCCAGCGTGTAGTCCTCGGCGGTCAGCGCGTCGATCGCGTCGGCGAGCCGTCGCACGGTCCGGTCGCTGTGCTCGTCGAAGAGCGCGAGGAAGAGCTCTTCCTTGCTGGCGAAGTTCGAGTAGTACGCGCCCCGCGTGTAGCCCGCGCGCTCACAGATCTGCTCGATCGTCGTCGCGTGGAAACCGTGCTCCGCGAAGGCCTCCAGGGCGGCTTTCAGAAGCGCCGCGCGCGTGCGGGGCCGTCGCCTGGTGACACCGTTCGGCACGGGTGGGCCTCCTTCGTCGGGCCGCGTCCGGCGGCGGAAGCGCCCACCCTACCGGCGCCTCATGCCGGGCGGGGATCAGCGCCGACGGATAGGATTCACGCATGGGAGAGCGGCCCGTCGCACCCGCCGCGCCCGCTTTGATCCTCGAGATCGACGGGGACGCGACGCTCATGGACCCGAGCCGCGTCTATCGCATCGGGCGCGACCCCACCAGCGACGTCGTGCTCTCGGACGCCCGGGCGTCCTGGCACCACGCACTGCTCCGCGCCGTCGGCGGCCACTGGGACCTGGCGGACGAGGGCAGCACGAACGGGACCTTCACCAACGGGCTGAGGGTGTCCGGGGTCCGCGAGGTCGGCCCCGGGACGGTCGTACGGTTCGGGCATCCGGAGGACGGCCCGCGAGCGGTGCTCTCGACCGCGCCCCGGGCCCGCCCGCCGGCACCCCCACCCCCCGAGGCCCCGGCCCGCGAGCCGTCGATCCACGAGGCCCCGCCCCCCAAGCCTCCGACCCACGGGCCTGAGGTCCACGAGCCTGAGGTCCACGAGCCTCCGGCCCACGAGCCTGAGGTCCACGAGCCGCCTGTCCCCGCACCGCCGGTGCCGGAGCCGGCGCGCCCGGAGCCGGCAACCCCGGTGCCGGCGCGCCCCGAGCCGGCACCCCCGGAGCCGTCCGCCCCCACGCCATCCGTCCCCGCGGCACCCCTCCCGGAGTCCCCCGCCGCCGAGCCGCTGCGCCCCTCCTCCGTCTCGTACCCCGCCGCCACCGGCACCTTCCGGCAGCCGACGTCCGTGCGGCCGCTGCCCGCGACCAGTGTCCGGATCGGCCGTGCCCCCGACAATGACGTCGTCGTCTCCGACCTCGTCGTCTCCCGTCGGCACGCCGAACTGCGCGCCCGGCCCGACGGCACGTACTGGATCCACGACCTCGGCAGTCACAACGGCACCTTCCTCAACGGCCGCCGCGTCGTCGACGCGCGCGTGACGGCGGACGACATCGTCGGCATCGGCCGTTGCGCGTTCTGCCTGATCGGCGGGCAGCTCGTCGAGTTCACCGACAACGGCGAGATCTCCCTCGACGTCCAGGAGCTCGCCGTCACCGTCGACCACGGCCGCAAGACCCTTCTCGACGAGGTGTCGTTCCCGGTGGGCCAGAAGTGCCTGCTCGGGGTCGTCGGACCGTCCGGTGCCGGGAAGTCGACGCTCCTGGGCGCGCTGACCGGCCAGCGTCCCGCCGACCGGGGCACCGTGCTCTACGACGGCCGTGACCTGTACCGGGACTACGCCGAACTGCGCCAGCGCATCGGGCTCGTCCCGCAGGACGACATCCTGCACCTCCAGCTCACCGTCCGGCGGGCCCTCGGCTACGCCGCCGAGCTGCGCTTCCCCGAGGACACGGCGCCGGCCGAGCGCCGGGCGCGGGTCGACGAGGTGATTCGCGAGCTCGGTCTCGTGGAGCGGGCGGAGCAGCCGATCCACAGCCTTTCCGGTGGCCAGCGCAAGCGGGTGAGCGTCGCCCTCGAACTGCTCACCAAGCCGTCGCTCCTCTTCCTCGACGAGCCGACCTCCGGCCTCGACCCGGGCATGGACCGGTCCGTGATGCACATGCTGCGCGGGCTCGCGGACGACGGGCGCACGGTCGTCGTCGTCACGCACAGCGTCCTCAGTCTCGACGTCTGCGACCGGCTGCTCGTCCTCGCCCCCGGCGGCCGGGTGGCCTACTACGGACCGCCCGCGGACACCCTCGGCTTCTTCGGCTACACGCAGTGGCCGGAGGCCTTCGAGGCCTTCGAGAACGACCGGGACCGCGACTGGGCCGGGCAGTACCGGTCCTCCGTCTTCCACCGCCGGTACGTCTCGGACGCGACGGCACGCCCGGTCCTTCCCACCGGGGACGGCGGGGCCTCCGTAGGGCCCTCCGGCGCGGTACCGCTCGTACCGGAAACCGATCCGCCGCCGAAGGCGCAGAGCTGGGGCTCCCAGCTGCGGACGCTGGTCCGCCGGTACGCCGCGGCGCTCTCCGCCGACCGCACCTTCCTCGCGATCATGATCGCGCTGCCGTTCGTGATGGGCGCGATGGCCCGCGCCCTGTCCGAGGGCGAGCTCAACCCCGAGTCGACGCTGAACGTGCTGCTCATCCTCTGTGTGGGCGGTGTCCTCACGGGCGCGGCGAACGCCGTGCGCGAGCTGGTCAAGGAGCGCACGATCTACCGGCGCGAGAGAGCCGTCGGACTGTCCCGCTCCGCGTACCTCGCCTCCAAGGTGGTGGTCCTCGGGCTGATCACGGTCGTGCAGGCGGTGGTCCTGACCCTGGTGGCCCTGATCGGCGTCCCGCTGAACGTGCCCGGGGGCAAGGGCGTCCTGCTGCCCCCGCTCGTCGAGATCACGCTCGCCGTCGCGCTCCTCTCCTTCACCGCGATGATGCTCGGCCTCCTCGTGTCGGCCGTGGTCCGCAAGGAGGAGGTGACGATGCCGCTGCTCGTCCTCCTCGCCATCGTGCAGGTGGTGTTCTGCGGGGCGCTCCTCACCGTGCGCGGTACGCCCGGCCTGGAGCAGCTGGCCTGGCTGGTGCCCTCGCGGTGGGCGTTCGCCGCGATGGGCGCGACGATCGACATCGGGACGGTCGCGCCGAGCGACAAGACCGACGATCCGCTGATGCGCCACACCCTGGACGCCTGGCTGTTCGACATGGGCATGCTGGTCGTGATCTGTCTTGCCCTCGGAGTGGTCGTGGCGCGGCTGCTGCGCCGCCACGAGCCGGTCGTGATGCGGAGGTAGACCCGTGAGCGTCCTCGTAACCGAAGGCGTGCCGGACTTCCGGCCCACCCACGTCGTGCCGCGCGACGGTCTGCCCGCCTGGGAAACCCCCGATCCGGCGCTGCCGACGGTGTCCCTCGACGCGTTCCTGCCGGTACGGCTCACCGAACGGGCCGGGGACTGGGGGCGGGTGCTGTGCTCCAACGGCTGGCAGGCGTGGGTCGACGCGCGGCTGCTCGTCACCGTGCCGGACGATCCCCCGGCGGCGGGCCGGCCGCTCACCAGGACGGCCGATCCGCGGCCGCTGCTGGCCCGCGCCGAGGACGCGCTGGGCCGGTACCGGCGGGCGGCCGACGAGCTGGGCGCGGGCCGCCTGGACGGCGAGGCCTTCCGGCGGCGGACGCGCGGCCTGCGGGTGGGGATGGTCGTCGACGGCGAGTCGGTGTGGCTGTACGACGCGGAGCACGAGCGCTGGGTGTTCTGCGACGGCCTCGGACTCCATACGTACGCGGCGTCCGCGGCCCCGTCGGCCTCCGTGCGGGTCGCCGGCTCCCCCGCGCCCCGGGCGGACGAGGTCCCGGAGTCCGCCGGGCCCGCTCCGGGCGACCGGGCGGGAGCCGGGCCTCCCGTGTACGAGCCGACCCAGGTGGTGCCCCAGGTCGACCCGGCGGGGGCGGCCGGGCCGCCGCCGACGCAGGTCGTGGAGCGACCGCCCGGAACGGCGGGTGAGGACTGATGGCCGGCGGCGCGCAGGACGCGGACCTCCCGTCGGGGAGGGCCTCGGGGCTCCTCGGCAAGGAGATCGCGGGCTACCTCGTGGAGAGAGAGATCGGCCGCGGGGGCATGGCCGTCGTGTACCGGGCGCGCGACCAGCGCCTGGGCCGGACGGTGGCCCTGAAGCTCCTCGCCCCCGAACTGGCCCGCAACGACACCTTCCGCAAACGCTTCGCGCACGAGTCACGGGTCGCCGCCTCCATCGACCACCCCCACATCGTGCCGGTCTTCGACGCCGGCGAGACGGAGGGGGTCCTGTACATCGCGATGCGGTACGTGGCGGGGCAGGACCTGGTGGCCCTGCTCGTCCGCGAGGGGCCGCTGCCACCCGTGAAGGCCGGGCGGATCGCCGTCCAGGTGGCCTCCGCCCTGGACGCGGCGCACGCGCACGACCTGGTCCACCGGGACGTGAAGCCGGGCAACATCCTGGTGGCCGAGGGCACCGACCGTGACCACCCCGAGCACGTCTACCTCACGGACTTCGGGCTGACGAAGAAGTCGCTCTCGCTGACCGGGTTCACGACCGTGGGCGAGTTCGTCGGCACCCTCGACTACGTGGCGCCGGAGCAGATCTCGGGCAAGCCGGTCGACGGCCGGTGCGACGTCTACAGCCTCGCGTGCGTGGTCTTCGAGACCCTGGTCGGCGCGCCGCCCTTCCGGCGCGACACGGACTGGGCGGTGCTGTGGGCGCAGCAGTACGATCCGCCGCCACCGCTCTCCGAAGTGCGCCCAGGGCTGCCGGAGGCGGCGGACGCGGTCTTCGCGAGGGCCCTGGCGAAGTCCCCCGAGGAGCGGTACGGGACGTGTCTGGAGTTCGTCGCGGAGCTGCGGTCGGCACTGGCCGGCCCGGGCACGGCCGGAGGCCCCGTGGTGACATCGGACACCCGAAGGCCCGGACCGCCGCCGGCACCTCCGGTGTGGGCACGGCCCGTCTTCCGGGAGCTCTGAGGTCCGTCCCGACCAAGCCGGACCTCGGGGCTCTCCGCCTCACCCGTCCGGGGCTTCCTCGCCTCACCCGCCCGGGGCTCTCCGCCTCACCCGGCCGGGCCCCTCCGCCTCACCCGGCCGGGCCCCTCCGCCTCGCCCGTCCGGGCCTACTTCTTCTCCGCCTCGCCCTTGCGGTGGACCCGGGAGGCGAGGAGGCCCCCGAGGAAGCCGAGGACGAGACCCCAGAGGAGGGCGAAGCCGACCGTCTTCCAGACGTGCGGGCGCAGCAGCACCTCGCCGCCCAGGTCGTCGAGGTCGCCGATGCCGAGGATCGAGAGACCGAAGCGGGCCTCGACCAGGGTGAGGGGGGCGACGACCAGCATCGTCAGGGCGAAGGCGATGCCCAGGCGCAGGGAGTGCTGCCAGAGCTTGGTCCCGGCCGGGGAGCGGACCGCCGCCGCGAAGGCCGCGGCGAGGATCAGGACGGCCGCCACGGGCAGCAGCCACCAGGCCCTCGCGTCCTCCGCGGCGAGCGAGGAGAGGTCGACCGTCGACAGGTCGGTACTGCCGCCGCCGTCGCGGAGGACGGCGTCGAGGATCTGCGGCATGGGGAGGCCGAACGGCCCCTCGGCCTTGCCCTCCCACGAGCCGCCGATGCCCACGCCGAGCGCGAGCCAGGACACGTTGGGCAGGCCGAGCAGGAGGACGGCGAGGGTCTCCGCCACGTGGCCCTTGGTCGCCGCGACGACGATCCCGATGACCAGGCCCACGGCCACGTACGCGAGGAGGAGCATGAGCATCGCGTGGGCGGCGGGCCGGACGGGCTCGTGGTAGCGGACGAGCCGGGACGGCAGCGGGGTCCTGCGGGAGACCAGGAGGGCGACGACGAGCACGCCGAGGATCCACAGGAGCCCGTAGAAGAGGGTGGGCCCGACGTCGGTACGGAAGCCGATGGTGGGGTCGGTCGCGTCGAGGAGCTCCCCGAAGAGGTCCCCGAGGGAATCCTCCGACTCCTCCGACGTGTCTCCGCCGATCGTGAGCGGGAAGTCGTGCCGGGCGAGGGCGGAGAGGCCCGCGAGGGCGGCCAGCCAGAGGACGACGGTGCCCCCGGCGCGGAGCAGGAGTTCACGGGTGCCCGCGACCGCGTGGTGGCGCAGGGGGCGGAGGAAGCAGTAGCCGGTGACGAGCGCGCCCACCAGGGTGACGGTGAGGGGCATCGCGGTCAGTTCGGCCTGGGTTCCCGCGAGGGCTCCGGCGTCGCCGGCGAGGTCGATCTTGCCGCCCGCGGCCATGACGACGACCGCGGCGAGGACGGCGGTGAAGCCGCCCGGCAGGTCGGCCGCGCCCGCGGCCCAGAGGCCGAGTCCGGCGACGACGCCCATGGCGACGTACCCGGCGACCACCGCTGCCAGGGCCTGGACGCCGACGCGTACGAAGAGCCCGGTCGGGGTCGCGGGGCTCGCTGAGGTGGAGAGCCGACTGCTCACGCTGTCCACGCTAGTACCGGTGGCGGCCGCCCGCTTGTGGACGGGCGTTCCTCCGCTTGCGGGCGGGCACCGTTCCGCGCACACAATGGGCCCGGAACGGAAGAAAGGGAAAAACGTGACTTCCCACCCGCCATCAGGCCCTCCGTCCGGCCCTCCGTCGGTACCGCCGTCAGGCCCGCCCTCCGGCCCCCTGTCGGAACCGGGTAACCGCCCCGGGACCGGCGGACCCCCACCACCCCCCGGACCGCCCTCAGGCGGCGGCCCGGGCGGCTCGTCCGGCGGAGGAGGCACGCCCGGCGGAGGCGGCTCGTCCGGCGGAGGGGGCACGCCCAGCGGAGGCGGCCCGTCCGGCGGAGGCACCGGCAAGGGCGGCGGCGGCCCATGGTGGCGCTCCGTCCCGAAGGTCGCCTCGGCCACCGCCGTCCTCGTGGCGGGCGTGGCCCTGGCCGTCGTCCTGACCAGCCAGCCCGACGACACGAACGGCACGACCGGATCCGGCGGCGGCGAGGTCTTCCTCCAGAACGCCGCCGCGTCCGGCCCTGACCCGTTCACCCAGTCGACGGCCCGCACCGGCGGCGCCTCCGCATCGCCGCCCTCGCTGCCGCCCCGCACCGCGTCGGCAGAGGCGGGCACGCCGCGGGTGTCGGGCTCGACGCCCGGGCTCTACGGCGGAACACAGTCGGTCGCGAGCTGCGACGTGGAGCAGCAGGTGCGCTACCTCTCCGCCCAGCCCGCGAAGAACGCGGCCTTCGCCTCGGTCCTCGGCATCGAGACGAACGAGGTCCCGGGCTATCTCCGCTCCCTGACCCCGCTTCAGCTCCGGGCCGACACCCGGGTGACGAACCACGGCTTCCGGGACGGTTCCGCCACCACGTACCAGGCGACCCTCCAGAGCGGGACCGCGGTCCTCGTCGACGGCCGCGGCGTGCCGCGCGTCCGCTGCGCGTGCGGCAATCCGCTGACCGAACCGGTGGCACAGAAGGCACCGCGGACGACGGGCACGCCCTGGCAGGGATACAACTCCTCGCAGGTCGTCGTCGTGGCCCCCTCGGTGACGGTCGTCAACGTCTTCGTCGTGTACGACCCCGAGGACGACGGCTGGTTCGCGCGGAAGCACGGCGACACCGGCACGCAGGACAAGCCCACTCCCCCGCCTCCGCCGCCGTCGCACTCGAAGTCCCCCTCCGCGTCGCCGTCCACCTCTGCCTCCACGTCCCCGTCGGACTCCCCGACGCCGCTGCCGTGTGTGACGGTGACGGGTACGGACACCCCGACGCCCCGCGAGGGCGTCACCCCGCCGCCGTGCCCTTCGCCGCTGTCACCGTCCGAGTCGACGTCCTCACCGGCCTCGCCGTCCGACTCGACGAGCCCGCACGACGAGTCCCCTTCGACCGAGTCGCCACCGTCGGAAGAGTCGCCCGCCCCGGAGTCCGGCCCGGCGACCGACGAGTCCGCGGAGCTGACGCCGCCGCCGCCGGACGAGTCGGCGTCGGTGCTCTCCCCCGTGTCCCCGTCGTCCCCGCAGAGCCAGTCCCAGCCCCCGTCCCCGTCGCTGCCCTTGTCGGTGACGCCTTCCGTCCCGGAAGCGGGGTCGGGCTCGGTACCGGGCTCAGTCCAGGGTCCCGGTCCGGGCGCCGCGCTCTTCGTCTGACCTCGCGGCCCGTCGGTCCCCGTCCGCCCGTACCTCCGCACCGGATCCACCCGGTACGGAGGTACGCGCGTTCCCGCGCAGGACGCGGGCCTCCCCCGGGCGCAGCGCCGGACCCGGCACGGTCAGCACCGGGCAGGCCGCGCGGTCCTGGAGCGCGCGCAGGACCGGGCGGCGGCGCAGCCGCGCGAGGCGGCCCCGGCGCGGCGCGGCGCCGACGACCAGGAGGTCGCCGGGGAGGTCGGCCGCCGCGCGGAGGGCGGCCGCTGGGGCGTCCCTGACGATCCGCCGCTCCACCGCGAGGTCCCCGGGAGCCGCCCCGAGGGCGTCGACGAAGGCGCTCCACAGCCGGTCCCGGGCGGCCTCGCCCCACAATCGGGCCCACTCCCGGTCGGGCCTCCGGGCGTACAGGCCCTCGCCTTCCGGCGGTGCCCAGGCCAGTACCGCGAGGAGCGGGACGGACTCGCGGCGGGCGAGAGCGGTCGCGTACCGCAGAGCGGCGAGGGAGGCGAGCGATCCGCTCACGCCGACGACGACCCGCCGGACGGTCCCCTCGGGAACCGGCTCGGCGTCGGGGTGCGGGGCGCTCACGTCGAGCCACCGCGTATCACCGTGCGCAGGCCCCGGAGCCAGGCTCCGAGCGCCAGGGGTCGGGCCTCGCGCTCCTCGGCGCGCAGTTGCCACATCCGCTCGTCGCGGTCGGTGAAGTGTCCGGACATCGGTCGTCTCCTTTCCCGTGGGGAGGTGGCCACCAGGCCACTGGACAGGAGTCTGTACTCTGATTGGCCTGGACAGCAGAGCCAATAAGGAGTGATTGGCATGGCAGTGGCACGCGTGGTCCACACAGCGGACCGGACCCTGACGGGCCGCCAGCTCGCGTCGCTCCTCACCCCGCCCGCCGAGGGCCGGTTCGGCTATCGGGAGCTCGCGCGGGCGGTCCGTGAGGCCCTGCTCGACGGGCGGGTGGCGCTGCGCCTGCGGCTGCCGGCGGAGCGCGAGCTCGCGACGGTGCTGGCGGTGAGCCGGACGACCGTGACCGGGGCGTACGACCTGCTGCGGGAGAGCGGGTACGCGCACAGCCGCCGTGGTGCCGGTACCTGGACCGCGCTGCCGGACGGTCAGGCGCCGACCCCGCTCGGCGCCTTCCAGGACGACGCCGGGGCCACCATCGACCTCGCCCTGGCCGCGCCGCAGGCCCCGGACGAACTCGCCGCGGCACTGGCGTCGGCCGCCGCCGAGCTCCCCCGCTACGCCGGCTCGCAGGGCTACCACCCGTACGGACTGCCCGTCCTGCGCGCCGCGATCGCGGCGCGGTACACGGCCCGTGGCCTGCCGACCCGGCCCGAGCAGATCCTCGTCACCGCGGGCGCGCAGCAGGCGCTGTCGCTGGTCCTGACGCTGCTCGGCCGGGCCGGTGACCGGGTGCTCGCCGAGAACCCCTCGTACACGAACGCCCTCGACGCGATGCGCGGCCGCATGCTGCGCATCACCCCCGTGCCGGTGACCGAGACCGGCTGGGACACCGGCCTCGTCGACGCCGCGCTGCGGCAGACCGCGCCACGTCTGGCCTATCTGATCCCCGACTTCCACAATCCGACCGGGCACCTGATGCCGCAGGAGCAGCGCCGGGAGCTGGCGCGGGCCGCGCGTGCCACCGGGACGTGGCTGGTCGCCGACGAGACGCTCGCCGACATCGCCCTGGACGTGCCCGCGCCGCCGCCCTTCGCCGCGGCGGCCGGCGGGGGCGACGGCGAGCAGATCGTCTCCGTCGGTTCGCTGAGCAAGAGCTGCTGGGGCGGGCTGCGGGTCGGCTGGGTCCGGGCCGCGTCCCGGGTCGTGACCGAGCTGGCCCGGGTCCGGATCACGGCCGACCTGTCGGGGTCCGTCCTGGACCAGCTCGTCGCGGTCGCCCTGATGGAGCGGCTCGACACGATCGTGCCGCGGCGCCTCGCGGAGCTGCGCCGGCGCCGGGACGCACTGACGACGGCGCTGGCCCGGCACGTGCCCGACTGGCACTGGACGGTGCCGGCCGGCGGGATGTCCCTGTGGATCGACCTGGGCCGCCCGGTCGCCTCCTCCGTCTCGGCCCGCGCCCTGCGGCACGGCGTGCGGGTGGAGGGCGGCGCGCGGTTCGGGGTGGACCCGGGGACGCACGAGCACCGACTGAGGATCCCGTACACGCTGCCGGAGGACGTCTACGAACCGGCGGCCGAGCGGCTCGCGGCAGCCCTCGACGGGGCTCCGGGGCGGTTCGCCGACCCGGCGCTGCCGGACTGGGTGGCCTGAGGCCTCGGACCGTGCCCGGAGCCGCGCCCGCCGCATATTCGCGTGCCCCGCATCGGCGGTCCGTGTACGGTCCAACGAGTGGAACGACTGACCGACAAAGAGATCCGCTCGTCCTTCGTGAACTGCACGAAGGGCGAGGCGGCACGGCTCAAGCTGCCGCTCGACTTCGCCGAACTCCCCTGGGGGGACCTGGACTTCCTCGGCTGGGTCGACCCGGGCGCGCCGCTGCGCGCGCACCTGGTCGTCCCCCGTGAGGACGGGCCGCTCGGCGTGACCCTGCGGGTGCCGGCCACCGGCCGGACCAGCGCCGTGAAGTCCAGCATGTGCCAGGTGTGTCTGACCGCGCACGCCTCCTCGGGCGTCACTCTCCTCGTCGCGCCGCTCGCCGGGAGCCGCGGCCGCGAGGGGAACACGGTCGGCATCTACCTCTGCGCCGACCTCGCCTGCTCCCTCTACGTCCGGGGCAAGCGGCAGCCGAAGCTGCGCGCCGGGCGCCAGGAGGAGTCCCTCACCGTCGACGAGCGGATCGCGCGGACGACGGCCAATCTGGACGCCTTCGTCGGCCGGGTGACGGCGGTCTGACCGCCGTCACCCCGCCACCCGCTCACCGGACGCCCGCTCACCGGCAACCGGGCCTACAGCTCAGCGGAAGGCCTGCTCGCCGGTGAGCGCCTTGCCGATGACCAGGGAGTGGACCTCGCTCGTGCCCTCGTAGGTGAGCACCGACTCCAGGTTGTTGGCGTGGCGCAGCACCGGGTATTCCAGCGTGATGCCGTTGGCGCCGAGGATCGTGCGGCACTCGCGGGCGATCGCGATGGCCTCCCGTACGTTGTTCAGCTTGCCCACGCTGATCTGTTCGGCCGTGAGCTCGCCCGCGTCCTTGAGACGGCCGAGGTGGAGGGCGAGCAGCATGCCCTTGCCGAGCTCGACCGCCATGTCGGCGAGCTTCTGCTGGGTCAGCTGGTAGGAGGCGAGGGAACGGGCGAAGACGGTCCGGTCGCGGGCGTAGGAGATGGCCGTCTCCAGGCAGTCGCGGGCGGCGCCGAGGGCGCCGAAGACGATGCCGAAGCGGGCTTCGTTGAGGCAGCCGAGCGGGCCGGAGAGGCCGCGGGCGTCGGGCAGCATCGCGTCGGCCGGGAGGCGCACGTCCTCCAGGACCAGTTCGCTGGTGACGCTCGCCCGCAGGGAGAGCTTCATCTTGATCTCCGGGGCGCTGAAGCCGGGCGTTCCCGCCGGGACGAGGAAGCCGCGGACGCCGTCCTCCGTGCGCGCCCAGACGACGGCGACGTCGGCCACGGAGCCGTTGGTGATCCACATCTTGGTGCCGTTGAGCACCCAGTCCGAGCCGTCGCGCTTGGCGTTGGTCCGCATCGCCCCGGGGTCCGAGCCGGCGTCGGGCTCGGTGAGGCCGAAGCAGCCGATGTACTCGCCGGCCGCCATCTTCGGCAGCCAGCGCTGCTTCTGCTCCTCGGAGCCGTACTTCCAGATCGCGTACATGGCGAGGGAGCCCTGGACGGAGACGAGGGAGCGCAGTCCGGAGTCGACGGCCTCCAGCTCCAGACAGGCGAGGCCGTACGCGACGGAGTTGGTGCCGGCGCAGCCGTACCCCTCCAGGTGCATGCCCAGGACGCCGATGCCGCCGAGCGTGCGGGCGAGCTCGCGGGCCGGGATCTCGCCCTTCTCGAACCAGCCGGCGACGTGGGGCAGCAGCTCGCGGTCGGCGACGGCGCGCACGGTCCGGCGGATCTCGCGCTCCTCGTCGGTGAGCAGACCGTCGACGGCGAGCAGGTCGAAGGGGTGGACGGGAGTGGACGGCGACTTCACGGACGGCCTCCTGTGACGGGCGACTGACGACGGTGCGACTCGGCGAGCCGAAGCGTAGCGCCAGATCGGATATTGGATCCAGTATGGAAAATCCGATCGCCGGGCCGTACCGTCTCGGTCATCCGACGGGATCCGACGGCCGGCAGCGCCGGCGAGGGAGAAGCGGAATGCGCGCAGACCAAGAGGGCACGACGGGCGCCGCCGCGGCGGGCGCCCTGGACGGGATCGTCGTCGCCGACTTCGGCCGGGTGCTCGCGGGGCCGTACATGACGATGCTCCTCGCCGACCTGGGCGCGGACGTCATCAAGATCGAGCGGCCGGGCTCCGGGGACGACACCCGTGCGTGGGGGCCGCCGTTCGCCGGCGGCGAGGCGACGTACTTCCTCGGGGTGAACCGGAACAAGCGATCCGTCTCGCTCGACCTCACGGACCCGGAGGACCTGGCGACGGCGCGCGCGATCGTCGACCGCGCGGACGTCCTGGTGGAGAACTTCCGGCCCGGCACGATGGAGAAGCTGGGGCTCGGGTACGAGGACGTGCGCGCGGGCAATCCCGGGCTCGTCTACTGCTCGGTGACCGGCTTCGGTACCGCCGAAGGGGCCCGGCTGCCCGGCTATGACCTGCTCGTGCAGGCGATGGGCGGGCTCATGAGCGTGACCGGCGAGCCGGAGGGCACGGGGACCAAGGCGGGTGTCGCCCTCGTCGACGTCATCACCGGCCTCCATGCGGGTCTCGGGGTCCTCGCCGCCCTCCGGCACCGCGAGCGCACCGGCGAGGGCCAGCGCGTCGAGGTCTCCCTGCTCGGCTCGCTCCTCTCGGCGCTCACCAACCAGGCCGCCGCGCACCTCGGGGCGGGCGTCGTCCCGCGCGCGATGGGCAACAGGCACCCGAGCATCGCGCCGTACGAGGTCTTCGAGGCCCAGGACCGGCCGCTGGTCCTCGCGGTCGGCACCGACCGCCAGTTCCGCGCGCTGTGCGAGCGGCTCGGCCGGCGGGAGCTCGCCGAGGACCCGCGTTTCGCGACCAACACGGCCCGGGTCGCCCACCGCGAGGAGCTGGTCGAGGCGCTGTCCGGGCCGCTCGGTACGCGCACGGCCGACGGCTGGTTCGAGGAGCTGACGGCCGCCGGGGTGCCCTGCGGCCCCATCAACGACCTGGCCGCCGCCTTCGACCTCGCCGACCGGCTGGGGCTCGACCCGCGCGTCCCCGAGCCGGCGGCCGGCCCCGGTCAGGTCGCCAACCCGATCCGGCTCGGCGCCACCCCGCCCTCGTACCGAGGAGCTCCCCCGCGCCTGGGCGAGCACACGGACGTGCTGCTCGCGGCGCTCGGCCGGCCCGCGCGTACGCCCTGATCCATAGGAAGATGGTGGTCACCGGCGGGGGAAGCGGCCGGTGGGCGACATCGGGAACGGAAGGTCACAGGCGATGAGCAGCGCGGTGCAGAGACGGCGGCCGCAGACCGCCCAGCAGTTCGTCCTGGAGGAACTGCGGCGCGCCATCACCAGCGGGGAGCTCAAGCCGGGCGACCAGATCCGTCAGGACGCGCTGGCGGCGCGGTTCGACGTGAGCCGCGTCCCGCTCCGCGAGGCGCTCAAGGCCCTGGAGGCCGAGGGCCTGGTCGTGCACCACATACACCGGGGGTACTTCGTCGCGGAGCTCTCGCTCGCCGACCTGGAGGAGATCTACCGGATCCGGGAGCTCCTGGAGACGGAAGCGGTGCGCATGGCCGTGCGCCGCATGCCGGACGGTACGGTCGAGGCGCTCGGAGCCATCCAGCGCGAGGTGGAGCGGGCGGCCGAGGACGGTGACGTGCCGGCGATGGCGGCGGCGAACAGGCGCTTCCACTTCACCCTGATCGAGGCGTCCGGGATGCCGCGCCTCGTCCGCCTCATCGCGACCCTGTGGGACTCCACCGACGCCTACCGCTCGCTCTACTACACGGAGACCCCGCACCGCGAACAGGCCGTCCACGAGCACCGTGCCGTGCTCTCGGCGCTGCTCCACGGCGATGAACACGCCGCCGTGCGATGGCTCGACGAGCACCGCGCCCACGCGGTGGCGGCGCTCCGCGAGGTCCTGGACCTGGACCGGGGCTGACGGCCGGTCGGGCGACCCCCGACCCTGACGAGGCACCCCCTCGCGTCTTACCCTGTCGCCGGACGCGAGGAGGAACCATGGCGCGGATGCCGTCGGCCGAACGACGCACGCAGCTCGTCGAGGCGGCGATCAGGGCGATGACCAGGGACGGTGTCGCGCGGACGACCACGCGGTCGATCTGCGCGGAGGCGGGCGTCTCGCTGAGCGTCTTCCACTACTGCTTCGACTCGAAGCAGGCGCTGCTCGAAGCCGCGATCGAGACGATCACCGGCAACTACGTCGCCCGGGTGAAGTCCGCCGTCGAGCCGAGGGCCACGCTGCGCGAGACCGTGCGGGCCGGGCTTCAGACGTACTGGGACCACGTCACCGCGCACCCCGGTGAGCACATGCTGACGTACGACCTCACCCAGTACGCCCTGCGCGAGCCGGGGTTCGAGCATCTGGCGCGTGCCCAGTACGAGCAGTACGTGGCGTCGGCGGCCGCCCTGATCGAGCAGGTGGGCATCGTGCGCCGCGCGGACCCCCGGGTGCCGGTGGAGGTGCTGGCGCGGTATCTGGCAGCGGCGATCGACGGGCTCACCCTCCAGTTCCTGGTCCTGGGCGACCAGCAAGTCGCCGCGGACCAGCTCGACATGACGGCCGATCAGTTGGTGGCGCTGATCGACGGGTGACACGCTACCGGTCGGTCACTTCGCCAACAGGTCGTTTGTCCCGGACTCTTGACTCACTGGCTCGACACCGCGATTCTCGGGGCGCCCGGCACACCCCCACCGACCGGAGGCATCGCCGACCATGATTCGACCCTCACCGCGCAGGACCGGCGGCAGATCCGCCCTCCTCGCCCTGTTCCTCGCCCTCGCCGCGCTCCTGTTCGGATCGGGACCGGTGCCCGCGGCGGCCGCCGGAGCCGCCGCCGGTACGTGGTGGGAGCCGACCTCCCGGCCCGCACCGGACTCCGGGATCAACGTCACCGGTGCGCCGTTCACCGGGACCGACGCCCAGGGGAAGGTGCGCGGGTTCGTCGACGCGCACAACCACCTGATGTCCAACGAAGGGTTCGGCGGCCGGCTCATCTGCGGGCAGACGTTCTCCACCGCGGGCATCGCCGACGCGCTCAAGGACTGCCCCGAGCACTACCCGGACGGCAGGGGCGCGCTCTTCGAGAACATCACCGGCGGCGCGGACGGCACTCACGACCCGGTCGGCTGGCCCTCGTTCAAGGACTGGCCCGCCAACAACTCCCTGACCCACCAGCAGAACTACTACGCCTGGGTCGAGCGCGCCTGGCGCGGCGGGCAGCGCGTCCTCGTCAACGACCTGGTGACGAACGGCCTGATCTGCTCGATCCTGCCCCGGGACCGGGGCTGTGACGAGATGGAGTCGATCCGCCTCCAGGCCAGGAAGACGTACGAGCTCCAGGACTACGTCGACGGCATGTACGGAGGCCCCGGAAAGGGCTGGTTCCGGATCGTCACCAGCTCCGCCCAGGCCCGTTCGGTGGTCGAGCAGGGCAAGCTCGCGGTCGTCCTCGGCGTCGAGACCTCGGAGCCGTTCGGCTGCAAGCAGATCCTGGACGTCGCCCAGTGCGACAAGGCCGACATCGACCGCGGCCTCGACGAGCTGTACGGCCTTGGCGTGCGCAGCATGTTCCTGTGCCACAAGTTCGACAACGCGCTGTGCGGCGTGCGTTTCGACTCCGGGACCATCGGGGCGGCCGTCAACATCGGCCAGTTCCTGTCCACCGGGACCTTCTGGGCCACGGAGCGGTGCACGGGCCCGCAGC
The DNA here is from genome assembly GCF_042717315.1 of Streptomyces sp. NPDC058650. NCBI lineage: Bacteria > Bacillati > Actinomycetota > Actinomycetes > Kitasatosporales > Streptomycetaceae > Streptomyces > Streptomyces sp. NPDC058650. Next base: position 133,979 of record NZ_JBHXRL010000022.1, read on the forward strand.
ACGACAACCCGATCGGCCTGGCCGCCGCGCCCGTGATGGCCCAGAAGCTGCCGGCCGGGGTGAGCATGCCCTCGTACGCCTCCGACGCCAAGTGCAACACCCGGGGCCTCACCAGACTCGGCGAGCACGCCCTGCGGGGCATGATCGACCGGGGCATGATGCTGGAGCTCGACCACATGAGCGTCAAGGCCGCCGGCCGCGCGCTCGACATCCTGGAGTCCGAGGAGTACCCGGGCGTCCTCTCCACCCACAGCTGGATGGACCTCGACTGGACCGAGCGGCTCTACCGCCTCGGCGGCTTCGTCGCCCAGTACATGCACGGCGCCGAGGGCTTCATCGGCGAGGCGGGCCAGAAGGCGGACCTCCGCGAGAAGTACGGGGTCGGTCTCGGCTACGGCACGGACATGAACGGCGTCGGAGGCTGGCCGGGTCCGGTCGGCCCGGACGCCCCGAACGCCGTGAAGTACCCCTTCCGCAGCGCCGACGGCGGCACGATGATCGACCGTCAGGTCACCGGCGAGCGCACGTGGGACCTCAACACCGACGGCGCCGCGCACAACGGCCTGGTCCCGGACTGGATCGAGCAGATCCGGCTCAGCGGCGGCCAGGGAGTCGTGGACGAGCTGGCCGCCGGTGCGGAGTCGTACCTGACCACGTGGAAGTCGACCGAGAAGCACGAGCCGGGGATCAACCTCGCCTCGGGTGCGGCCACTTCGGCGAGCTCCGCGGAGTGGCACCCGTTCACCAGCTACGCGCCGGGCCGTGCCGTCGACGGCGACACGGGCACGCGCTGGGCCAGCGACTGGTCGGACGGCCAGTGGCTCCGGATGGACCTCGGCTCCGTACACCGGGTGGGCAAGGTCACCCTCGACTGGGAGCGGGCCTACGCGCGGGAGTACCGCATCGAGCTGTCGGAGAACGGTACGGACTGGCGGACGGCGTGGTCCACGGACGCCGGTGACGGCGGCTACGACACGGCGGAGTTCGCTTCGCAGTCCGCGCGGTACGTACGGATCCAGGGGGTGCGGCGCGCGACCCAGTGGGGCTACTCGCTCCACGAGGTCGCGGTGCACCGCACCTGACGCTCGTCGCGCCCGTGGCTCAGCCCCCCGTGGTGCCCGTCCAGTCGGCGGGCACCCGGGCGAGCCGGACGCGCTGGGGGTGGTCACCGACATCGACGGTGGCCACCCGCCGGCCCGTGGCGAAGTCGATCGCCGTCACCCGGTCGGCGCCGCTCTCCGAGACGACGCAGGACGCTCCGTCGCCGCTGACGGTCGCCCAGTAGGGCTTGGACACCTCGACGAGCGGGCCCTGCCGGAGGCTCGCCCGGTCGACGACGGTGGCGTAGTCGTCCATCGTCCCGGCGACACACAGCTTGGCCCCGTCGGGGCTGATCGACAGGCCGTGGTGACGCGAGTCGTTGACCCACGTCGTGCGGTCGGGGTCGGTCGACGGGCTGCCGGGGAGGTACTTGGCCCGGGTGATCCGGTCGGTGTCGACGTCGTACTCCAGGAACCCGCTGAGGAACGAGACCTGGAAGTACAGCTTCTTCTCGTCCGGGGTGAAGACGAGCGGCCGTACGGCGTCGGAGAGGTCGTCGCGGCCGAAGGCGTCGAGGCGGGTGCGCATGTCGATCACCCGGACGGTCTCGAAGGTGCGGGCGTCGACGACGGTGATGCGCCGGTCCCCCTTGGTCCAGTCGAGCCAGGGCGCGTCGAGGGCGGTGGTGACCTCGCCGATGGACATGTTCCACAGACGGCCGTCGGAGGTGAAGACGTTCTCGTGCGGCTTGTCGCCGGTCTTGAAGGAGCCGAGCTGGCGACCGGTGGCGATGTCGAGGACGTGCACCGTGTTCGCCGTGGAGGCGGAGACGGCGACCCGGGTGCCGTCGGGCGAGACAGCCATGTGGTCGGCGCGGTAACCGGCCACGGGGAAGCGCCAGTTGATCCGGCCGGTACGCAGGTCGAGGGAGACCACGTCCGCGAAGCTGGGGCGGGAGACGACCATGGCCGTGCCGTCGGGGGTCGCGTACATGTCGTCGACGAACTGGTCGTGCCCCTCCCCCGGCCCGCTGCGGACGCCGAGGAAGAAGGCGAGCTTGACGGGGTTCAGGTAGATCTCGCGCAGCCGCTCCTCCCGGTCGGGGATGACGTTCACCCGTCCGATGCGGCGGAAGTCGCCCCGGGACTCGATGACGTCGGCCGTGCCGTCCCAGTTGTTGCCGACGAACATCACCTCGCGCAGTCCGGCGGGGGCGCCGTCCGTGGTCGTTCCGGCGGCTGCGCTGCCCGGAGCGGCCGTTCCGGTGGCGGCCGTTCCGGTGGCGCCGGTCGTCGCGAGGAGGGCGAGGGCCAGGGCGAGGGCGCCGCCGAAGCGGCGGCGGCGGGGGGTGCGAGGGGAGGGCATGAGGGGGTCCTTCTTCCTTCTCGGAACCACGACTTACCCGAAGTAACCATGTACATGACATCTCCGGCAAGCCCCTGTCCGGCCCTCGTTCCCCCACCCTTCCCCCACCCCCCTCACACCAGGACTACGTCCGGTGCGGGACCATGGAGTCCGGAACGCAGAAGGGACGGAACGGACGATGAGGAACCGCAGTGTCGCGGACCTGATGACGCCGGCCGCGGTCGCGGTGCAGCGGGGGACGTCATTCAAGGAGATCGCGCGGCTCCTCGACGAGTACGGCATCACCGCGGTCCCGGTCGTCGACGACGAGAACCGGCCCGTGGGCGTCGTCTCCGAGGCGGACCTGCTGCGGCGGCACTCCGCGAAGGACGGCCCGAGCACGGCCGAGGCCATGATGTCGAGCCCGGTCCTGACGGCCCGCCCGTCGTGGACGGCGGTCGAGGCGGCCCGGCTGATGGAGCGGCACCGGGTGAAGCGCCTGCCGGTGGTGGACTCGGAGGGGAGGCTCATCGGCGTACTGAGCCGGAGCGACCTCCTCCAGTTGTTCCTGCGGCGGGACCGGTCGATCCAGGAGGAGATCCGGGAGGACGTCGTCGTCCGCATCCTGCGCCTCTCCCCCGCCGCCGTGCACATCGACGTCGACGAGGGCGTGGTGACGCTCAGCGGCACCCTGGAGAGCGCGGACACCGCGCCGATCCTGGTCCGGCTGTGCGAGACGGTGGACGGAGTCGTGGAGGTCGTGGACCGGCTCGCGTACGAGGACGACGGCGACGGCACCGCCCCTTAGGGATGTCGGCGCGGGAAGGACCCGGCCGGACGGGGGTGCCGTCCGGCCGGGCCCCGGGGGCGGGCGGCGGCTCCGTCAGAAGCCTGGAGGACCGGGGATCAGGAGACCCCGGACCACGAGACCCGATCTCAGGAGACCCGAGATCAGGAGACCCCAGATCAGGAGACCCCAGATCAGGAGGCCCCAGGTCAGGAGACCGCCTCCGGCCAGCCGTATCCGGGACCGGTGTGCTGGGGTACGGTCCCCGCGCCCACCGCCTCCATCTCCCGGTTGGCCTCCCGCATGAGTTTGCCGGCCAGATCCTTCATCGCCCGGCTCGCGGCGAGCTCGTCGCCGATCGCCGGGACGTCCACGTCCGTCGGGTTGCAGCGGGCGGTGCCGTGGCCCGTGATGGTCGAGGTGCCGGTGCTCAGCCGCACCTCGGCGTCCGTCCTGCCGCTCTCCTCGACCAGTTCCAGGCCGACCGTCCACTCCAGAGTGCGTGTCATGGTCTGCCTCCTTGCGCATGGCTACTACCAGCATCCATCGGCCCGCGCCTCCGCGCGCGGGGGCGCGGGGGCGTTGCCCCCGAACTCCGTCAGGGCGCGCGGAACAGGCGGGGGAAGCGGGGGGCGAGCCAGGGCTTGCGCCCCCAGCCGAGCGCCTTGCCCCGGGCGATCACGGGCCACGGGTCGACCCTCCCCAGGGCGAGCAGGTGGAAGGCGACCGGATCGGTGAGGATCGTGCAGTCCGGGCGGGCGGGCGGCTCCGGGGCGACCCGGACCTCGCCGTCCGTGACGGTGACGCCGAAGGCCGGGCCGCCCCGGAGCCGTACCGCGAAGGTCGCGGTCAGACCGGCGACGGCGGCCGGGTCGGCCACCCTCGGCATCACGGCGAGCATGAAGGGGAGGGTGAGGGCGACCCGGCGCGCGTCGATCATGTGGGGGCGGCCCAGGGCGACGGCCAGGTCGTAGCCGTGGCCGAGCATGTGGGTCAGCAGGTACGAGCCGAGGACGCCCGGGCCCATCGCGCCGAGCGGGGTGGTGAGCACCTCGTCCGGGTGTCGCCGTTCGACGGCGTCGAGGAACGCTTCGGCCTGCGCCGTGATCATGTCGGCGAGGAGGGCCGGGTCGCGCTCGGCGAATCCGGCGAGGGCGCGTTCGTTGGCCTCGGCCAGGCCGCCGGGGGTGCCGTCCCCGTAAGGACGCTCGTGACCGGCGGCGAGGTCGGCCATGAGGGCGTTCACCTGGGCCAGGTGTGCGGCGGCCTGGCCGACCGTCCAGACGGACCTGGGAACCGGCAGACCACCCCGGTGCCCGGCACCCCGATCCCGCGGCGTGCACAGGACCTTCGCGATGTCCTCGGCGGTTCCGCGTATCGCGTCGGCGAGATCCTCGGTCAGTACCCCGGTCGTTCGCTGCACCTGCTCCACCCCTCCCAGGACGCCGGCAACTCCCCCGTTGCGGAGTACCGGTCGGTGAGGGACCGTACCAGGGGTAAGCCCATGTGACACCGATCCCCACACGGACCCACGTTGCATGACCATGCAGGATGATGCATACTCTTCCTATGTCTAAGGTCCTCACCTCCCTTCCCGCCGGCGAGCGCGTCGGCATCGCCTTCTCGGGCGGCCTCGACACCTCGGTCGCGGTCGCGTGGATGCGCGACAAGGGCGCCGTCCCGTGCACCTACACGGCCGACATCGGCCAGTACGACGAGCCCGACATCGCCTCGGTGCCCGGCCGTGCGAAGGCGTACGGCGCCGAGATCGCCCGGCTGGTCGACTGCCGCGCCGCGCTGGTCGAGGAAGGCCTGGCCGCGCTCACCTGCGGCGCGTTCCACATCCGCTCGGGCGGGCGTGCCTACTTCAACACCACGCCGCTCGGCCGCGCCGTCACCGGCACGCTGCTGGTCCGCGCCATGCTCGAGGACGACGTCCAGATCTGGGGCGACGGCTCGACGTTCAAGGGCAACGACATCGAGCGGTTCTACCGGTACGGCCTGCTGGCCAACCCCCATCTGCGGATCTACAAGCCGTGGCTCGACGCGGACTTCGTGACCGAGCTCGGCGGCCGCAAGGAGATGTCGGAGTGGCTCGTCGCCCACGACCTCCCCTACCGGGACAGCACGGAGAAGGCGTACTCCACCGACGCCAACATCTGGGGCGCCACGCACGAGGCGAAGACCCTGGAGCACCTGAACACCGGTGTGGAGACGGTGGAGCCCATCATGGGCGTCCGCTTCTGGGACCCGTCGGTCGAGATCGCCGCCGAGGACGTCACGATCGGCTTCGACCAGGGCCGTCCCGTGACCATCAACGGCAAGGAGTTCTCCTCCCCCGTCGACCTGGTGATGGAGGCCAACGCCATCGGCGGCCGCCACGGCATGGGCATGTCGGACCAGATCGAGAACCGGATCATCGAGGCCAAGAGCCGCGGCATCTACGAGGCGCCCGGCATGGCCCTGCTGCACGCGGCCTACGAGCGGCTCGTCAACGCGATCCACAACGAGGACACCCTCGCCCAGTACCACAACGAGGGCCGGCGTCTCGGCCGTCTCATGTACGAGGGCCGCTGGCTGGACCCGCAGGCCCTGATGGTCCGCGAGTCGCTCCAGCGCTGGGTCGGCGCGGCCGTCACCGGCGAGGTGACGCTGCGGCTGCGGCGCGGCGAGGACTACTCGATCCTCGACACGACGGGCCCGGCGTTCAGCTACCACCCGGACAAGCTCTCCATGGAGCGCACCGAGGACTCGGCGTTCGGCCCGGTGGACCGGATCGGCCAGCTCACCATGCGGAACCTCGACATCGCCGACTCGCGCGCCAAGCTGGAGCAGTACGCCGCTCTCGGCCTGATCGGCACGGGCAGCCCCGCCATCGGCGCCGCCCAGGCCGCCGCGACCGGCCTGATCGGCACGATGCCGGAGGGCGGCGCCGAGGCGATCGCCTCCCGCGGCGAGGTCTCCGACGACGACGAGATGCTCGACCGCGCGGCGATGGAGCTGGGCACGGACTAGCGTCCGCCCCTTCGGGCACGGGAAAGGCCGGCTCGGCGCTTCACGCGCCGAGCCGGCCTTTCCGGCGTCACGGGACGCCCTACATCACGGGACTTCCGGCGTCACCGGACGTCCTGCGCCACGGACGTTCTGCGTCACGGGACTTCCGGCGTCACCGGAGGTGCGGCGCCACCCGACGTCCTCAGCCCGCCGTGGGCACCCCGTCCACGACCAGGACGATCTTGCCCGTGGTGCGTTCGGTCTCGCCGAGGGCGTGCGCCTTGGCGGCGTCGGCGAGCGGGAAGACGGCCTCGACGTGGGCGCGCAGTGCGCCGGACTCGACGAGACCGGCGACGGCGTTCATGCCGGCGTGGTCGGCCTCCACGAGGAGGGTCTCCACGCGTACTCCGCGCGCGGCGGCCTTCGCCGGCTCGTCGGGGTCGGTGCCGGGAAGGAGGGAGACGAGGACGCCGCCGGGGCGCAGGACGCCGAGGGAGCGGACACGGGTGTCTCCGGAGAGCGGGTCGAGGACCACGTCGACGTCCTCGACGACCTCGGCGAAGTCGACCTCGCGGTAGTCGATCACCTCGTCCGCACCGAGGGAACGGACGACGTCGTGCTTGGCGGCGCTCGCGGTGCCGATGACGTACGCGCCGCGGGACTTGGCGATTTGGACGGCGAGGTGACCGACCCCGCCGGCGGCCGCGTGGACGAGGACACGCTGTCCGGGGCCGACCTGGGCCGTGTCGACGATCGCCTGGTACGCGGTGAGGGCGGCGAGCGGGAGGGCTCCGGCCTGGACGTGGTCGATGCCGGCCGGCTTGTGCGCGAAGGCGCGGGCGGGGCCGGTCACGTACTCGGCGTGCGAGCCGACGCCGTACGGGTAGGGCAGCATCCCGAAGACCTCGTCGCCCGGCTTGAAGAGGGTCACGCCGTAGCCGACGGCCTCCACGACGCCGGAGACGTCCCAGCCGAGGACGAGCGGCAGACGGTCGAGGAACAGGCCGGCGGAACGGTGCTTCCAGTCGGTCGGGTTGACGCCGGCCGCGCGGACGGCGACGAGGATCTGGTTCAGGCCCGGCTCAGGCCTCGGGACCACGACTTCCTGGAGCACGTCGGGGGTTCCGTGGAGGTCCTGGCTCATGGCGCGCATGGTGCGGTGATTCGTCATGCCGACCAGCCTCGCCGCCGGCCCCGCGGCGTACCATGGCATGATTGCCATCTTTCGACAGGATTCTGCCATGACCGTCACGGGAAACCGCCACCGCGTCGTCGTCCTCGCCCTGGACGGGGTGTACCCCTTCGAGCTGGGGATCCCGAACCGCGTGTTCGGTGCCGTGCCGGAGTTCTACGAGGTCGTGACCTGCTCGGTGGACGGCCTGCCCGTCCGGACCAACGCCGACTTCTCGGTGACCGTCGCGCACGGCCCTGAGGTCCTGCGCACGGCCGACACGGTGGTGCTGCCGCCCTTCGACCTGTCGCTCCTCACCCGCGAGGTGCCACCGGTGGTCGCCGGCGCGCTCGCGTCCGTACCCCCGGGGGCTCGACTGGTCTCCATCTGCACGGGCGCGTTCGTGCTGGCCGCGGCCGGGATGCTGGACGGCCGCCCCGCCACGACGCACTGGGCGCTCGTGGACACCTTCCGTTCGCGGTTCCCGCAGGTGGCGCTCGACCCGGAGGTCCTCTTCGTCGACGACGGGTCCGTGCTGACCTCGGCGGGCGCCGCCTCAGGGGTGGACGTCTGCCTCCATCTCGTACGGAAGGACCACGGCGCCGCCGTCGCCAACCGGGTGGCTCGCATGTGCGTCGCACCGCCGTGGCGGGACGGCGGGCAGGCGCAGTACATCGAGCAGCCGGTCCCCGAGGCGACGGCGAACGACACCTCGGCGACCCGGCAGTGGGCGCTGGAGCGGCTGCACGAGCCGATCGCCCTGAGCGAGCTCGCCGAGCACGCCCGGATGAGCCTGCGCACGTTCGCCCGGCGTTTCGACGAGGAGGTCGGCATGAGCCCGGGGCGGTGGCTGATCCAGCAGCGGGTGTCCCGGGCCCGGCAGTTGCTCGAAACCACCGACCTGGCCGTGGACGACATCGCCGGGCACGTCGGCTTCGCCACCGGCACCTCGCTGCGCCAGCACCTGCACGCCGCCATCGGCGTCACGCCGCTCGCCTACCGGCGCACCTTCCGCGGTGTGCCCGTGGCCTGAGCCCGCCGACCCCGATCGGCTCAGCCGCCGGCCGCCTCGCGGGCGATCCGGTCGAACTGCGCACCCATGGCCTCGGCGAGCGCCCGGGCCGCCGACAGGGGACGGACCATGACGGTCAGGTCGTCGATCTTCCCGTCCTCGTCGACGTGCAGGAAGTCGCAGCCCTGGATCTGCTTCCCGGCGACCGTCGCGGTGAAGACGAGGGCGTGGTCACGGCCGTCGGGGTTCGCGATCTCGCGTACGTACGTGAAGTCCTCGAAGACGCGCATCACGCCGCGGAGGATCGCGGCGGTCATCGCCCGGCCCGCGTACGGCGCGAACGCCACCGGGCTGGTGAAGACGACGTCCTCGGCGAGCAGCGCCTCCAGGGCGTCCGGGTCACGGTCCTCGACGGCCTTGCGGAACGGGTGCATGGACCCTCCTCACATACACGTACTCAATAAGTTGATTAGGTGAATCGGAGGCTATGCCCGGAGGGTGCGGCTGTCCAGCGTCAGACGCGCGGAACGGGTGGGATAGCGTGCGGTGGTTGATTCGCAGGTGCGATGCCCGTGCGCGAGGGCGGGACGTAAGAGGGGGCGGGGATGAGCGACTCGGCATGGGCACGGTTCCGGCGGCACCGGTGGCTGCCGCAGGCGACGCTGGTCCTGCTGCTCGTGGTGCTGGCTGCGGGCTTCGTCCTCGTACGGGGCGAGCAGCGCGACCGGCACAACGAGGACGCGCTGGCCCGGGCGTGCGGCGGGGCGCTCCCGCGGGAGGACGCGGCGGAGCTGCTGGCCGACGACGCCTGGTGGACGCTGCGGACCGGGCCCGGGCCGCGGGGTCTTGTCTCATGCGGCCTCGGCGGGGACGGCGAGGAGGACCCGTGGTTCACCGTGACGGCGGAGCCGGTCCTTGACCCGCCGCTGAAGGGCGTCCGGGTGGACGACATCGTGAGCCGCACCCCGTACGAGGAACTGCCGGACTGGGCCGAGGAGCACAAGCGGGCGGACCAGCGCGTCACGGTCCCCTGCCCGAACGGCCTGCCGGGGTACGCCCGCCCGGTCACCTCCTTCCGCGTCCATGCCTCGACGGACAGCCCGGCGAGTGAACGGCTCGGCGGGCTCGTCGCCGCCGTCGCCGAGGACGTACGCGCCGGCGGGCGCTGCGGTGGGACCCCGGTGCGGGACACCGACGTGCAACCGGTGTCCCCGTCCCCGCAGGAGGCGGCGCCGGACGCGCCGCCCGCGGAGTGCGCGTGGTTCCGCCCGGCGCTGCTCGGCCCCGCCCTGAAGGGTGCCGAGCAGTCGGCCCACGGGGCCACCCACGCCTGGGCCAAGGCCTGTTCCACGACCCTCTCGAAGCCGGGGGGCGGCGTGGTGGTGAGCTCCGCCAGTTGGTGGGGCGAGGTGCTTCCGGAGGTGCGTACCGAGTACGGGCACGAGCTCGCGCGGGCCGGGCGCGACGGACAGCCGACCGCCGGGGCGAAGACGTACGAACTCGCGGTCTGGGCCGAGGCCCGGTGCGCGGGCGGCCGAACCCTGCACCGTCTCGGCCTGGAGGGAGCGGACCGCGATCTGCTCCTCTCCCGCGCCGACTCGCTCCTCGCGCGCTATCTCGACGCGTCGGGCGACTGCGGTGACACGAAGGTGCTCGGAAAGGTGTGGGGATGAGCGAGGAGACCCTGGAGCACAAGCAGGAGCAGGAGCTGGAACTGGACCGGATGCGCCGACGGCGGCGGATCCGGCTCGCGGCGGGCCTGACGGCCGGCGCGGCCGTGGTGGCGGGCGGCCTGTTCTGGCTGTCCGGCGGTTTGCAGGCCTGGCTCCACGACCGCGCCCTGGACTCGGCGTGCGACGGCACTTTGGCGGCCGATCCGGTGCGGGAGCTGGTCGGCGGGGCCGAGGTGACGGCGGAGGTGAGGACGGGCAGGAGCTTCTGGCAGTGCCGGGTGAGCGAAGCCGATGAGGAGTACGAGGAGGACGGTCGGATCGACCTGCGCGTGACGGTGCGCGACGCACGGGACCACTTCGCCACGGTGGACGCGACACGCACCGACGCGCCCCTGGGCCACGGGTGGACCGGTGGCTTCGCGTTCGACCCCGACCGGGAGCGTCGGGGCGAGGCGACCGCCACCGTCCTGCTCGACTGCGGCGGCACACCGGGGCGCGGCGTCGTCGCGGAGGTGCGTGCCAGGATCGACCGGGCCGACTTCGGCCGCCCGGAGGCCCGGACGGGGCTCACCGCCGTGCTGACCCGCACGGCGACGGCCTACGCCCGGCAGGAGGGGTGCGAGGTCACCGAGGGCGAGCCGGTGCGGAAGGTCGACACGTCCGTGAACGCCTGGGACCACGAGCCCATCGCGTCCGTGTCGGGCAGCTGCGCCGGAATCGTCGACCCGCGGACCGCCGCACGCTGGGGCGTCCGGACGGCCGTCGAGACCGCGCCGGGACCGAAGCCGGCCGAGGGCTGCACCCTGGGCGGCCTGCGGGGCGCACCGCTGTACACGTTCACCGCGTCGTACGGCCCCGCCCTGGAGCGAAGCACGCGGGACCTCCTCGACGACGTGACCGACCAGCGGGCGGGCGATGCCCCGGACGGCCGCTACGTCCTGTGGGCCGAGTGCCGCGGTGCGGTGGACCGGGCCGCCTACGTCGTCGCCCCCGTGGGCGGCGAACGCGGCCGCACCGTCGACCTCACCCTCGACCACGCGGGCCTCCGCACCGCCCTGTCGGCCTTCGCCGCGCGCTCGGCGAAGGCCCACGGCTGCACGCTCGCCGACGACTAGAGCGTGTCTCTTTGATCGGCTGGTCAGTTGATCGGATGTGTCCGTCCGGTTAGTGATCACTGATGCGATGTGGGGCCGGATCGAGCCGCTGATGCCGGCCGATCCGGTCCGAACCCTGGAGGCCATCGCGTGGAAGTACCGCACCTGCTCGCCCTGGCGGGACCTGCCCGACGAGCTCGGCTCGTTCCAGACCGCTCACAAACGGCTGCTCAGGTGGGCCATGGACGGCACCTGGGAACGGATCCTTGCCGCGCTCCTGGCAGCAGCCGACGCCGGTGACGACATCGGCTGGACCGTATCGGTGGACTCCACCGTCTGCCGCGCTCACCAGCACGCCGCCGGAGCCAGGAATAAGGGGCACCGGGCCGGGCCGAACCCGGCGACCACGCACTCGGACGCTCCCGCGGCGGCCTGAGCACGAAGGTCCACATCGTCAGCGACAGCCGCGCACGGCCTCTGGTCCTTCGCGTCACCGCAGGCCAGGCGGGGGACGTACCGGCATTCGGAACTGTCATGGCTGGCATCCGTGTTCCGCGAAGCGGACCCGGAAGCGACGGACAAGCTCGCCGTCGCCTACCAAGCCGCACTGCATCTCGCGAGCATCCTCATCTGGACAAGGTGCTGACCGAGAAGGCGGGAGCTTCCGGCTGCGGCATCAGCGCGCGAGGATCTCCATATGGACGACCTTCTGAAGTTCATTCACGCCCGGTACGAGGCAGACAACCATGCCTACGCCGAGGTGGCCTATCGCTTCGGTGGCGAGGCCATCCTCGACAGTCACCTGCCGATGCTCGACCTGATCGACATGCTTGCGCGGGACCGCGAGGCCATGGACCCCACAGACCCACGCTTCGCCGGCCTCACCTACGCGCTCCGCGTGCTCGCGCAGTCCTATGCAGAGCATCCGGATTACCGCCGGGAATGGCGTCCTTAGAGTCCGATCAAAAGACAGCCCCTAACCGGCAGACGCCAGCAGGGCCCGCCGAGCTCACGGCAGGTCCCGATGACACGCCGCCCCTCAGGAGCCCTGTCGGGGAGAGCTGGTGGAGGGTCCTGGCGCATCCGTCTCCTCGGCGGGCAGGGCCTTTCTCATGGCCTTCGCTGTGGCAGCGGGGTCGTAGTCCGCGGGGACGCCCTCGACCAGGATGATGTCGCCGCCCATGTGCCGGGACCTCAGCGGCGCGATCTCCCGGTACGCCGGCGAGTCCCACCAGGACCGCGCCTCGGCGATCCCGGGGAACCCGATCATCACCACCCCTCCGGGCCAGTCGCCCTCCTTCACTTCGTGCGCCGTCCCGTGCACGAGGAAGCGGCCGCCGTACGGCTCGAGGGTGGCGGGGATGCGCTCGATGTACTCGACGACCTCGGCGTGCGGGGTCGCGTCGTGCAGGTGCGCGATGGCGTAGGCGGGCATGGCGTAGCTTCCTTCCGGTCGGTTCTGCTCCGTACGTGGAAGAGCGTGGCAGTCCGCCGCGGCGAGGTCGATGACCTGGCAGGTAATGGACCCCGTCACCCGGCCCAGGGGGTCGCGTAGGCGGACGCGAGGACCAGACCCCCTAGGGCCTGTCCGGCGGATCTTTTCGGGCTAGGGCAGGCACGCCCAGTACGGCTGAGTTGTCGTGGGCCGCGGTGGTCACGCGAACGACGGCCACCGGTCGGCGGCCCACTCCCGCCAGCCCACCCAGCCGGGCGGCGGGCCGGCGACTCCGCGGCCCTCCAGCTCCGCGGCGTCGGGCTCCTCAAAGTGCGCCCGCCCGCGCAGGATGTCGGCCTCGGACATCGGCAACGTCTCCTCGGGGGTGGTCGCCCAGCGATGGGCGATACGGGCGCGTTGGGTCTCATCGTCCACCGGCAGGTAAACCATGCGGAAGCACGCCTCCTCGGCCTCCACCAGCCAGCGGATAGCGGACCGTTCGTCCCGTGACCAACAGCCATAGTCCACGACGACGTTGGTGCCCAGTTTGACCGCCTCCAAGGCGAGCCAGAGCATGCGCCCCTCCAGCACGTCGCGCTTCCCGTCCGCCTCCGCCTCGCCGAACAGGGGAATCATCCAGTCGTCGGGCGTCAGGCGGAGCGCGCCGCGCTCCGCAGCGAGCTGCCGAGCCCGCGTGGTCTTTCCGGCCCCTGGCAAGCCGACCATCAGGAACAACGTGGTCACACCCAGATCGTGGCAGGGAAGCCCATCCGACGACCACCGCTTTATCCGCCCGATCACGGGCTGAGCCACAGACGGATGGAGGCCACGTGACAGTGCCGTGGAAGACGTAGGCGCGCTTGTCGTAACGCGTAGCCACGGCGCGGAAGTGCTTGAGCCGGTTGATCGCGCGCTCGACCTCGTTCCGGCGCTTGTATTTCTCCTTGTCGAAGCCCGCGGGCCGGCCTCCTCGACTTCCTCGGCGCCTGCGGTTGGCCCGCTGGTCCTTCGGTTCCGGGATGGTGTGTTTGATCTGGCGTCTGCGCAGGTAGCGGCGATTGCGGCGGGAACTGTACGCCTTATCGCCGCCCAAGTGGTCAGGACGGGTCCGTGGATGCCCACCGCCGACGCGCTTTACCCGGATGCGTTCGAGGACTGGGATCAGCTGCGGGCTGTCGCCCCACTGCCCAGGAGTGATCAGCAGCGCCAGAGGGCGCAGGCCACCCTCCCCGGCAAGATGGACCTTGCAGGTCAGGCCGCCCCGCGAACGGCCGAGTCCTTCGTCGGAGCGGTGCTGCCGAGGTGTTGATCTCCGCTTCGGTACTCGCGGCGTCCTGCGCGGAGCCCCGGCAGCGTGCTGATGGCTCGGCACGAGGTCGAGTCCACGCTCACCATGCTCCAGTCAACCCCGCCCCGGGCGTCGGCATCGGCCTGGACGGCTTGCAGGATTCGATCCCAGGTGCCGTCCGCCGACCACCGGCGATGACGCTCATAGACCGTCTTCCAGCTCCCGAACCGGTCCGGGAGATCCCGCCATGGGACTCCCGTGCGGACCCGGAACAAGATCCCGTTGATCACTGTTCGGTGGTCATTCCAACGCCCGCCACGGCCTCCAGGCTTCGGCAGATGGGGCGTACGTCGCGCCCACTCGCCATTCGTCAGATCACCCCGCCCCACGAACCAAACAATGGCCCCGACGCAAGGCGGTCGTCACATGATCCGCCGGACAGGCCCTAGGGCGTGTCTCTTTGGTCAGTGCCGATGTCGCTGCGGAACGGGGCGGGTGCGGGTGAAGTCGCCGTTCTGTCAGCACCGCATGACCAGGCCGAGGCCAGGAAGGCCAGCCAAGGAGACACCCTTCAGTCGCTGAGCGCGGGGCCCTTCGTCGTGGCGGTGACGCGCTGGGGTGCGGAGAAGCCCTCCCCCTCGTACTGGGCTTGGCAGGCGTACGTGGTTTCTTCGTTCAGGGGTACCAGAACAGCTTCGGGAATGTCATTGCAGCGCACTGTCTTGGCGCCTGTGTACTCGCCGTAGAAGCTGCTCACGACACCGTCGCGGAGGATCAGCCCACTGTGCGGATCGAACTCGTATGTGACGGAGGACGATGAGACGGATGTGACGGTGACGTCCCACGTCACCTTGACACCCAGAATGTCGCTGGTGCATGTGAAATTCATGCCGGAACGAGGCGATTTGTCAGGGCACTGAGCAGTGATCCGCCCGTCCGCGTACCCAGCCAGCCAAACAGTCTCGCGACGCACCAACCGCTCAAGGTTCTCACTGCCCCTTGCATGGTCATCCGGAGTGGGAAAAGCATCCACATCGCCCGATGTCGGCGTCGGCATGACATGGGGAAGCAGTTCTGAAGGTTGCTGGGTGACGGAAGTCGAAGAAGTGGATGGGCGCTCGGTCGAGCCGACCCCATTGGTCGAACATCCCGTCTGCAGCAGACCCACGATGCCCAGCACTGCAAGAACCCGTCTCCGCATGGCCACCACGGTAAGCACCGGTATCCGTCAGCCACAGGCGCTTTCCCGCCAGGCTTCCCGCACCTGCCTGACTCGAATGGCCCCATGCCGGCATCGCTACCGGGCCTCACTCCCCACCCGACGCCGGCCAAGGAGACAGAACCTAGCCGGCAACCGAGCGACGCCCCCCGATGAAGGCGGCCAAGGCGTCTGCCACGATCGCCGCATCCGCGTCCGGCGTCCACAACATCTGCCGGGCCGAAGAGAGGCGCCTTGCGGCCCTGCACCAGCCGCTCCTGCCTGCCCTGCGCAGGCTCCTCGCGTCTTTCGCGCACCGTGAGGGCGCGAGCCGCTCCAGCTGACGGTCGCGCGTGAGCCGCCGAGCGACACGGGGAATCGGTCGAAGCACCTAGCGTCGGGCCTGCTCGGCTGCGGAGATATCGGCCGCTGTCGCCGTGGCCCGCCTGCCCGCCTGGACCTGCTGGAGTCGCTTGATCGTGGCAGCCAGCACGTCATGGGCGTCGGTGGGATCCCCGCCCGCGTCCTGGACGCGGACTCGGGCGATGACGGTGCCGGACCGGCTGTAGCCGTAGACCGTGCCGCTGGATCCGGTGTACGCGAGGAAGACCGATTCCTCTCCGACCTGAGAGGGCGCCTTGGCGGGAGCTTTCTCGTCCCGGTCCAGCCACCGGTCGTACGCCGTCTTCGCGTGCGCGGCGTTGTCGAACTGGCAGACGTCCAGATCGATCTCTCGCGAGCGGGTCGATCCCTGGTAGTCGTACTCGCCGCTGCCTGCCCGCTGCCAACCGGCCGGGGCGGGGGCGTCCGAGGGAGCGCAGTCGTCGGGCTCCCCCGGCATGCTCTTGTGCAGGTTGCCGGGGTAGTAGCCGGGGACCACGTCCTCGGCGTCGGGGATCGCCTGGGTGAGCTCGCCCCGGCTGAGCTGCCTGGTCAGCGGTACGTCGGTGTCGTCCCTGAAGGGCTGCACCTCGCCGGACCTGCCCGCGGACGGCTTCCCCGCGGGTGCTGGCGCCCCTTCCGGAACCTCGCCGCCCGAGCAGGCGGAAAGCGTGAGACAGGTCAGAAGGGCTGTCGCTATGGCGAGGTGACTACGTGTCATGTGATCAAGATAGCCAAGCCTCGGTCGCCCGGGCCGTCGGCGCCGGATCCGTAGCTCTCGGATCTCGCAGCGTGGACATGTCCGCGAGCCGTGGACCTACGCCCATCAGGCCGTCTGGCGGTCGAGCCGTCGGGCCGTCATGATCGGCCGGACAGCACCTCAAGGTTGTCCGTAACGGCGGGGCGGAAGTGAGATGACTCTCATGCCGTCAGTGTGCTCGCGACCGCTGACATCGCCCGCGGCGGCCCAGTAACCCCCATCTGGACCCGCCCCGGCGGCGGCCACCACAGGCGGGTGCTGGCGGGTGCCGAGTTTCCCGGAGCGGAACGGCTGCCCCCGGGCACTCGCCGACGCCTCGGCCGGCGCCGGGGCGGCGAAAGGGTTGGTGTGCGGGGCCGGCAGAACCGGGTAACGTCTTTGTCATGTTCTTCCAGACGCCGATTCACGAGTGAGAACGTGATGGGCATCTGCTGACGTTCTTCGACGTCGCCGCCTGTCCCACCGATGAATCCGTAGATCACTTCACATCATTACCGGGAGAACCCGTGACCGACAGCAAGAACATCAACAACCCCGTGGGCCAGGGCGGCGGCCAGCGCAAGAAGCTGTCCCGCGCCGAACGGCAGAACAACGGTCCGCACCGCAACCTCGACCGCCAGAATGCAGCTGACCAGAAGGCTGAGCTGGTGCGCAAGATGCGCGAGAAGGCCGCCGCGGTCGGCGGCGCCGGGCAGGCGGGCGACGACACCGCACAGAGCTGACGCACCGCCGCCGCAGGGCGGCACCGCACGGGCAGGGCCCGGACCGCGACGCGCGGTCCGGGCCCTGTTGCCGTACCGGGGCGGCCAGTCCGCTCAGCTGTCCCGAAGGCCGAAGCCGATGGCCGACCGATCACTCGTGCCAACGCGCCAACCGCCGGCGCAGAGGCCGTGCGGGAGGAGGACCCACCGGCTGGTGATTCGCCCCCGTGGACCGACCTCCCCCGTGGGACCGACCTCTCAGAAACCCGGGACAGGGATGGAGCTCGGCCACCACGGAGGCACGCCGCCGGGGCACGGAGGGGCGGCGGCGCCCTCCCAGAAGATCGAGATGGCGCACCAGGCGACACCCAGGAGCGTCACCGTGAGGGCAAGGGCGTGGAGAAGGGGGCGGTTCCCGACAAGGGCGCCCACCGCGACCCAGACCACCAGCAGGACCGTCCAGAGGCCCGGGATGAACAGCCAAAGAAGGAAGCCGCTGTTGGCCGCCTGGTTCACTCCCACGTCACAGGCGTTCCACGACCTGCCCAGGAGCATGGCGGTGGACGTCGCGAGAACCAGCGCCACCGCTGCCCCGAGACATCCGTGCAGCCGCCGACTCCCCACAGCCCCCCGTTCGCCGTCCGCTGCGGCACGCACCGGATCCGCACCGCTCGTCACTGCCGCATCCACCCAGCCCGCCGGCACTGACCAACTGGGCTCGGACGGACTCCCCTTGATCCTAGTAATCACATGATCCGCCGGACAGTGCCTAGGGCGTGTTTTAGAACTGGGGTCCGTGTCTCGCCTCGTGCCGTGATGATCTCGGTGTGGGGCGAGGGGATCTTTCAGATGACCAGTGGGCG
>NZ_JBHXRL010000023.1:0-146755 GCF_042717315.1 Streptomyces sp. NPDC058650
GCGCCTGCTTCTTTTTTTTATAATAAACTTATTACGAGGACCGCTTGGTGTTCTGGTATAGGGCCCCCCCCTCACCCGGGCGGCCCCCCCGGGGCCCCCCGCCCCCCCCCCCCCGCCCCCCCGCTGCGTTGTCAGTGCCAGCCGATAGCCTGCACAAACAGTTGAGCGACAGCGGTCCAGGGAGGGGCACAGTGCGCGTTCTCGGGGTGGACCCCGGGCTGACCCGGTGCGGCGTCGGCGTCGTCGAGGGCGTAGCCGGCCGGCCCCTGACCATGCTCGGGGTGGGCGTGGTCCGGACGGCGGCCGACGACGACATCGGCGTGCGCCTGGTCGGCATCGAGCGCGGCATCGAGGAGTGGCTCGACCGCTTCTCGCCCGAACTGGTCGCCGTGGAGCGGGTGTTCAGCCAGCACAACGTGCGTACGGTGATGGGCACGGCCCAGGCCAGCGCCGTCGCCATGCTGTGCGCCTCGCGCCGCGGCATCCCCGTCGCCCTGCACACCCCGAGCGAGGTCAAGGCCGCCGTCACCGGCAGCGGGCGGGCCGACAAGGCCCAGGTCGGGGCCATGGTGACCCGGCTCCTGCGGCTCTCCGCACCGCCCAAGCCGGCCGACGCCGCCGACGCCCTCGCGCTCGCCATCTGCCACATCTGGCGGGCCCCCGCCCAGAACCGGCTCCAGCAGGCCGTCGCCCAGAACCGCCTCCAGCAGGCGGTCGCCAAGCACCAGGCAACCGCTCCGCACCAGACATCCGCCGTGAAAGGCCGAACCCGATGATCGCCTTCGTCAGCGGCCCGGTCGCCGCGCTCGCCCCCACCACCGCCGTGATCGAGGTCGGCGGCGTGGGCATGGCCGTCCAGTGCACGCCGAACACCCTCTCCGCCCTGAGGATCGGTCAGGAAGCCCGGCTCGCCACGTCCCTGGTCGTGCGCGAGGACTCGCTCACCCTGTACGGCTTCGCCGACGACGACGAGCGACAGGTCTTCGAGCTGCTCCAGACCGCCAGCGGCGTCGGCCCCCGCCTCGCGCAGGCGATGCTCGGCGTGCACAGCCCCGACGCGCTGCGCATCGCGGTCTCCACCGGCGACGAGAAGGCGCTCACCGCCGTCCCCGGCATCGGCAAGAAGGGCGCGCAGAAGCTCCTCCTCGAACTGAAGGACAAGCTCGGCGCCCCGCTGGGCAGCAGCGGTCTGGTCGGCGCTCAGCGCGCCGCGGCCTCCGGGCCCGCGCCCTGGACCGAGCAGCTGTCCGCCGCGCTGATCGGGCTCGGCTACGCGAGCCGCGAGGCAGAGGAGGCCGTCAGCGCCGTCACGCCGCAGGCCGAGGCCGCCCTCGCCGAGACCGGCACCGCGCCCGTACCGCAGCTGCTCCGCGCCGCCCTGCAGACCCTCAACCGCGCCCGCTGACCTCGCCCCGGCCCCGGCGGGCCGGGCGCCCACCCCCGACCGTACGAACGAGAAGGCATCCACCGTGAACTGGGACGACGACATCACCGCCGAGGCAGCCGAGGCCGAGGCGCGGATCGTCGACGCCGCCGCCGAGGGGGACGACCAGGCCGTCGAGGCCGCCCTGCGCCCGAAGGACCTCAGCGAGTTCGTCGGCCAGGAGAAGGTCCGCCAGCAGCTCGACCTGGTCCTCAAGGCCGCCCGCCAGCGCGGCGCCACCGCCGACCACGTGCTGCTCTCCGGCGCCCCCGGCCTCGGCAAGACCACCCTCTCGATGATCATCGCCGCCGAGATGAACGCGCCGATCCGCATCACCTCCGGCCCCGCCATCCAGCACGCCGGCGACCTCGCCGCGATCCTCTCCTCCCTCCAGGAGGGCGAGATCCTCTTCCTCGACGAGATCCACCGGATGTCCCGGCCCGCCGAGGAGATGCTGTACATGGCGATGGAGGACTTCCGCGTCGACGTCATCGTCGGCAAGGGCCCCGGCGCCACCGCCATCCCGCTGGAACTCCCGCCCTTCACGCTCGTCGGCGCCACCACCCGGGCCGGACTCCTGCCGCCCCCGCTGCGCGACCGCTTCGGCTTCACGGCCCACATGGAGTTCTACGACCCGGGCGAGCTCCAGCGCGTGATCCACCGCTCCGCCGGCCTCCTCGACGTCGAGATCGACCCCGCCGGCGCCGCCGAGATCGCCGGCCGCTCCCGCGGCACCCCCCGCATCGCCAACCGCCTCCTGCGCCGGGTCCGCGACTATGCGCAGGTCAGGGCGGACGGAGTGATCAACCGCGACATCTCCGAGGCCGCCCTCAGGGTGTACGAGGTGGACAGCCGGGGCCTCGACCGGCTCGACCGCGCCGTCCTGGAGGCGCTGCTCAAGCTGTTCGGCGGCGGACCGGTGGGCCTGTCCACCCTGGCGGTCGCCGTGGGGGAGGAGCGCGAGACCGTCGAGGAGGTCGCCGAACCCTTCCTCGTACGCGAAGGCCTGCTGGCCCGCACGCCCCGTGGTCGGGTCGCCACTCCCGCGGCATGGGCCCACCTCGGACTCGTTCCGCCGCAGGCAGCGGGCCCGGGGAGCGCCGGGAACGGCGCGGGAATGGGACAACAGGGGTTCTTCGGGGCGTGACGGTGTCGACACTCGCCCGGACCGGAACCAGGGTGCGATGCTGGACGTTGTTCCATCGATGCGGACTCGCCTAGACTCCGCCGATGCCGCCCTTTCTGGTCGGCGCGCCCACCCCCGAAGATCAGGCCGCGGGTTCTCCGCGACCGTGCGAAGGAAACCCGTCCCGTGAGCATCGTGACCCTCCTCCCCTTCATCGTCCTCATCGGGGCCATGTTCCTGATGACCCGCTCTGCGAAGAAGAAGCAGCAGGCGGCCGCGCAGATGCGCGACGAGATGCAGCCCGGCACCGGCGTGCGGACGATCGGGGGGATGTACGCCACCGTCAAGGAGATCGGCGACGAGACCGTCCTCCTCGAGGTCGCGCCCGGCGTCCACGCCGTCTACGCCAAGAACTCGATCGGCGCGGTCCTCCAGGACTCCGAGTACAACCGCATCGTCCACGGCGACGACCCGGAGTCGGACACCGACACCGTCGTCCCCGACGACGCCTCCTCCCTCACCGAGACCGCCGAGGCCACGGAGAAGGACGCGGAGACCGCCGAGTCCGAGGACGCGGCGCCGAAGGCCGACCTGACGAAGAAGGCGGACGCGGCCGAGGCCGGCACCGAGGGGCAGAAGGACGGCAAGACCGACGGCGAGACCGACGCGAAGTAGTCGCGGCCGGGGACCCCGCGCACGCCCACAGGCGTGCGCGGTCTCCGGAACGGTTGCACGTCTGCGGGGGCAGGTCCCCACACACACTTCGTGGCCGTCTCACGCATACCCGGCGCGAGACGGTTGGACAGGGAGATACGACAGGTGGCAGCACCGAAGAAGGGCCGAGGGGCGGCGGGGGGACAGAGCCGTCCGGGCCGCGCCCTGGCATTCATCCTGATCGCCATGGTCGCGCTCACCGGCGGAATGTTCTGGTCGGGGCACACCACCCCGCGCCTCGGCATCGACCTCGCCGGCGGAACGTCGATCACGCTCAAGGCGAAGGCCGAGCCCGGCCAGGAGTCGGCGGTCAACGAGACCAACATGAACACGGCGGTCGGCATCATCGAGCGCCGTGTGAACGGTCTGGGTGTCTCCGAGGCCGAGGTCCAGACCCAGGGCCGCGAGAACATCATCGTCAACATCCCCCGGGGGACGGACGAGAAGCAGGCCCGCAAGCAGGTCGGCACCACCGCCCAGCTCTACTTCCGGCCCGTTCTCACCGTCGCCGACGGCGCACCCCCGGCGGCGCCGAGCGCCACGCCCTCGGGCTCCGCCTCGGGAACTCCCTCGGCGAAGCCGTCCGCCTCCGCCTCCGGCGCGAGCGCCGGCGAGAAGTCGGCCACCCCGACGGCCACCGCCACCACGCAGGGCCGAGCGGTCAGCGAGGCCCTCAAGGCCCCGAGCCCGACGCCCACCGCGAGCTCCTCGACCTCGGCGAAGCCGCAGGCCACCGGGACCCCGCAGGCGACCCCTTCGGCCGACGCCGCCACCGCGGCGCTGCAGCAGAAGTTCGCCACCCTGAACTGCCTCGACCCCAAGCAGCGCTCCGCCGCCGGCCAGGGCGTCAAGCCGACCGAGCCCACCGTGGCCTGCGGCGAGGACGCCCCGGGCGTGTGGGCGAAGTACCTCCTCGGCCCGGCCGAGGTCGGGGGCCGTGACGTCGACGACGCCAAGGGCCAGTTCGACCAGCAGCGCGGTATGTGGATCGTCACCATGGACTTCACGAGCGAGGGCTCGAAGAAGTTCCAGTCGATCACCGGCAAGCTCTCGCAGCAGGCCGACCCGCAGAACCGGTTCGCGATCGTCCTGGACGGCCAGGTCGTCTCGGCGCCCTCGGTGCGCCAGACGCTCAGCGCCAGCGCGGAGATCTCCGGCAACTTCAACCAGCAGTCCGCCCAGGACCTCGGCAACATCCTGTCCTACGGCGCCCTGCCGCTCACCTTCGAGACCCAGAGCGTCGACACCGTCACCGCCGCCCTCGGCGGTGACCAGCTGGAAGCCGGCCTCATCGCCGGTGCCATCGGCCTCGGCCTGGTCATCATCTACCTGGTCGCCTACTACCGCGGCCTGTCGCTGATCGCCATCCTCAGCCTCGGCGTCTCGGCGCTCCTCACCTACGTGATCATGTCCCTGCTCGGCCCGGCCATCGGCTTCGCGCTGAACCTGCCGGCCGTCTGCGGTGCCATCGTCGCCATCGGCATCACCGCGGACTCGTTCATCGTCTACTTCGAGCGCATCCGCGACGAACTCCGCGAGGGCCGCACACTCCGCCCGGCCGTCGAGCGCGCCTGGCCGCGTGCCCGCCGCACGATCCTGGTCTCCGACTTCGTGTCGTTCCTGGCCGCGGCCGTGCTCTTCATCGTCACCGTCGGCAAGGTCCAGGGCTTCGCGTTCACGCTCGGCCTCACCACCCTGCTCGACGTCGTCGTGGTGTTCCTCTTCACCAAGCCGATCATGACGATGCTCGCGAAGACCAAGTTCTTCGGCAACGGTCACCCGTGGTCGGGTCTCGACCCGAAGCGTCTCGGCGCCAAGCCGCCGCTGCGCCGTACTCGCCGTGCCACTGCCCCTGCCGCTGCCGACCCGAAGGAGGCGTGAGATGTCGAAGCTCGGCGATCTCGGCGCCCGGCTCCACCGCGGTGAGGTCGGTTACGACTTCATCGGCAACCGCAAGATCTGGTATGGCCTGTCCATCCTGATCACCATCACCGCCATCGTCGCCCTGGCCGTCCGCGGCCTCAACATGGGCATCGAGTTCCAGGGCGGCGCCGTCTTCACCACCCCGAAGAGCGACGTCTCCGTCAGCCAGGCCCAGGAGTACGCGGAAGAGGCCTCGGGCCACGACGCGATCGTCCAGCAGCTCGGCAACGGCTCCCTCCGCATCCAGGTCGGCGGCCTCGACACGGCCCAGTCCGACCAGGTCCGCGAGGAGCTCGCCAAGGACCTGAACGTCCCCGAGGACAAGATCGCGGCGGAGCTCGTCGGCCCCAGCTGGGGTGAACAGATCGCCACCAAGGCCTGGACGGGTCTGGGGATCTTCATGATCCTCGTGGTGATCTATCTGGCGATCGCCTTCGAGTGGAGAATGGCGGTCGCGGCACTCATCGCCCTCATCCACGACCTCACGATCACCGTGGGCATCTACTCACTGGTCGGCTTCGAGGTCACCGTCGGTACGGTCATCGGTCTGCTGACGATCCTCGGCTACTCGCTGTACGACACAGTCGTCGTCTTCGACTCCCTCAAGGAACAGACGAAGGACATCACGAAGCAGACCCGCTTCACCTACAGCGAGCTGGCCAACCGCTCCATCAACGGCACCCTGGTCCGTTCGATCAACACCACCGTGGTCGCGCTGCTGCCGGTCGCCGGCCTGCTCTTCATCGGCGGCGGCGTCCTCGGCGCGGGCATGCTGAACGACATCTCGCTGTCGCTGTTCGTGGGTCTCGCCGCCGGTGCGTACTCCTCGATCTTCATCGCCACCCCGCTCGTCGCCGACCTCAAGGAGCGCGAGCCGGCGATCAAGGCGCTCAAGAAGCGCATCGGGGTCAAGCGGGCCGCCGCCGCCGCCAAGGGCGAGCCGCTGGATGCCGCGGACGACCTGTCCGGCGAGGCTGCCGTCGTGGGCCCGCGCGCGAGCCGCCACGGCGCTCAGGAGCACCGCGGATGACGACCACAGGAACGCAGGACGTCACCGAGCTGCTGCTCAGCCGCATCCGCGACGTCCCCGACTATCCGAAGCCGGGCGTGCTGTTCAAGGACATCACGCCGCTGCTCGCCGACCCGGAGGCCTTCACGGCCCTCACCGACGCCCTCGCCGCACTGTGCACCGCGCACGGCGCGACGAAGATCGCCGGCCTGGAGGCCCGCGGCTTCATCCTGGCCGCCCCGGTGGCCATCCGCGCGGGCCTGGGCTTCATCCCGGTCCGCAAGGCCGGCAAGCTCCCCGGGGCCACGCTCCGCCAGGCCTACGAGCTGGAGTACGGCACCGCCGAGATCGAGGTGCACGCCGAGGACCTCGCCGCGGGCGACCGCGTCATGGTCATCGACGACGTCCTCGCCACCGGCGGAACGGCCGAGGCCTCGATCGAGCTCGTCCGCCGTGCCGGCGCCGAGGTCGCGGGCGTCGCGGTCCTCATGGAGCTCGGCTTCCTCCCGGGCCGCGCCCGTCTGGAACCGGTCCTGAACGGCGCCCCGCTCACGGCGCTGATCACGGTCTGAACCCAGGGCCCGACAACAAGGCCCACAGCAAGGCCCACAGGGGCGCTCCGGGGAATCCCCGGGGCGCCCCTGCTGTTTTCCCGATATGTCCCCGTACGGGGCCCGACCGGCGTGCTTCCCCGGTGCCTGTGCCGTCCGCGCCCCGGGCGCGTGAGCAGGGCGGGTCGTGGCTCGATACCATGGCCTTTCCGGGCCTGACCGGGGGACCCGGAACCGCACGAGGAGCGCTCTTGCCAGACGAGGCCCAGTCACTCTCCGCCGCGCAGCCCGACCCGAAGGCCGAAAAGGCCGCGCCGGGGACCGGCACGCCCCAGGACAAGCCCGCGGAGACCGGGCCCGCGCCCGAGACGCCCGCCCCGGCGCCCACTCCGGCTCCCGCCGCCCGGCCCGCCCCGGCCGCGCCCGCCCGCTCGGGCGGCTCGTCCAACCGCGTCCGTGCCCGCCTCGCCCGCCTCGGCGTCCAGCGCTCCTCCCCGTACAACCCGGTCCTCGAACCGCTGCTGCGGATCGTCCGCTCCAACGACCCCAAGATCGAGACGGCGACCCTCCGCCAGATCGAGCGCGCCTACCAGGTCGCCGAGCGCTGGCACCGCGGCCAGAAGCGCAAGAGCGGCGACCCGTACATCACGCACCCGCTCGCCGTCACGACGATCCTCGCCGAGCTCGGCATGGACCCGGCGACGCTGATGGCCGGTCTCCTGCACGACACCGTCGAGGACACCGAGTACGGCCTCGACACGCTTCGCCGCGACTTCGGCGACCAGGTCGCCCTGCTCGTCGACGGCGTCACCAAGCTCGACAAGGTCAAGTTCGGCGAGGCCGCGCAGGCCGAGACGGTCCGCAAGATGGTCGTCGCCATGGCCAAGGACCCGCGCGTCCTGGTCATCAAGCTCGCCGACCGCCTGCACAACATGCGCACCATGCGCTACCTCAAGCGGGAGAAGCAGGAGAAGAAGGCCCGCGAGACCCTCGAGATCTACGCGCCCCTGGCCCACCGCCTCGGCATGAACACCATCAAGTGGGAACTTGAGGACCTCGCCTTCGCGATCCTCTACCCCAAGATGTACGACGAGATCGTCCGGCTCGTCGCCGAGCGCGCGCCCAAGCGGGACGAGTACCTCGCCATAGTGACCGACGAGGTCCAGACCGACCTGCGCGCCGCCCGCATCAAGGCCACCGTCACCGGCCGCCCCAAGCACTACTACAGCGTCTACCAGAAGATGATCGTCCGCGGCCGTGACTTCGCGGAGATCTACGACCTGGTCGGCATCCGCGTCCTCGTGGACACCGTCCGCGACTGCTACGCGGCGCTCGGCACCGTCCACGCGCGATGGAACCCGGTCCCCGGCCGGTTCAAGGACTACATCGCGATGCCGAAGTTCAACATGTACCAGTCGCTGCACACGACGGTCATCGGACCCAACGGCAAGCCCGTCGAGCTCCAGATCCGCACCTTCGACATGCACCGGCGCGCCGAGTACGGCATCGCCGCGCACTGGAAGTACAAGCAGGACCCCTCCGCCGGCGCCTCCAAGGTGCGCACCGACGTGCCGAAGAAGACCGGCAAGGACGACCACCTCAACGACATGGCGTGGCTGCGCCAGCTGCTCGACTGGCAGAAGGAGACCGAGGACCCCAGCGAGTTCCTGGAGTCCCTGCGCTTCGACCTGTCGCGCAACGAGGTCTTCGTCTTCACGCCCAAGGGCGACGTCATCGCGCTGCCCGCCGGGGCCACCCCCGTCGACTTCTCCTACGCGGTCCACACGGAGGTCGGCCACCGCACGATAGGAGCACGGGTCAACGGCCGGCTCGTCCCGCTCGAATCGACCCTCGACAACGGCGACCTGGTCGAGGTCTTCACGTCCAAGGCCGCCGGCGCCGGACCCTCCCGCGACTGGCTCGGCTTCGTCAAGTCCCCGCGCGCCCGCAACAAGATCCGCGCCTGGTTCTCCAAGGAGCGCCGCGACGAGGCCATCGAGCAGGGCAAGGACGCCATCGCGCGGGCCATGCGCAAGCAGAACCTGCCGATCCAGCGGATCCTCACCGGCGACTCGCTCGTCACCCTCGCCCACGAGATGCGCTACAGCGACATCTCCTCGCTGTACGCGGCGATCGGCGAGGGCCACGTCACCGCCCAGTCGATCGTCCAGAAGCTGGTCCAGGCGCTCGGTGGCGAAGAGGCGGCCACCGAGGACATCGACGAGGCCGCCCCGCCGACCCGCGGCCGCTCCAAGCGCCGCTCCAGCACCGACCCGGGCGTCGTCGTCAAGGGCGTCGAGGACGTCTGGGTGAAGCTGGCGCGCTGCTGTACGCCGGTCCCCGGCGACCCGATCATCGGGTTCGTCACCCGGGGCAGTGGCGTATCGGTTCACCGCAGCGACTGCGTGAACGTGGAGTCGCTCTCCCGCGAGCCGGAGCGCATCCTCGAGGTCGAGTGGGCGCCCACCCAGTCCTCGGTCTTCCTGGTCGCCATCCAGGTCGAGGCCCTGGACCGGTCCCGGCTCCTCTCGGACGTCACCCGGGTCCTCTCGGACCAGCACGTCAACATCCTCTCGGCGGCCGTCCAGACGTCCCGCGACCGGGTGGCCACCTCGCGCTTCACCTTCGAGATGGGCGACCCCAAGCACCTGGGCCACGTCCTGAAGGCGGTCCGGGGCGTGGAGGGCGTCTACGACGTCTACCGCGTCACGTCGGCCCGCCGGCCGTAGAGACGCCCACGAGGAAGGCCCCCCGGCTCGCTGCCGGGGGGCCTTCCTCGTACGGTCACGGCTTCCGCGTCAGCCGCCGAATTCCTCCAGGCCCTTCATGGCCTGGTCGAGCAGGGCCTGACGGCCCTCCAGCTCACGGGCGAGCTTGTTCGCCTTGGCGTCGTTCCCGGCGGCGCGGGCCGCGTCGATCTGCTTGCGCAGCTTCTCGACCGCGTCCTGGAGCTGACCGGTCAGACCCGCGGCACGCGCGCGTGCCTCCGGGTTCGTCCGGCGCCACTCGGCCTCCTCGGACTCCTGGATCGCCCGCTCCACCGTGTGCATCCGGCCCTCGACCTTCGGGCGGGCGTCACGCGGTACGTGGCCGATGGCCTCCCAGCGTTCGTTGAGGGAGCGGAAGGCCGCACGAGCCGCCTTCAGGTCCGTCACCGGCAGCAGCTTCTCGGCCTCGGTCGCGAGCTCCTCCTTGAGCTTGAGGTTCTCGGTCTGCTCCGCGTCCCGCTCGGCGAAGACCTCGCCGCGCGCCGCGAAGAAGACGTCCTGGGCACCGCGGAAGCGGTTCCAGAGGTCGTCCTCGTGCTCGCGCTGCGCCCGGCCGGCGGCCTTCCACTCCGTCATCAGATCGCGGTAGCGGGCCGCCGTGTTCGCCCAGTCCGTGGAGCTCGACAGCGACTCCGCCTCGGCGACCAGACGCTCCTTCGCCTTGCGCGCGTCCTCGCGCTGGGCGTCCAGCGAGGCGAAGTGGGCCTTGCGGCGCTTCGAGAACGCCGAGCGGGCGTGCGAGAAGCGGTGCCACAGCTCGTCGTCGGACTTGCGGTCCAGCCGGGGAAGACCCTTCCAGGTGTCCACGAGCGCCCGGAGCCGCTCGCCCGCGGAGCGCCACTGCTCGCTCTGGGCCAGCTCCTCGGCCTCGGTGACGAGCGCCTCCTTGGCGACCCGCGCCTCGTCGGTCTGCTTGGCCTTCTGGGCCTTGCGCTCCTCGCGGCGCGAGTCGACCGACGCGACGAGCTTGTCCAGCCGGACGCCGAGCGCCGCCAGGTCGCCGACGGCGTGGTGCTCGTCGATCTGCCCGCGGATGTGCTCGATCGCCGTGGTGGCGTCCTTCGCCGAGAGGTCGGTGGTCCTCACACGCTTCTCGAGAAGGCCGATCTCGACCACCAAGCCCTCGTACTTGCGCTCGAAGTAGGCCAGGGCCTCCTCAGGGGTGCCGGCCTGCCACGATCCGACGACCTTCTCGCCCTCGGCCGTCCGCACGTACACGGTGCCCGTCTCGTCGACGCGGCCCCACGGGTCGCTGCTCACAGCGCCTCCTCACCATGATGCCGTCGCGGGGTGGTACCCCCCGGGCATCGTCCACAGTTTCCCGGCGGGCCTCGCCCGCCTTCCGCGGCGCGGCCGACAGGCCCACGCTGCACAA
The DNA here is from genome assembly GCF_042717315.1 of Streptomyces sp. NPDC058650. NCBI lineage: Bacteria > Bacillati > Actinomycetota > Actinomycetes > Kitasatosporales > Streptomycetaceae > Streptomyces > Streptomyces sp. NPDC058650. The sequence goes on from NZ_JBHXRL010000023.1 coordinate 10,890, forward strand.
CGCCAATCTAGGCGAACGGCGGCCCGGCTGTCCGCACTCAGCGCGACCGAGATTCCACGGTCACGCACCTGTGCGGACGCCCGGCTCACTTCTTCGCGACGGCGGCCTTCTCGATGGTGACGGGCTTCTTCGGGGCGCCGTCCGAGGCACCGCCCACGCCACCGGCCGCGGCCACGTCCTTGACCGCCTTGAGACCGGCCGCGTCCATCTTCCCGAAGGGGGTGTACTGCGGCGGCAGCTTGCTGTCCTTGTAGACGAGGAAGAACTGCGAACCGCCCGTGCCGGGCTGTCCGGTGTTGGCCATGGCGACGGTGCCGGCCGGGTAGGTCACCTTGCCGTCCGCGCCCGCCTTGCCCAGGGCGTCCAGGTTCTCGTCCGGGATGTTGTAGCCCGGGCCGCCGGTGCCCTCGCCCGTCGGGTCGCCGCACTGGAGCACGTAGATGCCGTCGGTCGTCAGGCGGTGGCACTTGCTCCCGTCGAAGTACTTCTTCGCGGCGAGGTGGTGGAAGGAGTTCACCGTGCGCGGGGTCTTCGCCGCGTCCATCGCGATCGCGATGTCGCCCTCGTTGGTCTTGAGGGACATGGTGTACGTGCCCTTGGCGTCCACGGCCATCTTCGGCTCGGGGGCCTTCGACTCGCTCTGTGTGGGCTCCGGGGTCGGAGTGGTGGGCGAGTCGCCCGCGGCGGCGTCCGAGCCCTTCGAGTCGCCCGTCAGCGCCACCGAGGCGTACACGGCGCCGCCGGCCGCCAGCACCACGGCCAAGGAGGCCGCGATGACGGTATTGCGCCGCTTCGCCTTGCGCCTCTCCTCCCGGCGCTCCTGCTGCCGCACGTACTTCTCCCTGGCAAGCTGCCGCCGCCGCTGATCGCTCGTGACCACCGGTTCCGCTCCCGTCGCTCGTCTGTTCCTGTCCTGGCCGGATGTGCCCGTACCGTATACGGGTTGGCTGTGGAACCGGCAGCGCCGGTAGGCTCTGATCTGCTGAATCCCGTGATTTCCGGGATTTCCGCTCCTCGTGACGGACGACATCTAAGGACGAACGTGCTGATTGCCGGGTTCCCCGCCGGGGCCTGGGGGACCAATTGCTATCTGGTCGCCCCCGCCGCAGGCGAGGAGTGCGTGATCATCGACCCGGGCCACCAGGCCGCCCAGGGAGTCGAGGAGACGCTCAAGAAGCATCGGCTCAAGCCCGTCGCCGTCGTCCTCACCCATGGACACATCGACCACGTCGCCTCCGTCGTTCCGGTGTGCGGCGCCCATGACGTCCCCGCGTGGATCCACCCGTCCGACCGGTACATGATGAGCGACCCGGAGAAGGCCCTCGGCCGCTCCATCGGGATGCCCCTCATGGGCGAGCTGACCGTGGGGGAGCCCGACGACGTACGGGAGCTCACCGACGGCGCGGAGCTGAAGCTCGCCGGTCTGGACTTCTCCGTCGCCCACGCGCCCGGTCATACCAAGGGGTCGGTGACCTTCCGGATGCCCCAGAGCGCGGACGTTCCAACCGTGTTCTTCTCGGGGGATCTGCTTTTCGCCGGCTCCATCGGACGCACCGACCTGCCCGGCGGTGACATGGACGAGATGCTCGAGTCGCTGGCCCGCGTGTGCCTGCCCCTCGACAACTCGACCGTGGTGCTTTCGGGACACGGTCCCCAGACGACCATCGGCCAGGAACGCGCCACGAACCCCTATCTGCGGGACGTGGCCGCGAGCCGCCAAGGGAGCAGCAGCACGAAGGCTCCCCGACGAGGAATGTGACGAAGATCCACGTGAGCACCTTCAAGGCCCCCAAGGGCACCTACGACCTGTTGCCGCCCCGCTCCGCGACGTTCCTCGCGGTGCGCGAGGCGATCTCCACGCCGCTGCGGAACTCCGGCTACGGCTACGTCGAGACCCCCGGCTTCGAGGACGTGAAGCTGTTCTCCCGCGGCGTCGGCGAGTCCACCGACATCGTGTCCAAGGAGATGTACACCCTCACGACCAAGGGCGGCGACGAGCTGGCCCTGCGGCCGGAGGGCACCGCGTCCGTCCTGCGCGCGGCACTCCAGGGCAACCTGCACAAGCTCGGCAACCTGCCGGTCAAGCTCTGGTACTCCGGCTCGTACTACCGCTACGAGCGGGCCCAGGCGGGCCGCTACCGCCACTTCTCGCAGGTCGGCGCCGAGGCGATCGGAGCCGAGGACCCGGCGCTCGACGCCGAGCTGATCATCCTCGCCGACCAGGCATACCGCTCGCTCGGTCTGCGGAACTTCCGCATCCTGCTGAACTCGCTGGGCGACAAGGAGTGCCGTCCCGTCTACCGCGAGGCGCTCCAGACCTTCCTGCGCGGCCTCGACCTCGACGAGGAGACCCTGCGCCGCGCCGAGATCAACCCGCTGCGCGTCCTCGACGACAAGCGCGATTCCGTGCAGAAGCAGCTGGTCGGCGCGCCGCTGCTGCGCGACTACCTGTGCGACGCCTGCAAGGCGTACCACGAGGAGGTGCGCGCCCTCATCACGGCGGCGGGCGTGGTCTTCGAGGACGACGCCAAGCTGGTGCGCGGCCTCGACTACTACACCCGCACCACGTTCGAGTTCGTCCACGACGGTCTCGGCTCGCAGTCGGCGGTCGGCGGCGGCGGCCGCTACGACGGCCTCTCCGAGATGATCGGCGGGCCCGCGCTGCCGTCCGTGGGCTGGGCGCTCGGCGTGGACCGGACGGTCCTCGCCCTGGAGGCGGAGGGTGTCGAGCTGGACATCCCGGCCGCCACCAGCGTCTTCGCCGTCGCCCTCGGCGAGGAGGCCCGCCGGATCCTCTTCGGCAAGGTCACCGAGCTGCGCCGGGAGGGCATCGCCGCGGACTTCTCCTTCGGCGGCAAGGGCCTCAAGGGCGCCATGAAGGACGCCAACCGCTCGGGCGCCCGACTCGCCGTCGTCGCCGGTGAGCGCGACCTCGCCGAGGGCGTCGTCCAGCTCAAGGACATGGAGTCCGGCGAGCAGCAGGCCGTCGCCGTGGACGCCCTGCTGGACGCGGTACGCGCCAAGCTGGCCTGACGGACCGTACGGACGCAGGGGCCCGGACCACGCACACGCGCTGGTCCGGGCCCCTGCGCGTTGCCGCTATGCCGACCTCGCTTATCCCCCGCGAACGGTGGACGAGGTCTCCCGTACGGCAGAATGACCGTGCCCAGACGGTCCGCGAGCGAGGGAATCGGCGACATGACGAAGGCAGCGGTGGACGAAGCCGCGTCCAGCCGGAACGACGGCGGCACGATCGGTGCGAGCAAGGCGCTCGCCTGGCTGCTCGTGATCACCGGAGCGGCCGGTCTGCTCGCCTCCTGGGTGATCACGATCGACAAGATCAAGCTCCTTGAGGACCCGAACTTCACGCCGGGCTGCAGCCTCAACCCGATCGTCTCCTGCGGCAACATCATGAAGAGCGAGCAGGCGGCGGTCTTCGGTTTCCCCAACCCGATGCTCGGCCTCGTCACGTACGCCATGGTCATCGCGATCGGCGTCGGCCTGCTCGCGGGCGCCCGCTACCGCCGCTGGTACTGGCTCGGCCTCAACGCCGGCACGCTGTTCGGCGTCGGCTTCTGCACCTGGCTCATGTACCAGTCGCTGTACGAGATCAACTCGCTCTGCCTGTGGTGCTGCCTGGCCTGGGTCGCCACCATCGTCATGTTCTGGTACGTGACCTCGCACAACGTCCGGCGCGGTGTCATCCCCGCCCCCGGCGGCCTGAAGACCTTCTTCGACGAGTTCACCTGGCTCCTGCCCGTCCTGCACATCGGGATCATCGGGATGCTGATCCTGACCCGCTGGTGGGACTTCTGGACCAGCTGACGGCGGCGGCGCTGTCAGTGGCGTGACCTAGGCTTCATGACTGTGGAGCCCGACCTCTTTACCGCAGCCGCCGAAGACCGCCAGGAGAAGGACCCGTCCAGCAGCCCGCTGGCCGTCCGGATGCGCCCCCGCACCCTCGACGAGGTGGTGGGCCAGCAGCACCTGCTCAAGCCCGGCTCACCGCTGCGCCGACTCGTGGGGGACGGCGACGGCGGCCCCGCCGGCGCCTCCTCGGTGATCCTCTGGGGCCCGCCCGGCATCGGGAAGACCACCCTCGCGTACGTCGTCTCGAAGGCGACCGACAAGCGGTTCGTGGAGCTGTCCGCGATCACCGCGGGCGTCAAGGAGGTCCGGGCCGTCATCGACGGCGCCCGGCGCGCGGTCGGCGGCTACGGCAAGGAGACCGTCCTCTTCCTCGACGAGATCCACCGCTTCTCCAAGGCCCAGCAGGACTCGCTGCTGCCCGCCGTCGAGAACCGCTGGGTGACGCTGATCGCCGCCACCACCGAGAACCCCTACTTCTCGATCATCTCCCCCCTCCTCTCCCGCTCGCTGCTCCTCACCCTGGAGCCGCTCACCGACGAGGACCTGCGCGGCCTGCTCGCCCGCGCGCTCACCGACGAGCGGGGACTCGCCGGGGCCGTGTCCCTGCCGGAGGACGCCGAGGCCCACCTTCTCCGGGTCGCCGGCGGCGACGCCCGGCGCGCCCTGACCGCCCTGGAGGCGGCGGCCGGCGCCGCCCTCGCCAAGCGCGAGCCGGAGATCACGCTCCAGACGGTCGAGGAGACCGTCGACCGCGCGGCCGTGAAGTACGACAAGGACGGCGACCAGCACTACGACGTGGCCAGCGCGCTCATCAAGTCGATCCGCGGTTCGGACGTGGACGCGGCCCTGCACTACCTGGCACGGATGATCGAGGCGGGGGAGGACCCGCGGTTCATCGCCCGGCGGCTGATGATCTCCGCGAGCGAGGACATCGGGCTCGCCGATCCGAACGCGCTGCCGATCGCCGTCGCCGCCGCGCAGGCCGTCGCCATGATCGGCTTCCCGGAGGCCGCGCTCACCCTGAGCCACGCCACCATCGCCCTGGCCCTGGCCCCGAAGTCGAACGCGGCGACGACCGCGATCTCCGCCGCCCTGGCGGACGTACGGAACGGCCTCGCGGGCCCGGTCCCGACGCACCTGCGCGACGGCCACTACAAGGGCGCGGCGAAGCTCGGCCACGCCCAGGGGTACGTGTACCCGCACGACGTGCCGGGCGGCATCGCGGCCCAGCAGTACGCGCCGGACACCATCCACGGCAGCCGGTACTACGAGCCCACGCGCTACGGCGCGGAGGCGCGCTACGCGGACGTGGTGGAGCGGGTGCGGGCCCGCCTGAAGGGCGACGAGTAGCACCGGCGGCCTGGGGGAGAACGGGCAGACGTTCCCGGACACCTGCCGAGGCCGTCCGCCCCCCCCGGGCGAGGGCGCCCCGGCGGACCCGGTACACTGGTCGGGATCGCTGCGTCCCGTGTCCGGCTCCGGTCGGCACCACCAGAACGGGACAGTCAGCCGGAGACCCTGCCCTCGGGCGGGGTTTCCAGGAGCGTCGCGCACCTTCGAAGGTGTCGCGGGCAACCCACCACCACCCGGATCCCGGGAGCGGCGGTGGGCCGTTCGCGTGCTGCACGTATGTGCCCAGACCTGGGAGCGGCTGCCCGGCAGGTCCGTCCTGTACGGACCCGGCGGGTTTCCCGGCTGCGGATGCGACCTCCCCTAACCCTGGTGAAGCCGTTTCGTACACAGTAGAGAGGTTGGTTCATGCCGAACCAGTCCCGTCCCAAGGTCAAGAAGTCGCGTGCGCTCGGTATCGCGCTGACCCCGAAGGCTGTCAAGTACTTCGAGGCCCGCCCCTACCCGCCGGGCGAGCACGGCCGTGGTCGCAAGCAGAACTCGGACTACAAGGTCCGTCTGCTCGAGAAGCAGCGTCTGCGCGCTCAGTACGACATCTCCGAGCGCCAGATGGCCCGCGCGTACGACCGCGCCAAGAAGGCCGAGGGCAAGACGGGCGAGGCGCTGGTCGTCGAGCTCGAGCGTCGCCTCGACGCCCTGGTCCTGCGTTCGGGCATCGCCCGCACCATCTACCAGGCCCGTCAGATGGTCGTCCACGGCCACATCCAGGTCAACGGTGGCAAGGTCGACAAGCCGTCGTTCCGCGTCCGTCCCGACGACGTCGTGATGGTCCGCGAGCGCAGCCGCACCAAGCCGCTGTTCGAGGTCGCCCGTGAGGGTGGCTTCGCCGCCGACGGTGAGACCCCGCGCTACCTGCAGGTCAACCTGAAGGCCCTGGCCTTCCGCCTCGACCGCGACCCGAACCGCAAGGAAATCCCGGTCATCTGCGACGAGCAGCTGGTCGTCGAGTACTACGCCCGCTGATCCGGGCCCCCGGCGACAGCCGGGGGACGTAGTACCACCCTCGCGGTGTTCAGCCCGCCGCTTCCCCAGCCTTTCCGGTGGGGGAGCCGGCGGGCTTCCGCGTTCCCGGGACCGTCGCCGACCGGGCCGTACGGAAGGGACGCGGGGCCGCCGGCCCGGCCGCCCCCGCCGTTCCGCCGATGGCCGGATCGCGACGGTGCGCGAGCGCCCGCTCCACCGTCGCGTCCAAGGAGAGCCCCCGCCCCTCGCGGAACGCGGCGGCGTACGCCTCCGCCCCCAACGCCGCGCCCGCGTGCTCCTCGCACAGCGCCCTCGGCCCGTTGAACGAGGCGGAACCGAAGAGCCGGATCCCCACGGTGTCCCAGACGGGCACCGTCGCGCCCTGCAACACCGCCGCCTCCACCGGATCGCCCTCGCTCACCGTCACCAGCGCGAGCAGCTCGATCGCGAGGACGAGCCCCACCTGGTCACGGAACGCGTGGTTGATCGTCACGCACTCGGCGAGCAGTTCCCGCGCCTCCCCGAACGCGCCCCGGGTCCACGCCGAGAACGCGAGCACGTAGAGGGCGTACGCCCGGGTCCAGCGCTCCCCGCGCTCCTCGCAGACCTCCCGCACCTCGCGGCAGATCGCGACCGCCCCCTCCAGATCGCCCGCGAAGGCCCGCGCCATCGCCAGCTCGACCTGTCCCATCAGCACGTTGCTGTTCAGCTCGCCGAGTTCCCGGTACCCCTCCAGGGCCCGCCCGATCAGCTCCTCCGCCCGCGGCATGTCGTCCGAGAGCAGCGCGAGGCAGCCCATCCGGTGCGTCGCGTACGCCTCCGCCAGCGCGTTCCGGGAGGCCCGGGCCCGCTCCCCGCACTCGTGGAGCGCCGCCACCGCAGCCGTACCGTCCCCCTGGAGGATCGTCACGTAGCCGAGCACCCACAGCGCCTTCAGCCGGGCCTCCTCGTGCCCGGACTCCAGCGCGAGCGCCCGCTCCAGCCAGTGCCTGCCCTCCGAGAGGCGCCCGCACCCAACCCAGGCGAACCAGAGCGTGCCCGCCAGGTGCTGCGCGAGATGCGCGTCCTCAGGGAGTTCGAGACACAGGTCGAGGGCCGCCCGCAGATTCGGCAGCGCCGCGTCCGTCCGGGCCGCGACCTCCGCCTGGCGCGGGCTGAACCACTCCAGCTCGCACCAGGTCGCCAGACCCATGTACCAGTCGCGGTGCCTGCGGCGCAGCCGCTCCGTGTCGCCGAGCGCGGCCAGCCACTCCGCCCCGTACGCGGCGACCGTGTCCAGGATCCGGTAGCCCGGACCGGCCGGCGTGTCCTCCCGCACCACCAGCGACTGCGCGAGCAGCCCACCGAGCAGGTCCAGGATCTCTTCCGGCGGCAGCTCGGCGCCGCCGCACACGTACTCCACCGCCTCCAGGTCGAAGGTGCCGGCGAAGACGGAGAGCCGCGCCCACAGCAGACGCTCCTCCGGGGTGCACAGCTCGTGGCTCCAGCCGATCGCCGTGCGCAGCGTCTGGTGGCGGGGGAGCGCCCCGCGCGCGCCGCCCGTGAGCAGCCGGAAGCGGTCGTCGAGACGGCACAGCATCTGCTCGACGGAGAGGAGGGGCAGACGACCGGCCGCCAGTTCGAGAGCGAGCGGGATCCCGTCGAGTCGACGGCAGAGCTCGCGGACGGGGTCGGACGCGGAGTCGTGGGTGAGGGCGGGGGAGTCGTACGCGAGGACGCGGGAGTCCCGTGCGGGGCCGGTCACGGGGCCGCGTACGGACGCGGGCTCGTGCAGGACGGGCGCGCCCGCCTCCGCCGCCCGCTCGGCGAGCAGCGCCACCGCGTCCGCCTCGCCCATCGGTGCCAGCCGGAACACGGCCTCGCCCGCCACGCGCAGCGGGCGGCGGCCCACCGCGAGCACCGTGAGCCCGGGGGCGTGCGCGAGCAGTTCCCCCACCAGCGGCGCACAGCTCTCCACCAGGTGCTCGAAGCCGTCGAGCACCAGCAGGAGCCGCCGCTCCGCGAGGTGCTCGACCAGCACCTCGCGCGGGCCCCGCAGCGTGTGGTCGGTCAGCCCGAGCGCCTCGACCAGCGCGTGATCCAACAGGTCCGGATCACGGAGCGGCGCGAGCCCGGCGAGCCGCACCTCGTCGCCGTAGCGTTTCTGCGCCTCCGAGGCGGCACGCAGCGCGAGCCTCGTCTTGCCGACCCCACCCACCCCGACGACCGTGACGAGACGCGACTCCTCAAGGAGTCGCGTCAGTTCGGCCTGCTCGGCGGCCCGTCCGACGAACCGGTTCGGCTCCGCCGGGAGATTGCTCCGTCGCATGGGACACGGAGCGTACCCATCCGCACGCGCTCCGTACAATCGGATTCCGCAACTCCCTTCCCACGAGCGGTAATGCGGTACGGCGGGACAGCCCGGGCGCGATAGGGTCGGGTGACTACTTTTGGCAAGGGCCCCAAGGGCGAACGACAGCAGAGAGCGGTGCAGAGTGACCGGTGGAGAGGTTGCCGGGATCCTGGTGGCCGTCTTCTGGGCGATCCTGGTCTCCTTCCTCGCCGTGGTGCTGGTGAGGCTGGCGCAGACGCTCAGGGCGACCACCAAGCTGGTGGCGGACGTGACCGAGCAGGCCGTTCCCCTGCTCGCCGACGCCTCCGCGACCGTGCGCTCCGCGCAGACCCAGCTCGACCGGGTCGACGCCATCGCCTCGGACGTCCAGGAGGTCACCTCCAACGCGTCCGCGCTCTCCTCCACCGTCGCCTCCACCTTCGGCGGCCCGCTCGTCAAGGTGGCCGCGTTCGGCTACGGCGTGCGCAAGGCGCTCGGCCGCGGCCGGGACGGCGAGGACGTGCCGCGGGCGACCGCGCGACGTACTGTGATCGTCGGCCGTACGGTGCCGTCCGCACGGCGCCGGAAGCAGAAGGGCTGAGCCACCATGTTCCGCCGTACGTTCTGGTTCACGGCCGGCGCAGCCGCCGGCGTGTGGGCCACCGCCAAGGTCAACCGGAAGCTGAAGCAGCTGACGCCCGAGAGCCTCGCCGCCCAGGCGGCGAACAAGGCCGTCGAGACCGGTCACCGGCTCAAGGACTTCGCCCTCGACGTGAGGGCGGGCATGGTCCAGCGGGAGGCCCAACTGGGCGAGGCACTCGGCCTGGACGCACCAGCGGACCAGGACCGCGAGCTTCCGCCGCCGCGCCGCGGGGCGGCGCTCGATCCCACCGCGCGCCCGACCACGACGTATTCAATCCCCACGATCTCGTACAACCGGAATGAGGACCACTGATGGAGTCGGCTGAAATCCGCCGCCGCTGGCTGAGCTTCTTCGAGGAGCGCGGGCACACCGTCGTCCCTTCGGCGTCGCTCATCGCGGACGACCCGACTCTGCTGCTCGTCCCCGCCGGCATGGTGCCCTTCAAGCCCTACTTCCTGGGTGAGGTCAAGCCGCCCTTCTCGCGCGCCTCCAGCGTGCAGAAGTGCGTGCGGACGCCCGACATCGAGGAAGTCGGCAAGACCACTCGCCACGGCACGTTCTTCCAGATGTGCGGCAACTTCTCCTTCGGCGACTACTTCAAGGAAGGCGCCATCAAGCTCGCCTGGGAGCTGCTGACCACCTCGGTGGAGCACGGCGGCTACGGGCTGGACCCGGAGAAGCTCTGGATCACCGTCTACCAGGAGGACGACGAGGCCGAGCAGATCTGGCGTGACGTCGTCGGCGTCCCCGCCGAGCGCATCCAGCGCCTCGGCAAGAAGGACAACTACTGGTCGATGGGCGTCCCCGGACCCTGTGGCCCCTGCTCCGAGATCAACTACGACCGGGGTCCCGAGTTCGGCGTCGAGGGCGGCCCGGCCGTCAACGACGAGCGGTACGTGGAGATCTGGAACCTGGTCTTCATGCAGTACGAGCGCGGCGAGGGCTCCGGCAAGGACGACTTCCCGATCCTCGGCGAGCTGCCGTCGAAGAACATCGACACGGGCCTCGGCCTGGAGCGCCTGGCGATGATCCTCCAGGGCGTCCAGAACATGTACGAGACGGACACCCTCCAGGTCGTCATCAACAAGGCCACCGAACTCACCGGCGTCGCCTACGGCAAGTCCCACGACAGCGACGTCTCGCTGCGCGTCGTCGCCGACCACATGCGCACGTCCGTCATGCTCATCGGCGACGGCGTCACCCCCGGCAACGAGGGCCGCGGCTACGTGCTGCGCCGCATCATGCGCCGCGCCGTCCGCAACATGCGCCTGCTCGGCGCCTCCGGCCCGGTCGTCCAGGAGCTCGTGGACACCGTCATCAACACGATGGGCGAGCAGTACCCGGAGCTGGTCACCGACCGCAAGCGCATCGAGACGGTCGCCCTCGCCGAAGAGGCCGCCTTCCTGAAGGCCCTCAAGGGCGGCACGAACATCCTCGACACCGCCGTCACCGAGACCAAGGCCGCCGGCGGCACGATCATCTCCGGCGACAAGGCGTTCCTGCTCCACGACACCTGGGGCTTCCCGATCGACCTCACCCTGGAGATGGCCTCCGAGCAGGGCCTCTCCGTGGACGAGGACGGCTTCCGCCGCCTGATGAAGGAGCAGCGGGAGCGCGCCAAGGCCGACGCCAAGGCCAAGAAGACCGGTCACGCCGACATGACGGCGTACCGGGAGATCGCCGACGGCAACGGCGCCACCCAGTTCACCGGCTACACCAACACCGAGGGCGAGACCACGGTCGTCGGCCTCCTCGTCAACGGCGTCTCCTCGCCGGCGGCCTCCGAGGGCGACGAGGTCGAGGTCGTCCTCGACCGCACCCCGTTCTACGCCGAGGGCGGCGGCCAGATCGCCGACCAGGGCCGGATCAAGCTGCACAGCGGCGCGGTCATCGACATCCGCGACGTCCAGCAGCCGGTCCCGGGCGTCTCCGTGCACAAGGGCTCCGTCCAGGTCGGCGAGGTGACCGTCGGCGCCACCGCCTACGCCACCATCGACGTCCGGCGCCGGACGGCCATCGCCCGCGCCCACTCGGCCACCCACCTCACCCACCAGGCGCTGCGCGACGCCCTCGGCCCGACGGCCGCCCAGGCCGGTTCCGAGAACCAGCCCGGCCGTTTCCGCTTCGACTTCGGTTCGCCGAACGCCGTCCCCGGCACGGTCCTCGTCGATGTCGAGCAGAAGATCAACGAGATCCTCTCGCGCGAGCTGGAGGTCCACGCCGAGGTCATGGCGATCGACGAGGCCAAGCGCCAGGGTGCCATCGCCGAGTTCGGCGAGAAGTACGGCGAGCAGGTCCGCGTCGTCACCATCGGCGACTTCTCCAAGGAGCTGTGCGGCGGTACGCACGTCCGCAACACCGCCCAGCTGGGTCTGGTGAAGCTGCTCGGCGAGTCGTCGATCGGCTCCGGCGTGCGCCGCATCGAGGCCCTCGTCGGCGTCGACGCGTACAACTTCCTCGCCAAGGAGCACACGGTCGTCGCCCAGCTCCAGGAGCTGGTCAAGGGCCGTCCGGAGGAGCTGCCGGAGAAGATCTCCGCCATGCTCGGCAAGCTGAAGGACGCCGAGAAGGAGATCGAGAAGTTCCGCGCGGAGAAGGTCCTCCAGGCCGCCGCCGGTCTCGTCGACTCCGCCAAGGACGTCCGCGGCGTCGCCCTCGTGACCGGTCAGGTCCCGGACGGCACGACCGCCGACGACCTGCGCAAGCTGGTCCTCGACGTGCGGAGCCGGCTGCAGCAATTGTCGGGGGCCGTCGACCGTCCGGCCGTCGTGGCCCTGTTCACCACGGCCAACGGCAAGCCGCTCACGGTCATCGCCACCAACGAGGCGGCCCGCGAGCGCGGCCTCAAGGCCGGCGAGCTGGTCCGCACGGCCGCCAAGACCCTCGGCGGCGGTGGCGGCGGCAAGCCGGACGTCGCCCAGGGCGGCGGTACGAACCCGGAGGCCGTCGGCGAGGCCATCGCCGCCGTCGAGCGTCTCGTGACGGAGACGGCGTGACGATGCGTCGCGGCCGCCGTATCGCGGTCGACGTCGGGGACGCCCGGATCGGGGTCGCCTCGTGCGACCCCGACGGGGTCCTCGCCACGCCGGTGGAGACCGTGCCGGGACGTGACGTCCCGGCCGCCCACCGGCGGCTCCGCCAGATCGTCGAGGAGTACGAGCCCATCGAGGTCGTCGTGGGCCTGCCCCGCTCGCTCAGCGGGCGGGAGGGCCCGGCCGCGACCAAGGTCCGCGCCTTCGCCCGCGAGATGGCCAAGGGCATCGCGCCCGTGCCGGTCCGGCTGGTCGACGAGCGGATGACGACCGTCACCGCGACCCAGGGGCTGCGGGCCTCGGGAGTGAAGGCGAAGAAGGGGCGGTCCGTCATCGATCAGGCCGCCGCTGTGATCATCCTGCAAGCCGCTCTTGAGTCCGAACGGGTATCAGGTAATCCGCCCGGTGAGGGCGTCGAAGTGGTCATCTGATCGCGATACGGTAACGTTCCGCGCGATGCGGCGGTGTTCGAACAATTGCCGCACTACGTAGAGGCGGATCGTCCGGAAGCCTCGCGGCTGTTTGGGGATCGATGACTGAGTATGGACGGGGCCCCGGCTCCGAACCGTGGCACCCCACGGACCCGTTGTACGGGGACCAGGGGTGGGAAGGTCAGCAGCAGTACCAGCACCCGCAGCAGCCGGAGCAGGCGAGCCAGTACGGCCAGGGCGGCGGTCAGGGGTACGAGGACGCCTCATACCAGCAGCAGCAGCATCAGCAGCAGTACCAGCAGCCCCAGTACCAGGAGCAGCAGCAGTACCAAGGGCAGCAGTACCAGGACCCGCAGCAGTACCAGGACTCACAGCAGTCCCAGGGCTACGCGGATCCGCAGTACCAGCAGCAGATGCAGCCGCAGCAGTACCAGCAGCACCCGCAGCAACATCAGCAGCAGCAGTACGGGACGGGGTACCCGGGCGGTTACGACACGCCCGGGGACCTCGGACAGCAGTACGACGGCAGCTGGGAGTCGGGTCAGGCGGCGATGGCGTACGGCGCGCCCCCGGCCGATCCGTACGGCGGCCAGAACCCCGACTTCTACGGCACCCCCGAGGCGTACCCGCCGCCCCAGCCTCCCGGCCACCGGCAGAACCCGCCGGAGCCGGTGATCGACTGGGCGCCGGAGGAAGAGGCGCGTCCGGAACCCGAGGAAGCGCAGCACCCCTTCTTCACGGGCGCCGACGACTCGGACGACGACGAGTACGACGAGGAGCCGACACCGGGACGCGGCTCCCGCGGCGGCGACCGCGAACGCCGGAGCAAGTCGAAGAAGCGCAAGGGCAAGAACGGCGTGGCCTGCCTGGTCGTGGCGGCCGTCCTGGTGGGCGGTGTCGGCGGCGTCGGCTACTTCGGCTACCAGTTCTGGCAGGGCGAGTTCGGCGCGGCCGAGGACTACGCGGGCAACGGCTCCGGCGAGGTCCAGGTCGAGATCCCGAAGGACTCCGGCGGCTACCAGATCGGCAACATCCTCAAGAAGGCCGGCGTGGTGAAGAGCGTCGACGCCTTCGTCTCGGCGCAGGGGCGGAACGCGAAGGGTCTCTCGATCCAGGCGGGCGTCTACACGCTGAAGAAGGAGATGTCGGCCGAGAGCGCGGTCGCCCTCATGCTCAACCCGGCGAGCCAGGCCAACTTCGTCATTCCCGAGGGCAAGCGCAACACCTGGGTGTACGACCAGCTCGACAAGCGCCTCGACCTCAAGGCGGGCACCACCAAGGGCATCGCCCGCGCGAAGGCAGACTCCCTCGGGCTGCCCGACTGGGCCAAGAACCACGAGGACGTCAAGGACCCCCTGGAGGGCTTCCTCTTCCCGGCCAGCTACCCGGTCTCCAAGACGGCCAAGCCCGAGGAGGTGCTCCGCAAGATGGTGTCCCGCGCGAACGCGGAGTACACCAAGCTCGACATGGAGGCGAAGGCGAAGGAGCACGGCCTGGAAGGGCCGTGGGAGCTGCTGACGGTCGCGAGCCTCGTACAGGTCGAAGGCAAGTACAAGCACGACTTCGACAAGGTCGCGCGGGTCGTCTACAACCGGCTCAAGCCGAACAACGTGGAGACCGTGGGCCGTCTGGAGTTCGACTCGACGGTGAACTACTTCAGGGGCACGAGCACGCTCGACGTCGGCTCGGTCGAGAAGATGCGCAAGATCAAGGACCCGTACAACACGTACGCGTACGACGTGAACGGCCTCACTCCCGGTCCCATCAGCAATCCCGGCATCGAGGCGCTGAACTCGGCGATGAGCCCGGCCGACGGGCCCTGGTACTACTTCGTGTCGATCAACGAGAACAAGACCGTCTTCTCCGTGACCCTCAAGGAGCACAACCAGAACGTCGCGGAGTACGAGAAGGAACGGGAACAGGGCCAGTGAGCAAGCAGCACCGCGCGGCCGTCCTCGGTTCGCCGATCGCCCACTCGCTCTCCCCGGTCCTGCACCGGGCGGCCTACGCCGAGCTGGGCCTCGACGACTGGTCGTACGACCGGTTCGAGGTCGACGAGGCCGGACTGCCCGGCTTCGTCGGCGAGCTGGACGACAGCTGGGCCGGTCTGTCGCTGACCATGCCGCTCAAGCGGGCGATCATCCCGCTGCTCGACGAGATCAGTGACACGGCCGCGTCCGTGGAGGCCGTCAACACCGTCGTCCTCCGCGAGGACGGGCGGCGCGTCGGCGACAACACCGACATCCCCGGCATGATCGCCGCCCTGCGTGAGCGGGGCGTCGAGAAGGTGGAGTCGGCGGCGATCCTCGGCGCCGGCGCCACCGCCTCCTCCGCGCTGGCCGCACTCGCCCGGGTCTGCGCGGGCCCCGTCACCGCGTACGTCCGCAGTGAGGCGCGCGCCGAGGAGATGCGGGGCTGGGGCGAGCGGCTCGGGGTGGACGTCCGTACCGCCGACTGGGAGCGCGCGGCCGAGGCCTTCGCCGCGCCGCTGGTCATCGCGACCACCCCGGCCGGCACCACCAACGCCCTCGCCACCGCCGTCCCCGAGGCGGTCGGCACGCTCTTCGACGTCCTGTACGACCCGTGGCCGACCGCGCTCGCCGCGGCCTGGTCCGACCGCGGCGGCAAGGTCGTCGGCGGCCTCGACCTCCTCGTCCACCAGGCCGTCCTCCAGGTCGAGCAGATGACGGGCCGGACGCCCGCCCCGCTCGCGGCGATGCGCGCTGCGGGGGAGCGGGCGCTGGCCGCCAGGTAGGCTCGCCTGCGCCGGACCGATCGGCGTACAAGGGGAGTACGGGGGACATGGGCGAGGAACTGGTACTGGCGTCCAAGTGGGACATCGGCTTCGACGTGCTGCGCTTCGTGTGGGTGGGGTTCTTCAGCTCGCTGCCCCTGTGGGCGCGGTGCACCGTGCTCGCGCTGTTCGGCGCGACCCTGGTGTACGGCTTCGTCTCCTGGCTGCGGAATCGTTCCGCCTCTGCCTCGGAGGCCGAGGCGGAGGTATCGGAGACCGCTTCGGAGACCGCTCCGGAGGCCGTGGAGACCGTCCAGGAAGTTGAGACCCGCGTCCGATAGCTGGACCGGGGACCGGGCGACCGGCCCGGACGTGGGAGGATCGGATACGGCGGGCCCGGGCCGCGCACCCGGCCGCGCCGTCGCAGTACCCAGGCGCGAGCATGAGGAGCATCGTTGAGCAGGTTGCGTTGGCTGACCGCTGGGGAATCCCACGGACCCGCGCTGGTCGCGACGCTGGAGGGTCTTCCCGCCGGCGTCCCCGTCACCACCGAGCTGGTGGCGGACCACCTCGCGCGGCGGCGACTCGGCTATGGGCGCGGCGCCCGGATGAAGTTCGAGCAGGACGAGATCACCTTCCTCGGCGGTGTCCGCCACGGGCTCTCCCTCGGTTCCCCGATCGCCGTCATGGTCGGCAACACCGAGTGGCCCAAGTGGGAGAAGGTCATGTCGGCCGACCCGGTCGACCCGGCGGAGCTGAAGGAGACGGGTCGCAACGCGCCCCTGACCCGGCCCCGGCCCGGCCACGCCGACCTCGCCGGCATGCAGAAGTACGGCTTCGACGAGGCCCGCCCGATCCTGGAGCGCGCCAGCGCCCGGGAGACCGCCGCTCGTGTCGCCCTCGGCGCCATCGCCCGCTCCTTCATCAAGGAGACCGCGGGCATCGAGATCGTGTCGCACGTCGTCGAACTGGCGGCCGCCAAGGCCCCGTACGGCGTCTACCCGACCCCCGCCGACGTCGAGCGGCTCGACGCCGACCCGGTCCGCTGCCTCGACGCCGACGCGTCGAAGGCGATGGTCGCCGAGATCGACCAGGCCCACAAGGACGGCGACACCCTCGGCGGAGTCGTCGAGGTCCTCGCCTACGGCGTGCCCGTCGGCCTCGGCTCGCACGTCCACTGGGACCGGCGCCTCGACGCCCGGCTCGCCGCCGCCCTCATGGGGATCCAGGCCATCAAGGGCGTCGAGGTCGGCGACGGCTTCGAGCTCGCCCGCGTGCCCGGCTCGAAGGCCCACGACGAGATCGTCCGCACCGAGGACGGCATCAAGCGCACCTCCGGCCGTTCCGGCGGCACCGAGGGCGGTCTGACCACCGGTGAGCTGCTGCGCGTCCGCGCCGCGATGAAGCCGATCGCGACCGTCCCGCGCGCCCTCGCCACGATCGACGTCGTCACCGGCGAGGCCACGGCCGCCCACCACCAGCGCTCCGACGTGTGCGCCGTCCCCGCCGCCGGCATCGTCGCCGAGGCCATGGTCGCGCTCGTCCTCGCGGACGCCGTCGTCGAGAAGTTCGGCGGCGACAGCGTCCCGGAGACCCGCCGCAACGTGCGGTCGTACCTCGACAACCTGCACATCCGGTGACCGCCGGACCGCTGGTCGTCCTCGTCGGACCCATGGGATCCGGCAAGTCCACGGTGGGCGCGCTCCTGGCCGAACGGCTCGGCGCGCCCTACCGGGACACCGACGCCGACATCGTCGCCGCCGAGGGCCGGGAGATCTCCGACATCTTCGTCGAGGACGGCGAGGAGCACTTCCGCGCCCTGGAGCGGGCCGCCGTCCGCGAGGCCGTCGCCGCACACGAGGGCGTCCTCGCCCTCGGCGGCGGCGCGATCCTCGACGCCGACACCCGCGCCCTGCTCGCCGGACTGCCCGTCGCGTACCTCTCGATGGACGTCGAGGAGGCGGTCCGCCGCGTCGGCCTCAACACCGCGCGGCCGTTGCTCGCCGTCAACCCGCGCCGCCAGTGGCGCGAGCTGATGGACGCGCGCCGCCATCTCTACACCGAAGTCGCACGGGCGGTCGTCACCACCGACGACCGCACCCCCGAAGAGGTCGCGGACGCGGTCCTCTCGGCACTGGATCTGAAGAAGGACGCATGACGACGGACCAGGAAGTGACCCGTATCCAGGTCGCGGGCAGCGCGGGCACGGAGCCGTACGAGGTGCTGGTCGGCCGACAGCTGCTCGGCGAGCTCCCCGCCCTGATCGGCTCCCGGGCCAAGCGCGTCGCCGTGATCCACCCGGAGGCGCTCGCCGGCACCGGCGAGGCGCTCCGCGCGGACCTCGCCGACCAGGGCTTCGAGGCCGTCGCCATCCAGGTGCCGAACGCGGAGGAGGCGAAGACCGCCGAGGTCGCCGCCTACTGCTGGAAGGCGCTGGGCCAGACCGGCTTCACCCGGACCGACGTCATCGTCGGCGTCGGCGGCGGCGCGACCACCGACCTGGCGGGCTTCGTGGCCGCGACCTGGCTGCGGGGCGTGCGCTGGATCGCCGTACCGACCACGGTCCTGGCCATGGTCGACGCGGCCGTCGGCGGCAAGACGGGCATCAACACCGCCGAGGGCAAGAACCTCGTCGGCGCCTTCCACCCGCCGGCGGGCGTCATCTGCGACCTCGCCGCGCTCGACTCGCTGCCCGTGAACGACTACGTCAGCGGGCTCGCCGAGATCATCAAGGCCGGTTTCATCGCCGACCCCGCGATCCTCGACCTCGTCGAGGAGGACCCGGAGGCCGCGCGTACGCCCGCCGGCCCGCACACCGCCGAGCTGATCGTGCGGTCGATCCGGGTCAAGGCCGACGTCGTCTCCGGCGACCTCAAGGAGTCCGGCCGCCGCGAGATCCTCAACTACGGCCACACGCTGGCCCACGCCATCGAGAAGAACGAGCGGTACAAGTGGCGGCACGGCGCCGCCGTCTCCGTCGGCATGGTGTTCGCCGCCGAGCTCGGCCGGCTCGCCGGGCGGCTCGACGACGCCACCGCCGACCGGCACCGCGCGGTCCTGGAGTCCGTCGGCCTGCCGCTCACGTACCGCGGCGACCAGTGGCCCAAGCTCCTGGAGACGATGAAGGTGGACAAGAAGTCCCGCGGCGACCTGCTGCGCTTCATCGTGCTCGACGGACTCGGCAAGCCGGCCGTCCTGGAAGGCCCCGACCCGGCCGTGCTGTTCGCGGCGTACGGCGAGGTGGCGGTGTGACCGATCCCCGACCCGTGCTGGTGCTGAACGGCCCGAACCTCGGGCGGCTCGGTTCCCGCGAGCCCGACATCTACGGCGCCACCTCGTACAAGGGGCTCGTCGAGTCCTGCCGGGCCCTCGGCGCGGAGCTCGGCTTCGACGTCGAGGTCCGGGAGACCAACGACGAGGGCGAGATGATCCGCTGGCTCCACGAGGCGGCGGACGACTCGGTCCCGGTGGTGCTCAATCCGGGGGCGTTCACGCACTACTCGTACGGGATGCGGGACGCGGCCGCGCAGCGGACGGCGCCGCTGATCGAGGTGCACATCTCGAACCCGTACACCCGTGAGGAGTTCCGGCACACCTCGGTCGTCGCGGCCGTGGCGACCGGGACGGTGGCCGGCTTCGGGATCGGCTCCTACCGGCTGGCCCTGCGGGCGCTGGCCGAGGAACTGGCCGGCTGACACGGGAGTGGACAGGGCCGGGGGCGGGCAGGGCACTACGCGCCGCCCCCGGCCGTTCCCCCTGTGGGGGCAAGGGGCGGTAACGTTCCGGCGTCCCTGATACATCATTCAGTCGTACGAGACGGAGTGGCACCGGATGCAGCACGCAGTGGGGGGCCCGCTGCCACCGCCCGAGCAGTCGCCGGGCCAGGCGCCCGGCACCGGACCCGTGGCAGGCGCCGCGCCAGGGCCAGTGGTGGGGCCGATCTCGGGACCGGTTCCCGGATCGGGTCCCGGGCCCGTCGCGGGGCCCGCATCCGGGCCGGGGGCCGGCGCGCGGGGCGTACACCCGCCCGTTCCGCCCGCGCCCCCGCAGCCCGCCCCGTACTCCGTACCGTCCGCCGGGTCCCGGCTCGGCGTGCACCCCGTCCTTCAGGCGGGCGCTCCCCGGCCCCCGCACCCCGCTCCGCCCCCGCACTCCGCACCGCCCGCCCCGGGCCCCGGAGGAACGGGCTGGGGCGCCCCCGGAGCCGTACCGCAGCACTCGGCGGCCCCTCAGCATCCGGCTGCCCCGCAGCACTCGGCCCAGGCGCCGCTCCGGGCGGACCTCACCGGCCACGTCCCGCTGCCTCCCGTGGCCGCGCCCGTCGCGCCGCTTGTGGAGCACGGCGGGGGGACCGGCGCCGCGACCCTCGCCGTCCTGCTCATCGGCCCCGCGGGTGCGGGCAAGACGACCGTCGCCCGCCACTGGGCCCAGCGGCGGCACGTACCCACCGCCCACATCAGCCTCGACGACGTGCGCGAGTGGGTCTGCTCCGGCTTCGCCGACCCGCAGTCCGGCTGGAACGAGCACTCCGAGGCGCAGTACCGGCTCGCCCGCCGCACCTGCGGCTTCGCCGCCCGCAACTTCCTGGCCAACGGCATCTCCTGCATCGTCGACGACGCGGTCTTCCCCGACCGGCCCGTCGTCGGCCTCGGCGGCTGGAAGCGGCACGTCGGCCCCGGCCTGCTGCCCGTCGTGCTCCTGCCGGGCCTGGAGATCGTCCTGGAGCGCAACGCCGAGCGCAGCGGCAACCGGCGCCTCTCGGACGAGGAGGTCGCCGCCATCCACGGCCGGATGGCCGGCTGGTACGGCTCCGGCCTGCCGATCATCGACAACTCCACGTACGACGTCGAGACCACCGCGCGCGTCCTCGACGACGTCCTCGCCCGTGCGATAGCCAGCCCGCCCTCCTGGTGACCCGACGCGGGCCCGGTCCCGCACGGTCGGCCGCGCAGAACAGGCCATCGCGCCGAGCTCCTCGTAGGCTCGGGGCATGTCAGAGGTGTATGCGGACCGCCGTGTACGGCTGCGCGATCGGTGCGCGGCCGCGGGCAGCCCGGCGGCCCTGGTCTCCCGCCCCGCCAACGTCCGCTATCTCGCGGGCGGTTCGCCCGCGGGAGCCGTCCTGCTCATCGGCCCCGAGCCGGCCGCGGACGTCCTGCTCTGCCCCGTCGCGCCCGGCGGCGAGCCGGCCGACGGACGGCTCGACGAGCTGCTCCGGCAACAGGTCCTGCCCGCCGGCGGGGGTGATCCGGCGGTCGCCGCCGTCGACCTCGCCCGCCGGGCGGGCGCCGACGCGCTCGCCGTCGAGGAACACGACCTGACCGTGGCCCGACACCGCGCGATGGGCTCCGTCGCGCCAGGGCTCCACCTCGCCGACCTCGCCTGCGCCGTGGAACAGCTCAGGATCGTCAAGGACGAGGACGAGATCGCCTGCCTGCGGATCGCCGCCGAGATCGCCGACCAGGCCCTCGGCGAGCTCCTGGAGTCGATCCTGGTGGGGCGGACCGAGCGCCACCTCGCCCTGGAACTGGAGCGGCGGCTCGTCGACCACGGCGCCGACGGAGCGGCCTTCGCGACGTCGGTGGCGACCGGCCCGCACTCCGGGCGCCGACGGCACCGGCCCACCGACCGCCGGGTCGAGGAGGGTGATTTCCTCTCCGTCTGCCTCGGCGCCGACTACCGCGGCTACCGGTGCGAGATCGGTCGCACGTTCGTCATCGGCACGACGCCCGCCGACTGGCAGATCGAGCTGTACGAGCTCGTCTTCGCCGCTCAGCGGGCCGGACGCGAGTCCCTCGCACCGGGCGCCGAGTACCGCGACGTGGACCGCGCGGCCCGCCAGATCCTGGACGCCGGAGGCCACGCGGAGGCCGCCGTGCCGCTCACCGGGCACGGGGTGGGGCTCGAAATCGACGAGGACCCGCAGCTCTCACCCTCGGCCATGGGTAAACTGGACGCTTGTGTGCCGGTCACCGTCGAACCGGGGGTTCACCTCCCGGGCCGGGGCGGGGTCCGGATCGATGACACGCTCGTCGTACGCCAGGAGGCGGACGGCGGACCCGAGCTACTCACCATCACGACCAAGGAGCTGCTCGCGCTGTAAGGCGCGTACGCCTCCACGGTCCCACGTCAGTCCAGGAGATTCCGCAACCGTGGCTTCCACGAACGACCTCAAGAACGGCATGGTGCTCAAGCTCGAAGGCGGCCAGCTCTGGTCCGTCGTCGAGTTCCAGCACGTCAAGCCCGGCAAGGGCCCGGCCTTCGTGCGCACCAAGCTCAAGAACGTGCTGTCCGGCAAGGTCGTCGACAAGACCTTCAACGCCGGTGTGAAGGTCGAGACGGCCACCATCGACCGCCGCGACATGCAGTTCTCCTACATGGACGGCGACTACTTCGTCTTCATGGACATGGAGACCTACGACCAGCTGCACGTCGACCGCAAGTCGGTGGGCGACGCCGCGAACTTCCTCATCGAGGGCTTCACCGCCTCGGTCGCGCAGCACGAGGGCTCGGTGCTCTACGTCGAGCTCCCCGCCGCCGTCGTGCTCACGATCGAGCACACCGACCCGGGCGTCCAGGGCGACCGCTCCACCGGTGGCACCAAGCCCGCCAAGCTGGTGACCGGCCACGAGATCCAGGTCCCGCTCTTCATCACCACCGGTGAGAAGGTCAAGGTCGACACCCGCACCAGCGACTACCTCGGCCGGGTGAACGACTAACCGTGGCCGCTCGGAGCAAGGCCCGCAAGCGCGCCTTCCAGATCCTCTTCGAGGCCGACCAGCGCGACGCCTCCGTCCAGGAGGTCCTCGCGGACCAGGTCCGGCTCGCGCGGTCGGACGACCGTCAGCCGCCGGTCACCGACTTCACCATGCAGCTGGTCGAGGGGTACGCGGCGCACGTCCACCGCATCGACGAGCTCATCGCCACCTACGCGGTGGACTGGGACCTCGACCGGATGCCGGTCGCCGACCGGAACATCGTGCGCCTCGGCGCGTACGAGCTGATCTGGGAGGACGGGACGCCGGACGCGGTCGCGATCGACGAAGCGGTCCAGCTCGCCAAGGAGTTCTCCACCGACGAGTCCCCGAACTTCGTCAACGGCCTGCTGGCGCGCTTCAAGGACTTGAAGCCGCGCCTCCGCCGGGACGCGGACGTCTGAGTCCGTAGCCCGTCACCGGCCGTCGAAGGGGCCCGCAGCGCTCGCGCTGCGGGCCCCTTCGACGTGTCCGGGCCCGTCCGGGCCTTTCCGGGACGGCGGAGCGCTCCGGAAGCCCTGAGCGGCCCGTGCAGGCCGGAGAAAGCACCGGGCCCGTGGACGTCGGATGACGTCCACGGGCCCGGCGGTACGTTTCTGCTGTTGCCTCGGAAGGGCAGCGGAAGGGTCAGTTCTCCTCGTGGGCGACCGCGCGGCGCGCGTCCGCGTCGAGGACGCCCCAGCTGATCAGCTGCTCGGTGAGGACCGAGGGGGACTGGTCGTAGATGACGGCCAGGGTGCGCAGGTCGTCCTGGCGGATCGACAGCACCTTGCCGTTGTAGTCGCCGCGCTGCGACTGGATCGTCGCCGCGTAGCGCTGGAGCGGGCCGGCCTTCTCCTGGGGGACGTGCGCGAGGCGCTCCAAGTCCAGGACCAGCTTCGGCGGCGGCTCGGCGGCCCCGCCCGGGGTCGTGCCCGGCAGGAGCTCCTGCACCGGCACCCCGTAGAAGTCGGCCAGCTCGGCGAGACGCTGCACGGTCACCGCGCGGTCACCACGCTCGTACGAGCCGACCACCACGGCCTTCCAGCGGCCCTGGGACTTCTCCTCCACCCCGTGGAGGGAAAGACCCTGCTGGGTGCGGATGGCACGGAGTTTGGCCCCGAGCTGCTTTGCGTATTCGCTGGACATAACGCTCCCGGACGCTGTGACGACATGCGGCTGCGCCGCGCGGCTGGTAACTCACTGTGAAGGTTACGCAGCGTTACGCTCGCCCGTCAAGCCGAAAGGTCCGTACCGCCCCCTCCCGGGGGACGTCGCCGGGGTGGCGGCGGGGGCGACGGAGGCGCGACGGCTCGCCCCTGGTAGTGTGGGCCGCGTAAATCCGACGTCCTTTAAGAGCCGTCCCGTGAGGCGGAGAAGGAGGTCCGTTTCCCATGGACGCTCAGCAGTACAGCGATGACGCCCGGCCCGTGCTCGAGGCCCCCGACATCGCGCGGGTCCTGACCCGCATCGCCCACGAGATCGTCGAACGCGCCAAGGGCGCCGACGACGTGGTGCTCCTCGGTATCCCCACCCGCGGTGTCTTCCTCGCCCGCCGGCTGGCCGAGAAGCTCGAATCGATCACCGGCACCAAGATCCCGGTCGGATCCCTCGACATCACGATGTACCGGGACGACCTGCGGCTGAAGCCGGCCCGCGCCCTCGGCCGCACCGACATCCCCGCTGACGGCATCGACGGCCGCCTCGTCGTCCTCGTCGACGACGTGCTCTTCTCCGGCCGCACCATCCGCGCCGCCCTCGACGCCCTCGGCGACATCGGCCGCCCGCGCGCCGTCCAGCTCGCGGTCCTCGTCGACCGCGGCCACCGCGAACTTCCGATCCGCGCCGACTACGTCGGCAAGAACCTCCCCACGTCGCTGCGGGAGACGGTCAAGGTCCAGCTCGCCGAGGAGGACGGTCGCGACACCGTCCTGCTCGGTTCCAAGACCTCCTCCTAGCCGGACCGGCTTCCCCGCGGGGCAGGGGCACATCCCTGCGCCCCCGCATGCCCTCGCACCTCCCCACCACGGAGAGAAACCCCGATGATGCGTCACCTCATCTCGGCCGCCGACCTCACCCGCGACGACGCCGTCCTGATCCTCGACACCGCCGAGGAGATGGCCCGGGTGGCCGACCGGCCCATCAAGAAGCTGCCCGCCCTGCGCGGCCGGACCATCTGCAACCTGTTCTTCGAGGACTCCACCCGGACCCGGATCTCCTTCGAGGCCGCCGAGAAGCGCCTCTCCGCCGACGTGATCAACTTCGCGGCCAAGGGCTCCAGCGTCTCCAAGGGCGAGTCCCTCAAGGACACCGCGCAGACCCTGGAGGCCATGGGCGTCGACGCGGTCGTCATCCGGCACGGCGCCTCCGGCGCCCCGTACCGCCTCGCCACCTCCGGCTGGATCGACGCCCCCGTCGTCAACGCCGGCGACGGCACCCACCAGCACCCCACCCAGGCCCTCCTGGACGCCTTCACCATGCGCCGCCGGCTCGTCGGCCGTGACGCGGGCCTCGGCAAGGACCTGGCCGGCCGGCGCATCACGATCGTCGGCGACATCCTGCACAGCCGGGTCGCCCGCTCCAACGTCGACCTGCTGCACACCCTCGGCGCCGAGGTCACCCTGGTGGCCCCGCCGACCCTCGTCCCCGTCGGCGTCGAGACCTGGCCCTGCGAGATCTCGTACGACCTCGACAGGGTGCTGCCGAAGTCCGACGCGGTGATGATGCTGCGTGTGCAGCGAGAGCGGATGAACGCGGCCTTCTTCCCCACCGAGCGCGAGTACTCGCGCCGGTACGGGCTCGACGGCGACCGGATGGCGAAGATGCCCGAGCACGCCATCGTCATGCACCCCGGACCTATGGTCCGCGGCATGGAGATCACCGCCGAGGTCGCCGACTCCGACCGCTGCACGGTGATCGAGCAGGTCGCCAACGGCGTCTCGATCCGGATGGCCGTCCTCTACCTGCTGCTCGGCGGCAACGACTCCGCCGCCACCGCCCCCAGCACCACCCGCACCGAGGAGAGCAAGTAATCATGAGCAAGATCCTTATCCGTGGTGCGCAGGTGCTCGGCGGCGAGGCCCAGGACGTCCTGATCGACGGCGAGACCATCGCAGAGGTCGGCACCGGCCTGTCGGCCGAGGGCGCGACGGTCATCGAGGCCGAGGGGCAGATCCTGCTGCCCGGCCTGGTCGACCTCCACACCCACCTGCGCGAGCCCGGCCGCGAGGACTCCGAGACCGTCCTCACCGGCACCCGCGCCGCCGCCTCCGGTGGCTACACCGCCGTCTTCGCCATGGCCAACACGCACCCGGTCGCCGACACCGCCGGCGTCGTCGAGCAGGTCTACCGACTCGGCAAGGAGTCCGGCTACTGCGACGTCCAGCCCATCGGCGCCGTCACCGTCGGCCTGGAGGGCAAGAAGCTCGCCGAGCTCGGCGCCATGCACGACTCCGCCGCCGGCGTCACCGTCTTCTCCGACGACGGCAAGTGCGTCGACGACGCCGTGATCATGCGCCGCGCCCTGGAGTACGTGAAGGCCTTCGGCGGCGTCGTCGCCCAGCACGCCCAGGAGCCCCGCCTCACCGAGGGCGCCCAGATGAACGAGGGCATCGTCTCGGCAGAGCTCGGTCTCGGCGGCTGGCCGGCCGTCGCCGAGGAGTCGATCATCGCGCGTGACGTCCTCCTCGCCGAGCACGTCGCCTCCCGCGTCCACATCTGCCACCTCTCCACGGCCGGCTCCGTCGAGATCGTCCGCTGGGCCAAGTCCCGCGGCATCGACGTCACCGCCGAGGTCACCCCGCACCACCTCCTCCTCACGGACGAGCTGGTCCGCTCGTACAACCCCGTCTACAAGGTCAACCCGCCGCTGCGCACCGAGAAGGACGTCCTCGCGCTGCGCGAGGCGCTGGCCGACGGCACGATCGACATCGTCGCCACCGACCACGCCCCGCACCCGCACGAGGACAAGGACTGCGAGTGGGCCGCCGCCGCCATGGGCATGGTCGGCCTGGAGACCGCCCTCTCCGTCGTCCAGCAGACGATGGTCGAGACCGGCCTCCTCGACTGGGCCGGCGTCGCCGACCGCATGTCCTTCGCCCCGGCCCGCATCGGCCAGGCCAAGGGCCATGGACGACCCGTCTCGGCTGGTGAGCCCGCGAACCTGACGCTGGTCGATCCGGCTTACCGTGGTGTCGTGGACCCCGCGGACTTCGCCTCCCGCAGCCGCAACACCCCCTACGAGGGTCGCGAGCTGCCGGGACGCGTCACCCACACCATCCTGCGGGGCCGGGCAACGGTCGTGGACGGGAAGCTGGCGTGACACCACTCATCGCAATCGCCGCAGAGGCAGCGGATCAGAAGTCGGCGGAAGTGACCGACTGGGCCGGACGGATCGGCTGGGTCGCCGGACTGCTGCTCTTCGTCGTCCTCGTCTACTGGCTGATGCGCCAGGGCTGGAAGTGGCGCGGCAGCCTCCAGTCGGACCTGCCCGAACTCCCCACCGCGCCGGAGGCTCCCGGAGCGGCGAAACTGACCCTCAGCGGGCGCTACCACGGGTCCACGACCGCCGGGCAGTGGCTCGACCGGATCGTCGCCCACGGCCTCGGCACCCGCAGCCGCGTCGAGCTCACGCTCACCGACGCCGGAATCGCGGTCGTACGCCCCGGGGCGAACGACTTCTTCATCCCGACGGACGCCCTGCGCGAGGCCCGCCTCGACAAGGGCATCGCCGGCAAGGTCCTCGCCGAGGGCGGCCTGCTGATCGTCACCTGGGCCCACGGCGAAAAGCTGCTCGACTCCGGCTTCCGCTCCGACCGGGCGGCCGAGCACACCGCCTGGGTCGAGGCCCTCGACTCCCTGCACCACACCACCACGACGGAAGGCATCGCACGATGACGACCTCCACCAGGGGAGCCGCCAAGGCTCCCGCCGTACTCGTCCTGGAGGACGGCCGCATCTTCCGCGGCCGCGCCTACGGGGCCGTGGGGGAGACCTTCGGCGAGGCCGTGTTCTCCACCGGCATGACCGGCTACCAGGAGACCCTCACCGACCCGTCGTACCACCGGCAGGTGGTCGTCATGACCGCCCCGCACGTCGGCAACACCGGCGTCAACGACGAGGACCCCGAGTCCGGCCGCATCTGGGTCTCCGGCTACGTCGTCCGCGACCCCGCCCGCGTCTCCTCCAACTGGCGCGCCCAGCGCTCGCTGGACGAGGAGCTGGAGCGCCAGGGCGTCGTCGGCATCTCCGGCATCGACACCCGCGCCCTCACCCGCCACCTGCGCGAGCGCGGCGCCATGCGCGTCGGCATCTTCTCCGGCGAGGCCTGGACCGGCATCCGCGACGAGGCCCTCCTCGCGAAGGTCCAGGAGCAGCCCCAGATGAAGGGCGCGAACCTCTCCGCCGAGGTCGCCACCAAGGAGACGTACGTCGTCCCCGCGATCGGCACGAAGAAGTTCACCGTCGCCGCCGTCGACCTCGGCATCAAGGGCATGACCCCGCACCGGATGGCCGAGCGCGGCATCGAGGTCCACGTGCTGCCCGCCACCGCCACCGCCGAGGACATCTACGCGGTGAACCCGGACGGCGTCTTCTTCTCCAACGGCCCGGGCGACCCGGCCACCGCCGACGGCCCCGTCGCCGTCATGCGCGCCGTCCTGGAGCGCAGGACCCCGCTCTTCGGCATCTGCTTCGGCAACCAGATCCTCGGTCGCGCCCTCGGCTTCGGCACCTACAAGCTGAAGTACGGCCACCGCGGCATCAACCAGCCGGTCCAGGACCGCACCACGGGCAAGGTCGAGGTCACCGCGCACAACCACGGCTTCGCCGTCGACGCGCCCCTCGACAAGGTCTCCGACACCCCCTACGGGCGCGCCGAGGTCTCCCACGTGTGCCTGAACGACCAGGTCGTGGAAGGCCTTCGGCTGCTCGACCAGCCGGCCTTCTCCGTCCAGTACCACCCCGAGGCGGCCGCGGGCCCGCACGACGCCGCGTACCTCTTCGACCGTTTCGTATCCCTGATGGAGGCCGAGCGTGCCTAAGCGCACCGATATCCAGTCCGTCCTGGTCATCGGCTCCGGCCCGATCGTCATCGGACAGGCCGCCGAGTTCGACTACTCCGGCACCCAGGCCTGCCGCATCCTCAAGGCCGAGGGCCTGCGGGTCATCCTGGTCAACTCCAACCCGGCCACGATCATGACCGACCCGGAGATCGCCGACGCCACGTACGTCGAGCCGATCACCCCCGAGTTCGTCGAGAAGATCATCGCCAAGGAGCGCCCCGACGCCCTCCTGCCCACCCTCGGCGGCCAGACCGCGCTCAACACCGCGATCTCCATGCACGAGCAGGGCGTCCTGGAGAAGTACGGCGTCGAGCTCATCGGCGCCAACGTGGAGGCCATCAACAAGGGCGAGGACCGCGACCTCTTCAAGGGCGTCGTCGAGGCCGTCAAGGCCAAGATCGGCTACGGCGAGTCCGCCCGCTCGGTCATCTGCCACACCATGGACGACGTGATCCAGGGCGTCGAGACGCTCGGCGGCTACCCCGTCGTCGTCCGCCCCTCCTTCACCATGGGCGGCGCCGGCTCCGGCTTCGCGCACGACGAGGAGGAGCTCCGCCGCATCGCCGGCCAGGGCCTCACGCTCTCCCCGACCACCGAGGTGCTCCTGGAGGAGTCCATCCTCGGCTGGAAGGAGTACGAGCTGGAGCTGATGCGCGACAAGAACGACAACGTCGTGGTGGTCTGCTCCATCGAGAACTTCGACCCGATGGGCGTCCACACCGGTGACTCGATCACCGTCGCCCCGGCGATGACGCTCACCGACCGCGAGTACCAGCGGCTGCGCGACATCGGCATCGCGATCATCCGCGAGGTCGGCGTCGACACCGGCGGCTGCAACATCCAGTTCGCGATCGACCCGGTCGACGGCCGGATCATCGTCATCGAGATGAACCCCCGCGTCTCCCGCTCCTCGGCGCTCGCCTCCAAGGCGACCGGCTTCCCGATCGCCAAGATCGCGGCCCGCCTCGCCGTCGGCTACACGCTGGACGAGATCCCGAACGACATCACGGAGAAGACCCCGGCGTCCTTCGAGCCCTCGCTCGACTACGTCGTCGTCAAGGCCCCGCGCTTCGCCTTCGAGAAGTTCCCCTCCGCCGACTCCACGCTGACCACGACCATGAAGTCGGTCGGCGAGGCCATGGCGATCGGCCGCAACTTCACCGAGGCGCTCCAGAAGGCGCTGCGCTCCCTGGAGAAGAAGGGCTCGCAGTTCACCTTCGTCGGCGAGCCCGGCGACAAGGACGAGCTCCTGAGCGCGTCGGTCCGCCCGACCGACGGCCGCATCAACACCGTGATGCAGGCCATCCGCGCCGGCGCCACCCCGCAGGAGGTCTTCGACGCCACGAAGATCGACCCGTGGTTCGTCGACCAGCTCTTCCTGATCAAGGAGATCGCCGACGAGCTGACCGCGGCCGAGAAGCTCGACCCCGAGATCCTCGCCGAGGCCAAGCGCCACGGCTTCTCCGACGCCCAGATCGCCGAGATCCGCGGCCTGCGCGAGGACGTCGTCCGCGAGGTCCGGCACGCCCTCGGCGTCCGCCCGGTCTACAAGACGGTCGACACCTGCGCCGCCGAGTTCGCCGCCAAGACCCCGTACTTCTACTCCTCGTACGACGAGGAGAGCGAGGTCGCGCCGCGCACCAAGCCCGCCGTGATCATCCTGGGCTCCGGCCCGAACCGCATCGGCCAGGGCATCGAGTTCGACTACTCCTGCGTCCACGCCTCCTTCGCCCTGAGCGACGCCGGCTACGAGACCGTGATGGTCAACTGCAACCCGGAGACCGTCTCGACGGACTACGACACCTCCGACCGCCTGTACTTCGAGCCGCTCACGCTCGAGGACGTGCTGGAGATCGTCCACGCCGAGACCCTCGCCGGCCCCGTCGCCGGTGTCGTCGTCCAGCTCGGCGGCCAGACCCCGCTGGGCCTGTCGCAGGCGCTCAAGGACAACGGCGTGCCGGTCGTCGGCACCCCGCCGGAGGCCATCCACGCCGCCGAGGACCGCGGCGCCTTCGGCCGGGTCCTCGCCGAGGCCGGCCTCCCCGCCCCGAAGCACGGCACCGCGACCACCTTCGCCGGCGCCAAGGCCATCGCCGACGAGATCGGCTACCCCGTCCTCGTACGCCCGTCGTACGTACTCGGCGGCCGCGGCATGGAGATCGTGTACGACGAGACCCGGCTGGAGTCGTACATCGCCGAGTCCACCGAGATCAGCCCCACCCGGCCGGTCCTGGTCGACCGCTTCCTCGACGACGCCATCGAGATCGACGTCGACGCGCTCTACGACGGCGAGGAGCTCTACCTCGGCGGCGTCATGGAGCACATCGAGGAGGCCGGCATCCACTCCGGCGACTCGGCCTGCGCCCTGCCCCCGATCACCCTCGGCGGCTTCGACATCAAGCGCCTGCGCATCTCCACCGAGGCGATCGCCAAGGGCGTCGGCGTCCGCGGCCTGATCAACATCCAGTTCGCCATGGCCGGCGACATCCTCTACGTCCTGGAGGCGAACCCCCGCGCCTCCCGGACCGTCCCCTTCACCTCGAAGGCGACCGCCGTGCCGCTCGCGAAGGCCGCCGCCCGCATCTCGCTGGGCGCCACCATCGCCGAGCTGCGCGCCGAGGGCCTGCTGCCGAAGAACGGCGACGGCGGCACCCTGCCGATCGACGCGCCGATCTCCGTCAAGGAGGCCGTCATGCCGTGGTCGCGCTTCCGCGACATCCACGGCCGCGGCGTCGACACCGTCCTCGGCCCGGAGATGCGCTCGACCGGCGAGGTCATGGGCATCGACGCGGTCTTCGGCACGGCGTACGCCAAGTCGCAGGCCGGCGCCTACGGCCCGCTGCCCACCAAGGGCCGCGCGTTCATCTCCGTGGCCAACCGCGACAAGCGCTCGATGATCTTCCCGGCGCGCGAACTCGTCGCCCACGGCTTCGAGCTGCTCGCCACCTCCGGCACCGCCGAGGTCCTCAAGCGCAACGGCATCAATGCCACGATCGTGCGCAAGCTCAGCGAGGGCGAGGGCCCGAACGGCGAGAAGACCGTCGTCCAACTGATCCACGACGGCCAGGTCGACCTGATCGTCAACACCCCGTACGGCACCGGCGGCCGCCTCGACGGCTACGAGATCCGTACGGCCGCGGTGGCGCGCGGCGTCCCGTGCCTCACCACGGTCCAGGCGCTCGCCGCGGCCGTCCAGGGCATCGACGCGCTCAACCACGGCGACGTCGGCGTCCGCTCGCTCCAGGAACACGCGGAGCATCTGACCGCGGCCCGCGACTAGCAGCCCGTACGAAGCAGGGGGACACCGGAAACACCGCGGTGTCCCCCTCTTCATGAGCACACCTGGATCTCCCGCATGTACAAGTTCTTCTTCCACCTGGTCTTCAAGCGCATGGACCCCGAGGAGGCCCACTACCTGGCCTTCCGCTGGATCCGCCTCGCCGCCCGCGTCCCGGTGCTTCGGACTCTTATCGCCGCGGTCCTCGCCCCCCGCCACACGGCGTTGCGGACCGAGGCTTTGGGGCTTCGCATGCACGGCCCCTTCGGTCTCGCCGCCGGCTTCGACAAGAACGCCGTCGCCATCGACGGCATGGCGATGCTCGGCTTCGACCACGTCGAGATCGGCACGGTCACCGGCGAGGCCCAGCCCGGCAACCCCAAGAAGCGCCTCTTCCGGCTGGTCCCTGACCGCGCCCTGATCAACCGCATGGGCTTCAACAACGAGGGCTCCGCCGCCGTCGCCGACCGCCTCCACGCGCGCGTGCCGGTCTTCAGGACCGTCGTGGGCGTCAACATCGGCAAGACCAAGGTCGTCCCGGAGGCCGAGGCCGCCGCCGACTACGTGAAGTCCACCGAGCGCCTCGCCGCGCACGCCGACTACCTGGTCGTGAACGTCTCCTCGCCGAACACCCCCGGGCTGCGCAACCTCCAGGCCACCGAGTCGCTGCGCCCGCTGCTCACGGCGGTACGCGAAGCGGCGGACCGCGCGGTCACCGACCGCCGGGTCCCGCTCCTCGTCAAGATCGCCCCCGACCTCGCCGACGAGGACGTCGACGCCGTCGCCGACCTCGCCCTGGAGCTCGGTCTCGACGGCATCATCGCCACCAACACCACCATCGCCCGCGAGGGCCTCGGCCTGACGTCCGACCCGGCTCTGGTCAAGGAGACCGGCGGCCTGTCCGGCGCGCCCGTCAAGGAGCGCTCCCTGGCCGTCCTGCGCCGCCTCCACGCGCGCGTGGGGGACCGGATCGTCCTGGTGGGCGTCGGCGGCATCGAGAACGCCGAGGACGCCTGGCAGCGCATCCTCGCCGGAGCGACCCTGATCCAGGGCTACAGCGCCTTCATCTACGAGGGCCCGTTCTACGCCCGCGCGATCCACAAGGGCCTCGCCGCGCGCCTCGCCGCCTCTCCGTACGCCACCCTCGCCGAAGCCGTCGGCGCCGACTCCCGAAAGGCCGCCAAGTGACCCTCTCCTTCGGTACCCGCCTGCGCTCCGCCATGGACGAGCGCGGCCCGCTCTGCGTCGGCATCGACCCGCACGCCGCCCTGCTCGACTCCTGGGGCCTGAACGACGACATCGCCGGCCTGGAGCGCTTCACCTTCACGGTCGTCGAGGCGCTCGCCGGCACCGTCGCCGTCTTCAAGCCGCAGGCCGCCTTCTTCGAGCGCTTCGGCTCGCGCGGCATCGCCGTCCTGGAGCGCGCCGTCGCCGACCTGCGCGCCGCGGGCGGCCTGGTCGTCATGGACGCCAAGCGCGGCGACATCGGCTCCACGATGGCCGCGTACGCGGAGGCGTTCCTGCGCAAGGACTCCCCGCTCTTCTCCGACGCGCTCACGGTCTCCCCGTACCTCGGCTACGGCTCCCTGAAGCCGGCCGTCGACCTGGCCCGGGAGTCCGGCGCCGGTCTCTTCGTCCTGGCGCTCACCTCGAACCCGGAGGGTTCGGAGGTCCAGCGGGCCGTCCGCGAGGACGGGCGCACCATCGGCGCGACCATGCTGGCGCACCTCGCCGAGGAGAACGCGGGGGAGACCCCCATGGGCTCCTTCGGCGCGGTCGTCGGTGCCACGCTCGGCGACCTGTCCTCGTTCGACCTGGACATCAACGGCCCGCTCCTCGCGCCCGGCATCGGCGCCCAGGGCGCGACCCCGGCCGACCTCCCCGCCGTCTTCGGCGCGGCCGTCCGCAACGTCGTCCCGAACGTCAGTCGGGGTGTTCTCCGTCACGGTCCGGACGTGTCCGCCCTGCGGGCCTCGGCGGACCGGTACGCGGACGAGATCCGCGCGGCCGTCGGCGCGTGAGGGCGTTTCCGCCGGGCTCGCGGTCAATCCGCAGGTCGGAGCGGATCGGCCCGGAGGATCGGCCGTGAACCGGCCGTGAATCGGTCCGGCGAGAGGAACCGTCTCTCCAGCCGTCTCGCTACTTGACGAAAACTTGGCTCAAAACCGGGTCGTTATGCCGGAAAAGTCCTGGTCGGTCGATGCTGACCAGGACTTTTCCGCTGTTCTCGCTGACTGGAGCGGCCTCGGCCGCTAGTCTCCGGGGCAGAGCAGGCGTTCAACGGCCACTCCGTTGCGCGTTGCTCCACTGGTGTGGGGCGCTGGGTTCCTCACCGGTCCGTATCCGACAGATCGACATCCGAGGTGACGTAGGCGTGGCTCTTCCGCCCCTTACCCCTGAACAGCGCGCAGCCGCGCTCGAAAAGGCCGCCGCGGCTCGCCGGGAGCGGGCCGAGGTCAAGAATCGACTCAAGCACTCCGGCGCCTCGCTCCAAGAGGTCATCAAGACCGGGCAGGAGAACGACGTCATCGGCAAGATGAAGGTCTCCGCTCTGCTCGAGTCCCTGCCCGGCGTGGGCAAGGTCCGCGCCAAGCAGATCATGGAGCGCCTCGGCATCTCCGAGAGCCGCCGAGTCCGTGGTCTCGGCTCCAACCAGATCGCCTCCCTGGAGCGCGAGTTCGGCAGCACCGGCGCCTGATCCGGGACACGCGTCCCGGGCACACCGGTAAAGCTGGAATAATCGCTGCATGGCAGCAGAGGTACGTCCGCGGTTGACCGTGCTCTCCGGCCCCTCAGGGGTCGGTAAGAGCACGGTCGTCGCTCATATGCGCAAGGTCCACCCCGAGGTCTGGCTCTCGGTGTCGGCCACGACACGAAAGCCCCGCCCCGGTGAGAAGCACGGCGTCCACTATTTCTTCGTCACGGACGACGAGTTCGACAAGCTGATCGCCAACGGTGAACTCCTCGAATGGGCCGAGTTCGCGGGCAACCGCTACGGCACCCCGCGAGGCGCGGTCCTCGACCGCCTCGACTCGGGGGAGCCCGTACTCCTCGAGATCGACCTCCAGGGCGCCCGTCAGGTCAAGGACTCGATGCCCGAGTCCCAGCTGGTCTTCCTGGCCCCGCCGAGCTGGGAGGAGCTGGTCCGCCGGCTCACCGGCCGCGGCACCGAGTCGCCCGAGGTCATCGAGCGCCGGCTGGCGGCCGCGAAGGTCGAACTGGCCGCCGAATCGGAGTTCGACACCACGCTCGTCAACACCTCGGTCGAGGACGTCGCCCGCGAGCTGCTAACGTTGATGCTGCTGTCTTCTGGGGACCCGGACATCAGTGGCTGACGCCACAGGCCCCCAGGCCCCACAGTGTTTGTCTGATCTTTTTTCCATCTTCGGAAGGTAGAGCGTGTCCTCTTCGATGACTGCGCCCGAGGGCATTATCAACCCGCCGATCGACGAGCTGCTCGAGGCAACCGACTCGAAGTACAGCCTCGTGATCTACGCGGCCAAGCGCGCGCGTCAGATCAACGCGTACTACTCCCAGCTCGGCGAGGGCCTGCTGGAGTACGTGGGTCCGCTCGTCGACACCCACGTCCACGAGAAGCCGCTCTCGATCGCCCTGCGGGAGATCAACGCGGGTCTGCTGACGTCCGAGGCCATCGAGGGCCCGGCGCAGTAAGCACGTAACGTCTGTCACCGAAGGCCCGGCGGAACAACCGCCGGGCCTTTGGTGTCTCATGGAGTCGTAGATCCGAGTGCGGGGAGTGTCCGAGTGCGGGGAGTGGCAGTGGTGACGAAGCCGAAGGTCGTTCTGGGCGTCAGCGGCGGCATCGCCGCCTACAAGGCGTGCGAGCTGCTGCGCCGGCTCACCGAGTCGGGCCACGACGTGCGCGTCGTGCCCACCGACTCCGCCCTCCACTTCGTCGGCGCGGCGACCTGGTCCGCGCTCTCCGGGCACCCCGTATCGACCGAGGTGTGGGAGTCGGTCCACGAGGTGCCGCACGTACGGATCGGCCAGGGCGCCGACCTCGTCGTCGTCGCCCCCGCCACCGCCGACATGCTCGCCAAGGCCGCCCACGGCCTCGCCGACGACCTCCTCACCAACACACTGCTCACCGCTCGCTGTCCGGTCGTCTTCGCCCCGGCGATGCACACCGAGATGTGGGAGCACCCGGCCACCCAGGAGAACGTGGCCACGCTGCGCCGCCGCGGCGCCGTCGTCATCGAGCCCGCCGTCGGCCGCCTGACCGGCGTCGACACCGGCAAGGGACGGCTGCCGGACCCCGCCGAGATCTTCGAGGTCTGCCGGCGGATCGTCGCGCGCGGCGTCACCACCCCCGACCTCGCCGGCCGCCACGTCGTGGTCAGCGCGGGCGGCACCCGTGAGCCCCTCGACCCCGTCCGCTACCTGGGCAACCGCTCCTCCGGCAAGCAGGGGTACGCGCTCGCCAGGGCGGCCGCCGCACGCGGGGCCCGGGTCACGCTCGTCGAGGCCAATACCGGCATCCCCGACCCCGCCGGGGTCGACGTGGTCCACGTCGGCACCGCGCTCCAGCTCCGTGAGGCCGTCCTCAAGGCCGCGGGGGACGCCGACGCCGTGGTGATGGCCGCGGCGGTGGCCGATTTCCGCCCGGCCGTCTACGCCTCGGGGAAGATCAAGAAGAAGGACGACGGGGGAGCGCCGACCGTCGAACTCGTCCGCAACCCCGACATCCTCGCCGAGCTCTCCGCCGACCGCGCCCTGCCGGGGCAGGTCGTCGTCGGCTTTGCGGCCGAGACCGACGACGTCCTCGCCAACGGACGTGCGAAGCTCCGCCGCAAGGGCTGTGACCTGCTCGTCGTCAACGAGGTGGGGGAGCGCAAGACCTTCGGCTCCGAGGAGAACGAAGCCGTCGTGCTCGCGGCGGACGGCGCCGAGACCCCCGTCCCGTACGGGCCGAAGGAGGCGCTCGCCGAGACGGTCTGGGACCTGGTCCTGCCGCTTCTGCGCCCCACGACCTGACGGATCCCGCCCCGCCTCGCCCGGCTGAAGGCGGGCGCGATCTTGGCGCGATGTCACCCTGCGGAGGCGCTCCGCGGGGTGGAAAACGCCGACCCGCGAGTGATTCCCGAGTGATTTACGCCCCACCGGAAGGGGCGCCCCCGCCGGGCCGGAGGCCGGTTCCGGTCACCGCCGACCATTCGCCAGGCGAGACACCTGGTCCATTGCCCGACCACGACCGATAGACTGTTCGTGGAACGTCGCGGGGCGCAGCCCCCTGCCGGTCCGTCACGAGTAGCCAGCAGCCGCTGCAACCCCAGGGAGCGTTGTGTCCCGTCGTCTGTTCACCTCGGAGTCCGTCACCGAGGGTCACCCCGACAAGATCGCTGACCAGATCAGCGACACCATCCTCGACGCACTGCTGCGAGAGGACCCCACCTCGCGCGTCGCCGTCGAGACGCTGATCACCACCGGCCTGGTGCACGTCGCCGGTGAGGTGACCACCAAGGCGTGGGCGGACATCCCCACCCTCGTCCGGAACAAGATCCTCGAGATCGGTTACGACTCCTCGAAGAAGGGCTTCGACGGCGCCTCCTGTGGCGTGTCGGTGTCCATCGGGTCGCAGTCCCCGGACATCGCGCAGGGTGTGGACACCGCGTACGAGAAGCGGGTCGAGGGTGCCTCCCAGAGGGACGAGGAAGACGAGCTCGACAAGCAGGGCGCCGGCGACCAGGGCCTGATGTTCGGCTACGCCTCGGACGAGACGCCCGAGCTGATGCCGCTGCCGATCCACCTCGCGCACCGCCTCTCGCGCCGCCTCACCGAGGTCCGCAAGAACGGGACCATCCCGTACCTGCGTCCCGACGGCAAGACCCAGGTCACCATCGAGTACGACGGCGACAAGGCCATCCGCCTCGACACGGTCGTCGTCTCCTCGCAGCACGCCTCCGACATCGACCTCGAGTCGCTGCTCGCCCCCGACATCCGCGAGTTCGTCGTGGAGCACGTGCTCGCGCAGCTCGTCGAGGACGGCATCAAGCTCGACACCGACGGCTACCGCCTCCTGGTGAACCCGACCGGGCGTTTCGAGATCGGTGGCCCGATGGGTGACGCCGGCCTCACCGGCCGCAAGATCATCATCGACACGTACGGCGGCATGGCCCGGCACGGCGGCGGCGCCTTCTCCGGCAAGGACCCGTCGAAGGTCGACCGGTCGGCCGCGTACGCGATGCGCTGGGTCGCGAAGAACGTCGTCGCCGCGGGCCTCGCCTCGCGCTGCGAGGTCCAGGTCGCCTACGCGATCGGCAAGGCCGAGCCCGTCGGCCTCTTCGTCGAGACCTTCGGCACGAACACCGTCGACACCGAGAAGATCGAGAACGCCATCGGCGAGGTTTTCGACCTCCGCCCGGCCGCGATCATCCGCGACCTCGACCTCCTCCGCCCGATCTACTCCCAGACCGCCGCCTACGGCCACTTCGGCCGCGAGCTGCCGGACTTCACCTGGGAGCGCACGGACCGCGTGGATGCACTGAGGAAGGCCGCCGGCCTGTAATTCCCGGAGTCCCGGAGTGTGAGAGCTCCCGGAACTCCCGGCTGCACGTCACGGAAGCCCGGTACCCCTTGGGGGTGCCGGGCTTCCGTCTGCCCGACTGTCGGTGCCGTCTGGTAGGTATGGGGCTGTGAGCAGCGAGAAGGAGAATCCCGACGGGCCCGAGCAGCTCGCGCTCATTCGGGAGACCGTGCGGAAGGCGAACGTGCCGAAGGCCAAGCCGCGGACCTGGCGAGGGGCCGCGCTGGCCAAGGAGCTGCCCGTCGCCCGGGTGGTCGTGAACAAGGGGGCGCTCCACCTCGACCAGTTCTTCGACTACGCGGTCCCCGAGGAACTGGACGACTCCGCCCGGCCCGGGGTCCGTGTCCGCGTGCGGTTCGGGGCGGGCGCGCACCAGGTGCGGAACGGGCGCCGCGAGGGCGGTCGGCTGATCGACGGCTTCCTCGTCGAGCGGCGGGCCACCTCCGACTACTCCGGGCCCCTCGCCGCCCTCGCCGACGTCGTCTCGCCCGAGCCCGTCCTCGGCCCCGAGCTGCTCGGCCTCGCCCGGGCCGTCGCCGACCGGTACGCGGGCAGCCTCGCCGACGTACTCCAGCTCGCCGTGCCGCCGCGCAGCGCCCGCGCCGAAGGCCGGACCTCTCCGGAGCCCCTCCCGCCGCCGCAGCCCCCGGAGCCCGGGAGCTGGACGCGGTACGAGCAGGGGGCGGCCTTCCTGGACTCCCTCGCGCGCGGCGGCGCGCCCCGGGCCGTGTGGAACGCGCTGCCGGGACCGTACTGGGCCGAGGAGATCGCCCGGGCCGTCGCCGCGACCCTGGCCTCCGGCCGGGGCGCGCTCGTCGTCGTACCGGACGGCCGGGCGGCCGGGCGGGTCGACGCGGCGCTGACCGAGGTCCTGGGGCCGGGGCGGCACGCGCTGCTCACCGCCGAGGCGGGCCCCGAGAAGCGGTACGGGCAGTGGCTCGCCGTCCGGCGCGGTGCGGTGCGGGCCGTCGTCGGCACCCGGGCCGCGATGTTCGCCCCCGTACGGGACCTCGGCCTCGTCGTCATCTGGGACGACGGCGACGGCAGCCACAGCGAGCCGCACGCCCCGCAGCCCCACGCGCGCGACGTACTGATCCTGCGCGCCACCCACGACCGGTGCGCCTTCCTCCTCGGTGGCACCAGCTGCACCGTCGAGGCGGCCCAGCTCGTCGAGTCCGGCTGGGCCAAGGCGCTGACCGCCGGACGCGAGCAGGTCCGCAGGGCCGCCCCGCTGATCCGGACCGTCGGCGACGGCGAGCTGGCCCGCGACGAGGCCGCGCGCGCCGCCCGGCTGCCCTCGCTGGCCTGGCAGGCCGTACGGGAGGGGCTGAAGACCGGGCCGGTGCTCGTCCAGGTCCCCCGGCGCGGATACGTCCCCCGGCTGGCGTGCGAGCGCTGCCGGACGCCCGCCCGCTGCCGCCACTGCGCCGGGCCCCTGGAGGCCCCCGAGCAGCAGGAGCTGCGCTGCGGATGGTGCGGGAGCGGCGCTCCCGACTGGCACTGCGTGGCGTGCGGCTCGAACCGGCTGCGGGCCCAGGTGGTCGGCGCGCGGCGCACGGCGGAGGAGCTGGGCCGGGCGTTCCCCGCGGTGCCCGTCCGGACCTCGGGGCGTGACCACATCCTGGA
The DNA here is from genome assembly GCF_042717315.1 of Streptomyces sp. NPDC058650. NCBI lineage: Bacteria > Bacillati > Actinomycetota > Actinomycetes > Kitasatosporales > Streptomycetaceae > Streptomyces > Streptomyces sp. NPDC058650. The sequence goes on from NZ_JBHXRL010000023.1 coordinate 50,527, forward strand.
CACCGTGCCCGGGCGGCCCGCGCTCGTCGTCTCCACCCCCGGCGCCGAACCCGTCGCCGAGGGCGGTTACGCGGCCGCGCTGCTGCTCGACGGCTGGGCCATGCTCGGCCGGCCCGACCTGCGCGCGGGCGAGGAGGCCCTGCGCCGCTGGATCGACGCGGCCTCGCTGGTGCGGGGCCAGGCCGAGGGCGGCACCGTGGTCGTGGTCGCCGAGCCGACGCTGCGGCCGGTCCAGGCGCTCGTCCGCTGGGACCCGGTGGGGCACGCCCAGCGGGAGCTGGCCGAGCGGGCCGAGCTGGGCTTCCCGCCGGTCTCCCGGATGGCTGCGGTGTCCGGTCCGCCGGAGGCCGTCGAGGGGTTCCTCGCGGTGGCGGGGCTGCCGGGCGACGCGGAGGTCCTCGGTCCGGTGCCGCTGCCGGTGGTCCGTCCCGGCGGGCCGCGCCGGCCCGGTGACCCGCCTCCCGGCGAGCAGTGGGACCGCGCCCTGGTCCGGGTGCCGCCGGGCAGCGGGGCTGCCCTGGCGGCGGCCCTCAAGCAGGCCAGGGCAGCCGGGCTCGCGCGCGGCGGAGGCGAACCCGTGCGGATCCGCGTGGACCCGCCGGACATCGGCTGAGGCCGGTCGGCGTCGGCTGGTACGCGCGTCCGCTGGTACGCGCGTCGGCCGGTACGCGCGACGGCCGCCGGCCCCGGTGGGGCGGCGGCCGTCGGAGGCTCGGCGGGTCAGCCGTTGCGCGGGCCCGGGAAGGCCGACGGACGCGGGTCCTCGCGGAGGGTGGCGCTGCCCGAGGTGGGCTGCGGCGGCATCGAGCGGGCGGCGGGCACCGAGGGCAGGGCGCGGGCCACGCCCGGCTCCGTACCGTGGTCCTGCTGCTCCGCGACGATGCCCGGCTGGGGCGCGCGCCGGGCACCGTAACGGCGGTGGACGGCCTGCTTGGTGACACCGAGCGCGGAACCCACCGCGTCCCACGAGAATCCGAGCGAGCGGTCGAAGTCGACCGCCGCGGTCACCAGGGTCTCGACGCTGTCCCGCAGCTCCTGGGCGAGGCGTACGGTCGGGGCGGGCGCGCGCCCGTAGACGACGAAGCCCGTCGACGGGCCGGAGCGGCGGGGACGGTAGACATTGCCCAGCTGGGCCGTGAGCGTGCGCAGTGCGTCCACCTGCCGCCGGACCCGCTCGATGTCCCGCACCAACAGGTGCAGGCTCGCCCGGGCTTGGGCGTCGTGGGTTGCGTGGTCGGCCATGTGAAAGCCTCTCGAACCGGCGTGTAAAAGGGGCGGGTCGCAGGGGGAGCGGCGACCCGATTCGGTCAATCTCTCTTGACCAACGCGCCACCGGGAGTTGGGTCACGCTGCGGGGGCGTACACGCATATGCGCGGGGCGCTCGCCCTCACGTACGCCCCTGGGGGTGCCTGGCCGATCGGGCCGGGCTCGCGACAAGACACTCCCCGGGGATGGCGGGCGGTCCGGTCCCCACGCCACCCCCTGGCGCCTGCCGTCCTAGACTGGTGCGTCGCTCGCAACGCTCCCGGACAGACAGGCAGCCGCCACCCATGAAGCTCGTCTTCGCAGGCACCCCCGAGGTCGCCGTACCCGCCCTGGACGCCCTGCTCGCCTCCGGCCGGCACGAGGTGGCCGCCGTCGTCACCCGCCCGGACGCCCCGGCGGGGCGCGGCCGGCGGCTCGTCGCCAGTCCGGTGGCCCAGCGGGCCGAGGAGGCCGGGATCGAGGTCCTCAAGCCGGTCAAGCCCCGCGACGAGGACTTCCTCGCCCGGCTCCGGGAGATCGCCCCGGACTGCTGCCCGGTCGTCGCCTACGGCGCGCTGCTTCCCAAGGTCGCCCTCGACATCCCCGCCCGGGGCTGGGTCAACCTCCACTTCTCGCTGCTGCCCGCGTGGCGCGGCGCGGCGCCGGTCCAGCACTCCCTGATGGCGGGCGACCAGGTGACGGGCGCGTCCACGTTCCTGATCGAGGAGGGCCTCGACTCGGGCCCGGTCTACGGGGTCGTCACCGAGGACGTCCGTCCGACCGACACCAGCGGCGACCTGCTGACCCGGCTCGCCTTCGCGGGTGCCGGACTGCTCGCAGCGACCATGGACGGCATCGAGGACGGCAACCTCAAGGCCGTCCCGCAGCCCGTCGAGGGCATCACCCTCGCCCCGAAGATCCAGGTCGAGGACGCGCACGTCGACTTCGCGGCCCCCGCCCTGCGGGTCGATCGCGTGGTCCGCGGCTGCACCCCGGCGCCCGGCGCCTGGACCGTCTTCCGCGGCGAGCGCCTCAAGCTGATCCAGGTCACCCCGCTCCCGGACCGCACCGACCTGGCCCCGGCCGAGCTCTCGGTCGGCAAGAACAACGTGTACGCGGGCACCGGCTCGTACGCCGTCGAGCTCCTCTGGGTCCAGCCCCAGGGCAAGAAGCCGATGAAGGCCGCCGACTGGGCCCGCGGCGTCCGCATCGCGCCGGGCGAGCGACTGGGCGTCTAGGGTCTGTCGTTTGGATGAGGCCGGATCAGGGAGCGGGGTCTGGTGGCGTGCATCGCAAGGCGGAGGAGGGAGTCGACGCGGAGCGTCGGCGAGTGACGACAACGCGGCGAGGCGCGGTGCCAGGCGCCGCGAGCCCGGCATGATCCAAACGACAGGCCCTAGCCCCTGGCGGGCGGCAGGATCGCCCCGGGCGCGGGTGGGGGCGCGGCGGACGTAGTCTTGGGGGGTTCGACCTCTTCATTTCGTCACGCGGAGCACCTTTGAGCGAGCAGGCAAGTCGCCGTCCCCACAAGCCCTACCGGAGGCCCCAGAAGGACCCCGTCCGGATGCTCGCCTTCGAGGCGCTGAGGGCGGTGGACGAGCGCGACGCCTACGCCAACCTGGTGCTGCCGCCGCTCCTCAAGAAGGCCCGGGAGAAGGGCGACTTCGACGGGCGCGACGCGGCCCTCGCGACCGAGCTCGTCTACGGGACGCTGCGGCGCCAGGGCACGTACGACGCGATCATCTCCGCCTGCATCGACCGGCCGCTGCGCGAGGTCGACCCGCCCGTGCTCGACGTGCTCGCGCTCGGCGCCCACCAGCTGCTCGGCACCCGCATCCCCACGCACGCGGCCGTCTCCGCCAGCGTCGAGCTCGCCCGGGTGGTGCTCGGCGACGGGCGGGCCAAATTCGTGAACGCCGTGCTGCGGAAGATCTCGCAGCAGGACCTGGACGCCTGGGTGGCGCAGGTCGCCCCGCCGTACGACAAGGACGCCGAGGACCATCTCGCCGTCGTCCACTCGCACCCCCGCTGGGTCGTCTCGGCGCTCTGGGACGCCCTCGGCGGCGGCCGCGCAGGCATCGAGGACCTCCTGGAGGCCGACAACGAGCGCCCCGAGGTCACCCTCGTCGCCCGCCCCGGCCGCTCCACCACCGAGGAGCTCGCCGCGGTCACCGAGACGCTGCCGGGCCGCTGGTCCCCGTACGCCCTCCGGATGGCCGAGGGCGGCGAGCCCGGCGCCATCGAGGCGGTCAAGGACGGCAGCGCCGGTGTCCAGGACGAGGGCAGCCAGCTCGTCGCCCTCGCCCTCGCCAACGCCCCGCTCGAAGGGGCCGACGCCCGCTGGCTCGACGGCTGCGCGGGACCCGGCGGCAAGGCCGCCCTCCTCGCCGCCCTCGCCTCCGAGCGCGGCGCCGCGCTCCTCGCCTCCGAGAAGCAGCCGCACCGCGCCCGGCTCGTCGAGCGCGCCCTCGCCGGCAACCCCGGCCCGTACCAGGTCATCGCGGCCGACGGGACCCGCCCGCCGTGGCGCCCCGGCTCCTTCGACCGGGTCCTGATGGACGTCCCCTGCTCGGGTCTCGGTGCCCTGCGCCGCCGCCCCGAGGCCCGCTGGCGCCGTCGCCCCGAGGACCTGGACGGTTTCGCCCCGCTCCAGCGCGGACTGCTCACGGAGGCCCTGCGGGCCGTGCGCGTCGGCGGGATCGTCGGGTACGCGACCTGCTCGCCGCACCTGGCCGAGACCCGCGTGGTCGTCGACGACGTCCTGAAGAAGGTCGGCGGCGCCGAGCTGATCGACGCCCGTCCGCTGCTGCCCGGCGTGCCGGCGCTCGGTGACGGCCCGGACGTCCAGCTCTGGCCGCATCTGCACGGCACGGACGCCATGTACCTGGCGCTGCTGCGCCGCACGGCCTGACGGCCGGGACCCTCAGGGGCACCGCCCCTTCGATCACCTGACCGCATTCTCCCGGTCCGTCCCGATCCATGGCTCGTCGCTTCGTACCGAAATTGGTCTGGACCGGATCCGAAACGGCTCAGCGGCAAAGAAGTACCCGAGAACGTGGGAGGCTTGGCACATGGCGCAGATCAACCCCAGCATCCTGTCCGCGGACTTCGCCCGGCTCGCCGAGGAGGCGAAGGCCGTCGAGGGTGCCGACTGGCTGCACGTCGACGTGATGGACAACCACTTCGTGCCCAACCTGACGCTGGGGGTGCCGATCGTCGAGTCGCTCGCCCGGGCGACGGGGACGCCGCTCGACTGCCACCTCATGATCGAGGACCCCGACCGCTGGGCGCCCCAGTACGTCGAGGCGGGCGCCGGGTCGGTGACCTTCCACGTGGAGGCCGCGGCCGCCCCCGTGCGGCTCGCGCGGGAGATCCGGGCCAAGGGCGCGCGTGCCTCGATGGCGCTCAAGCCGGCCACGCCGATCGAGCCGTACGAGGACCTGCTCCCCGAGCTCGACATGCTGCTGATCATGACGGTCGAGCCGGGCTTCGGCGGCCAGGCCTTCCTCGACATCATGCTGCCCAAGATCCGCCGCACCCGTGAGCTGATCTCCAAGCACGGTCTGGAGCTGTGGCTCCAGGTCGACGGCGGGGTCGCCGAATCCACGATCGAGCGGTGCGCCGAGGCCGGCGCCGACGTGTTCGTCGCGGGCTCGGCGGTCTACGGCGCCGCGGACCCGGCGGCCGCCGTGGCCGCGCTGCGGGCCCGCGCCGAGACCGCGACGGCCTCCGCCGCGTGGGCATGTGGCCACTGAGCCTCCGCCGGATGAACGCGGCCCGTCGGGCCGCCGCCAGGGCTGATCAAGGCCCGCCGGATCTGACAGGATGAACGGCGAGTCCAGAGTGTGAACGACAGCCGTATGTGAACAGCGGTACGTGAACAGCAGTGAGGAGATCGCGGTGGCCGGTATGTCGGCGGGACGGGCAGCCCTGCGGATGGGCCCCGCGGAGCTGGTGCAGGCGGCGGCCATGGCCCGCCGCTTCTACCTCGAGGGCAAGTCCAAGATCCAGATCGCCGAGGAGTTCGGCGTCAGCCGCTTCAAGGTGGCGCGGGTCCTGGAGACCGCCCTGGAGCGCGACCTCGTGCGCATCGAGATCCGCGTGCCGGCCGAGCTGGACGCCGAGCGCTCCGACGCGCTCCGCGCCCGCTACGGACTCCGCCACGCCGTCGTCGTCGAATCCCCGGCGGAGGCCGCGGAGGAGTCGCCCGACCCGGAGAACCTCGGCGAGGTCGCGGCCGACCTGCTCGGCGAGCTGGTCACCGAGGGCGACGTCCTGGGCCTCGCCTGGGGCCGCTCCACCATCCACATGGCGGCGGCGCTCGACCGGCTGCCGCCCTGTACGGTCGTGCAGCTCACCGGCGTGTACGACGCCGGGACCGCCGAGCGCGGCTCGGTCGAGGCCGTACGGCGTGCCGCCCAGGTCTCCGGCGGCGAGGCGCACCCGATCTACGCGCCCATGCTGCTCCCGGACCCGGCGACCGCCGCGGCCCTGCGCGGCCAGACCGGCATCGCGCGGGCCTTCGAGTACTTCGACAAGGTGACGGTCGCCTGCGTGTCCATCGGCTCCTGGGAGCCGGGCATCTCGACCGTCCACGACATGCTCTCCGACGCGGAGCGCGCCCACTACGCCTCGTTGGGCGTCGCCGCCGAGATGTCCGCGCACCTCTTCGACGCCGAGGGCCGCCGCGTCGGCCGCGACCTGGGCGAGCGGTGCATCACCGTCGAGGCGGACCGGCTGCGGCGCATCCCCGAGGTCGTGGCGATCGCCGGCGGGCAGCGCAAGGCGGCGGCGATCGGGGCGGTCCTCCGCTCCGGACTCGTCACCAGCCTGGTGACGGACCGCGCCGCGGCGGACTACCTGCTGACCGAGTCCAGCCCGGGCACGCACCCGGCGCTCGACCGGACGGACCCCGACGGCAGCTGAGCCGTCACCGCGAGGTCCGAGGGGCCGGCGACATTCCGTAACGGTATGTTCGGGACATGTTGCTCCGGCCCCTTCGTGTGCTCCTCGGGCTCGTCCTGTGCGTCTTCCTGGCCGGATGCTCCTCCGCGAGCGACACGGCCCCGACGGCGAGGGGCACGTCGGCCCCCGCGGCCACCGGGACGGCCGGCGTCTCGGGACTGCCCACCGTGCGGGCGGCTGACCTGCCGCCCGAGGCGCGGCGGACCCTCGACCTCATCGCACGCGGCGGCCCCTACCCGTACGCCAAGGACGGCGCCGTCTTCTCGAACTTCGAGCGGATCCTGCCGCGGAGGGAACGCGGTCACTACCGCGAGTACACCGTGAAGACCCCCGGCGAACGCGACCGCGGGGCGCGTCGGATCGTCACCGGGCGGGACGGCGAGATCTACTGGACCGACGACCACTACGAGACCTTCCGGGAGGTACTCGGATGAGACTCGACGACCCCGTCGTCCTCGATCTGGCCGGAGTCACGGACAAGGCCGCCCTCATGGACCGGTGCGCCGTGGCCCTCGCGCTGCCCGCGTGGTTCGGCCGGAACTGGGACGCCCTGGCCGACTGCCTGACCGATCTCCCCGAGCCCGTCGTCCTCGTCGTCACCGGCTGGCAGGGATACGCAAGGACGCGTCCCCGCGAGTGGCAGACCGCGCAGGAGGTCTTCGCCACGGCCGTCGACGAGCGCCCCGACCACCTCTCGGTCCTCCTCTCCCTGGGGGAGGGCTTCGTAGGATCCGACGAAGCGCCTGCCGCAAGCCTCGGATGATTCGCCCGGGGCTGGTATTCGTACAGGCGTGGGACAATGAACTACGTGCTTTTTCCCCTGGCTGAAATGCCTAGGGGCCGATCCGAACGACTGGGATGTCAGCACGTGCGTTTCCTCAATGACGTCAAGCCGCCCTACGACCTGACGTACGACGATGTGTTCATGGTGCCGAGCCGCTCGGCCGTCGGTTCCCGCCAGGCGGTGGACCTCTCCTCGCCGGACGGAACCGGTACGACGATCCCGCTGGTCGTCGCCAACATGACCGCCATCGCCGGCCGTCGCATGGCCGAGACCGTCGCCCGCCGCGGCGGCCTGGTCGTCATCCCCCAGGACATCCCGATCGAGGTCGTCACCGACGTCATCTCGTGGGTCAAGAGCCGCCACCACGTGCTCGACACCCCGATCGTCCTGGAGCCCCACCAGACCGTCGCCGACGCGCTCTCCCTGCTGCCGAAGCGGGCCCACGGCGCCGGTGTCGTCGTCGACGAGAACCGCCGCCCGATCGGTGTCGTCACCGACGCCGACCTGTCCGGCGTGGACCGCTTCACCCAGCTGTCCGAGGTCATGTCGAAGGACCTGCTCCTCATCGACGCCGACATCGAGCCGCGCGAGGCGTTCAACACGCTGGACCACGCCAACCGCCGCTACGCCCCGGCCGTCGACGAGGACGGGCGCCTGGTCGGCATCCTGACCCGTAAGGGCGCCCTCCGCGCGACCCTGTACACCCCGGCCACCGACGCCGGGGGCAAGCTGCGCATCGCCGCCGCCGTCGGCATCAACGGCGACTTCGTGGGCAAGGCCAAGCAGCTCCTCGACGCGGGCGTGGACACGCTCGTCATCGACACGGCGCACGGCCACCAGGAGTCGATGATCGCCGCGATCAAGGCCGTGCGGGCGCTCGACCCGCAGGTCCCGATCGTCGCGGGCAACATCGTCGCCGCCGAGGGCGTCAAGGACCTCATCGAGGCGGGCGCCGACATCATCAAGGTCGGCGTCGGCCCCGGCGCCATGTGCACCACCCGCATGATGACCGGCGTCGGCCGGCCGCAGTTCTCGGCCGTCCTGGAGTGCGCGGCCGAGGCGAAGAAGTACGGCAAGCACGTCTGGGCCGACGGTGGCGTCCGGCACCCGCGCGACGTCGCCATGGCGCTCGCCGCCGGCGCGTCGAACGTGATGATCGGCTCCTGGTTCGCCGGGACGTACGAGTCCCCGGGCGACCTCCAGCAGGACGCCAACGGGCGGCTCTACAAGGAGTCCTTCGGCATGGCCTCCGCGCGCGCCGTCAAGAACCGCACGAGCGAGGAGTCCGCCTACGACCGCGCCCGCAAGGCGCTGTTCGAGGAGGGCATCTCCACCTCCCGCATGTTCCTCGACCCGACCCGTCCGGGCGTCGAGGACCTGATCGACTCGATCATCGCGGGCGTCCGCTCCTCCTGCACCTACGCCGGTGCCGGCTCGCTCGCCGAGTTCGAGGAGAAGTCCGTGGTCGGCATCCAGTCCGCCGCCGGCTACGCCGAGGGCAAGCCGCTGCACGCCAGCTGGAGCTAGTACCTCACCGCCGTACGCCGTGGGCCCCCGGGAAAACCCTCCCGGGGGCCCACGGCGTTCCCGTACCGTCGGCGCATGGACATCAGGCCCTGCCGCGCCGAGGACGTGCCCGTCCTCGACCGCCACATCCCCGCCCCCGGGGCGCCGAGCCGCCACGCGGACCGGTTCGCGCGCCAGGAGGCCGGGGCCGGGACGTACCTCCTCGCGTGGCGCGACGGCGTGCCCGTCGGTCATGGGCAGGTGCGCTGGGACGGCTGCGCCGCTCCCGAGGTGCGGGCCGTGGTCGGCGACTGCCCCGAGTTCAACGGCCTGGACGTGTGGCCCGAGGAGCTCCGCGGGCAGGGCATCGGGACGGCGCTGGTCCGCGCGGCGGAGGGGCTCGTACGGGAGCGCGGCGGGGCCGCTCTGGGGCTCGGCGTGGCCCACGACAACCCGCGGGCGGCGGCGCTGTACGCGCGGCTCGGCTACGAGCCCGTCGTCACCTACACCGACCGCTACGGCCGGACGGACGCGGCGGGCCGCGCGCACGCGTGCGCGGACGCGTGCACCTTCCTGGTCAGGCCGCTGGCGGTACCGGGCGGCTGACCGGCACATGGGGGCGTAAGACCTCCGCCACCGCCGCCGCGATCCTGGCGTGACCTCCGTCGTTCGGGTGCAGGCCGTCCGCCAGGTGCTCGGGGCCGAGCAGGGAGCGCCCAGGGAGGACCAGGAGCCGGCCGTCACCCTCGGCCGCCAGGTCCCGGCCGGCGCGCTCCATGGCCCTGCGCAGCTCCGTGAGGGTGGCACCGAGGACGTTGCGGGTGTGCTCGGCCTCCGGGCGCAGGACGGGCGAGACGATCAGCAGCGGGGTGTCCGGATGGCCCCGGCGGACCAGACCGACGAACGCCCGGACGGTCGCGTACAGCCAGTCCGCCGTAGCGGGCACCCGGGACCAGCAGTTGGTGCCGAAGGCGAGGGTGACCATCTCGCCCGGGAGCCGCGCGAGGTGTTCGGCGAGGGGGAGCTCGCCGCGCGCCCCGCCCGCGTACCCCAGATTGACCGGGTCGAGCCCGAGCAGCCGTCCCGCCGTGGCGGGCCAGGAGTGCGCGGGACGGGTCGCCCACCAGCCCTCGGTGATCGAGTCGCCGTGGACGAGCCAGCGGGGCAGGACCGGGGCGGGGGAGAGGCGGCCGCCGACGGCACGCAGGGCCAGCGGGACCGGGGACTGGCCCTCGGGGAGGTGGACGGTGAAGACGCCGCCGTACGGGGGCAGGGGGAGGCTCACCGTGCCCTCCGATGCCGGGACGGCGCAGGTCTCGCCGACGAGCCGCCGACCCTGCCAGAGCGCGAAGCAGTGGCGCAGCGCGGCGAGCGGGTCTTCCGGTGCCGGGACGGCCGCGCGGTAGCGCAGCTCCACCGCCCGCGTCCCGGGCTCCGCCGTGAACTCGATGCGTACGCCGATGGGCAGCGCGGCCCTCTCGGCGATGTCCCACGGGAGCCGCTCCAGGTCGGCCGGATCCGCCCGTACGGGCCGGTCCCCGTCGAGCCAGGCCGTGCCGCGCAGGAAGGGCGCCGGGGCGAGCCAGCCCACCGAGGCCTCCGATCGTGGGTGTCCGGGGGCTCGCAGCGTGGGTCATGGGGCACGCGGAGTCAAGACACGTGCCCGCGCGCGTGAGGAGTCGACCGGGCCGGCGCACGCGCGCGGGGAGCGCCCCGGCCTGGGCCCCCGGCACGCGCGCCGGGTGGGCCCTCAGGACCCCAATGTGCCGATTCATGCAGGGGCGCGCAATGTTTCCCCGTCTGCGCCGCGAGCACGCAATGATCATCCGGTAGTGCGCAACAACCCTGCATTACGACTGCGAACCTCAGCCCCTTAGGCTCGTGCCCCGTACCAGGAGTGGCGGCGACCGCCTGCTCGGCGGTTCCCCTCCCCGTGGGCTTGTTTCGGCACGCCCACGTGCCGCCGTGGGTCGTCCCACCGCCTACAGGCAGCGATAAGGAGCCTCCGCAGTGCTGGACCACGGCGCAGCCCCACCGGTCGTCGACTCGACCACCCCCAAGACCTCCGCGCTCGGCGCACTCACCCGGCGTAAGCCGGTGGAACGCCTGGTCATGGAGGGTGGGCAGGGTGAGGGCGGCAGCCTCCGCCGCTCGCTCTCCATGTGGCAGCTGACCATGATCAGCATCGGTGCCACGCTCGGCACCGGCATCTTCGTCGTTCTCGGTGACGCCGCCCCCAAGGCCGGCCCCGCCGTGACGATCTCCTTCGTGATCGCGGGCCTGACCGCCCTCTTCTCCGCCCTGTCCTACGCGGAGCTGGCCGGGTCGGTGCCCGTCTCCGGATCCTCGTACTCGTATGCGTACGCAACGATGGGCGAGCTCGTCGCCTGGGTCTGCGGCTGGTGCCTGGTCCTGGAGTACGGCGTCTCCGTCGCGGCGGTCGCCGTCGGCTGGGGCGAGTACCTCAACGAACTCCTCGACGGCACCCTGGGGGTCACCATCCCCGAACAGGTCTCCTCCCCGATGGGCGAGGGCGGCTTCATCAACCTGCCCGCGCTGGTCGTCGTCCTGCTCGCCATGGTGTTCCTGATGCGCGGCGCCAAGGAGAGCGCCCGGATCAACTCGATCATGGTCGCGGTGAAGATCGTCACGCTGCTGCTCTTCATCGGCATCGGCTTCCTGGGCATCAAGGGTGGCAACTACACCCCCCTCGCCCCGCTCGGCATCATGGGCATCAGCGCCGGTGCCGCCACCCTCTTCTTCTCGTACATCGGCTTCGACGCGGCCTCCACCGCCGGTGAAGAGGCCAAGAACCCCAAGCGCGACCTGCCCCGCGCGATCATGCTCTCGCTGCTGATCGTCACCGTGCTCTACGTCCTCGTCGCCTTCGTCGCCGTCGGCGCCATGCCGTGGCAGGACTTCGAGGACACCGAGGCCGCGCTCGCCCAGATCATGACCGACGTCTCGGGGCACACCTTCTGGGGCGTCGTCCTCGCCGCGGGCGCCGTCGTCGCCATCGCCTCCGTCGTCTTCGCCGTCCTCTACGGCCAGACCCGCATCCTCTTCGCCATGTCGCGCGACGGGCTCGTCCCCAGGGTCTTCGCCAGGGTCGACGCGAAGTCCGGCGCCCCCCGCGCCAACGTGGTGATCGTCTCCCTCTTCTGTGGCACCCTCGCGGCCTTCATCCCGCTCGGCAAGCTCGCCGACGCCACCAGCATCGGCACGCTCTTCGCCTTCGGCCTCGTCAATGTCGCCGTCGTCATCCTGCGCAGGACCCGCCCCGACCTGCCGCGCACGTTCAAGGTCGCGCTCTTCCCGATCACGCCGATCCTCGGCCTGCTCGCCTGCGGCTACATGATGTTCAGTCTGGACATGGCCACGTGGATCGTCTTCGGTGGCTGGATGGTGGCCGGCCTCGTGTTCTACTTCCAGTACGGCATCCGCCGCTCCCGACTGGCCGCATCAGAGAAGTGATCCACCCGCAGTGCGACTGAACGACCTCGACGAACGCATCGTCCACGCCCTCGCGGAAGACGCCCGCCGCAGCTACGCCGACATCGGCTCGCTCGTCGGTCTCTCCGCGCCCGCCGTGAAGCGGCGCGTGGACCGGCTCAGGGCCGAGGGCGCCATCACCGGATTCACCGTACGGGTGGACCCGGCGGCGCTCGGCTGGGAGACCGAGGGCTTCGTCGAGATCTACTGCCGCCACAACACCTCGCCGAACGACATCAGGCGAGGTCTGGAGCGGTACCCCGAGGTGGTGTCCGCGTCGACCGTCACCGGTGACGCGGACGCCGTCGTCCAGGTCTTCGCCTCGGACATGCGCCACTTCGAGCGCGTCCTGGAACGCATCGCGGGCGAGCCCTTCGTGGAGCGCACCAAGTCCGTCCTGGTGCTCTCGCCGCTGCTGCGGCGCTTCTCCTCGGGCTCGCCCGCGTAGCCCGGCGGGGCATGGGCGGTCGGGGCGGTGCGGGCCGTGGTTCCCGCACCGCCCTTCGCCCGCCCACCCCCGTGGGGCGGTCTACTCGGTCGGGTAGTCGAGCTGCCAGGGCAGCACCTTGAAGTCACCGGTGCCCCGCTGCACCTTCTCGAAGGGGGCGGAGCTCAGGCACGGCGGAACCTCCAGGTTCGTGTCGCGCCCGACCCAGCTGTAGCCCAGACGGTCGCGCTTGCCGTCGTCGTGCACCGAGATCCCGACGCGCTTGTTCCGGAAGGCGTCCACGTCGGTCTCGGTCACGACGCCCGTCACCACGGCCACCTTGCCGCCCGTGGTGAGGCAGTCGACCTTCGCCACCGCGTAGCCGCCCTTCCCGTCCTTGTAGTGGCTGAACCGGAAGGTGCCGGTCGCGGCCTGCGGATCCTTGTTGTCCTTCGCCGCCAGATGCGCGTCGAAGGAGAACGTGATGTCGTCACCGGCCGGCCGGTACAGCTTCGCGGTGCCGGTCAGCGCGGCGGCCTCCTTGACGGCGGCCGTGGCAGCGGCCGGGGCGGGAGCGTCGTCCGCCGCGGCGATGCCCCCGGCCCCCAAGGTGAGCAGAACGGCGGCGGCGACGGCGACGGTCTTCGTGCGACGGTTCATGGTTTCCCGGTCCTTTCGGCAGGTCGTCCGGCAGGTCTTCCGGACGACCACCACTCTTCCGCGCGGACCGCGCCCGGGCGTCGCGCCGCAGGACGGTTCCCGTCTCCGCCGCACGGCGGGGGAGCCCTGCGACCGTGGTCGGAGCCGTACGCAACGAATCACCGCCGCACCCTCCGATCGCGCAACGGTTCGACGGTCGGTCCGCAACGCTGCCGTCTTGTCCCGGGAGAGTCCGAAACCGTACCGTTTTTGACGTCTCCCTCCCCCCCATCAGACCCTTGAGGATCGCCGATGCCCGCGCTGCGCACCGCCCTGCTCCAGAGTTCCGGACAGCCCGGTGACGTGGCCGCCAATCTCGCCGTCCTCGAGGAGGCCGCCGGCCGTGCCGCGGCCACCGGCGCCGGTCTCCTGATCGCCCCGGAGCTCTTCCTCACCGGGTACGCGATCGGTGACGACGTCCCGAAGCTCGCCGAGCCCGCCGACGGCCCCTCCGCGCGCGCGATCGCCGCGATCGCCGTCCGCCACGGCCTCGCGATCGTCTACGGCTACCCGGAGCGCGACACCGAGCAGCACGGCGTGCTGTACAACTCCTCGCAGCTCATCGGCGCCGACGGCACCCTCATGGCGAACTACCGCAAGACCCACCTCTTCGGCTGCTTCGAGCAGAAGTGGTTCACCCCCGGCGAGCGGACCGTCGTGCAGGCCGAGGTCGACGGCGTCCGCGTCGGCATGCTGATCTGCTACGACGTCGAGTTCCCGGAGAACGTCCGCGCCCACGCCCTCGCCGGCACCGACTTCCTCGTGGTCCCGACCGCGCAGATGCACCCCTTCCAGTTCGTCGCCGAGTCCGTCGTCCCCGTCCGCGCCTTCGAGAGCCAGATGTACGTGGCGTACGTGAACCGGACCGGCCCCGAGGGCGAGTTCGAGTTCGTCGGCCTCTCCACCCTCGCCGGCCCCGACGGCACCGCCCGCGCCCGCGCCGGCCGCGGCGAGGACCTCGTCTTCGGCGAGGTCGACCCCGACTTCCTGGCGGCCTCCCGCGAGAACAACCCGTACCTCGCCGACCGCCGCCCCGGGCTCTACGGCTCCCTCGTCTGAGCAGCCCCCACCCCCGACCTGCCTCGTCTTTCTTTTCCGTGCAAGGAGTCCGTACCCCATGACGTCCACGGTGCCCACGACCGCCGTCCCCCACAGCGACGGCCAGCCGCCGATCACCATGTTCGGTCCGGACTTCCCGTACGCGTACGACGACTTCCTGGCCCACCCGGCCGGTCTCGGCCAGATACCGGCCACCGAGCACGGCACCGAGGTCGCCGTCATCGGCGGCGGTCTCTCCGGCATCATCGCCGCGTACGAACTCATGAAGATGGGCCTCAAGCCCGTCGTCTACGAGGCCGACCAGATCGGCGGCCGGCTGCGGACCGTCGGCTTCGAGGGCACCGCCACCGAGGGCCTCACCGCGGAGATGGGCGCGATGCGCTTCCCGCCCTCCTCGACCGCGCTCCAGCACTACATCGACCTCGTCGGCCTGGAGACCAAGCCCTTCCCGAACCCGCTCGCCGAGTCGACCCCCTCGACCGTCGTCGACCTCAAGGGCGAGTCGCACTACGCCACCACCGTCGACGACCTCCCGCAGGTCTACCGCGACGTGATGAACGCGTGGAACGCCTGCCTGGACGAGGGCGCCGACTTCTCCGACATGAACCAGGCCATGCGCGAGCGCGACGTCCCGCGCATCCGCGAGATCTGGTCGAAGCTCGTCGAGAAGCTCGACAACCAGACCTTCTACGGCTTCCTCTGCGAGTCGGAGTCCTTCAAGTCCTTCCGGCACCGCGAGATCTTCGGCCAGGTCGGCTTCGGCACCGGCGGCTGGGACACCGACTTCCCCAACTCCATCCTGGAGATCCTCCGCGTCGTCTACACCGAGGCGGACGACCACCACCGCGGCATCGTGGGCGGCTCGCAGCAGCTGCCGCTGCGCCTGTGGGAGCGCGAGCCGGAGAAGATCGTCCACTGGGCGCAGGGCACCTCGCTCAGCTCCCTGCACGAGGGCACCCCGAAGCCGGCCGTGACCCGGCTGAACCGGACCGCCGGCAACCGGATCACCGTCACCGACGCCTCCGGCGACATCCGTACGTACCAGGCGGCGATCTTCACCGCCCAGTCCTGGATGCTGCTCTCCAAGATCGCCTGCGACGACTCGCTCTTCCCGATCGACCACTGGACGGCGATCGAGCGCACCCACTACATGGAGAGCTCGAAGCTCTTCGTGCCCGTGGACCGGCCGTTCTGGCTGGACAAGGCCGTCGACGACAGGGGCAATCCGACGGGCCGGGACGTCATGTCGATGACGCTCACCGACCGGATGACCCGCGGCACGTACCTCCTGGACGATGGCCCGGACAAGCCGGCCACCATCTGCCTCTCGTACACCTGGTGCGACGACAGCCTGAAGTGGCTGCCGCTCTCCGCCAACGAGCGGATGGAGGTCATGCTCAAGTCGCTCGGCGAGATCTACCCGAACGTCGACATCCGGAAGCACATCATCGGCAACCCGGTGACGGTCTCCTGGGAGAACGAGCCCTACTTCATGGGCGCCTTCAAGGCGAACCTGCCGGGCCACTACCGCTACCAGCGCCGCCTGTTCACGCACTTCATGCAGGAGCGGCTGCCCGAGGACAAGCGGGGCATCTTCCTCGCGGGCGACGACATCTCGTGGACGGCCGGCTGGGCCGAGGGCGCGGTGCAGACGGCGCTCAACGCGGTGTGGGGCGTGATGCACCACTTCGGCGGCGGCACCGACGCCACCAACCCGGGACCGGGCGACGTCTACGAGGAGATCGCCCCGGTCGAGCTGCCGGAGGACTGAGTCCCCGTACGGGTCACGGCCTGGTGAGCGGCGTGAGCAGCATCCGCCCCACCAGGCCCACCGACCGGTCGAGGCGTTCGGTGAACTCCCCGGCCAGCTCCGGCAGCCCGCGCAGCTGCCACAGCGAGCGCGCCGCGAGCCAGGCCCCTTCGCGGGCCCGGTCCAGGCTCCAGCAGCCGAGCAGATGCGTCAGCGGGTCCGCGATCTCCAGGAGGTCCGGGCCCGGCATCAGTTCCTCCCTGATGCGCTCCTCCAGGAGGAGGAGGATGTCGCCGACCCGGTCGAACTCGTCCTCCAGGTCGGCGGGCGCGCACTCCAGGAGACGGCACGTGTCGACCACCGCGAGCGCCAGGTCGTGGCCCACGTGTGCGTTGATTCCGGCGAGCGCGAACTGCAGCGGACGTACGCCGGGATGGCGCCGGTAGTGGAAGAGCGGCCGCCAGCAGGCGGGCGCCGGGCCGCCGGTGGCGACGGTGTCGACCGCCGTGAGGTAGCGCTCGGCGAAACGCACGTCGAGGGTGGCGGCCGCCGTGCGGTCGGCGAAGGTGCCCGCGTCGATGGCGTGACCGATCTCCTCGGTGACCGTCAGGTACACCCGGTTGAAGACGGCGACCCCGTCGGCCGGATGCCAGGTGGAACGGAGTGTCCGCATCCGGTCCACCACGGGGTCGACCGCCTGGAACGGCCCGAGGTGGTGAGCGAGGGGTTGCCCGATCTGCTGGGTCTGCGCCATAGGGGCAGGTTTCCAGTCGCCGGGCCGGGAGGGAACTCCCTGGGCCCGGCTTACCCAGAACGGGCGAATCACTCAGTTCTTCGACAGCGGATCCTCGGCGGAGGTGCTCTCGTACGAGCTGGTTCCGGAGTCCAGGAGGGGCTCCTGCTCCTTGAGGTGGGCCGGGGCGAAGGCCCGCAGCACGTGGTAGCCCGTGATCACGACGATGGTGCCGAGCGCGATGCCGCCCAGCTCGAAGGTGTCGGTGAAGGTGAGCTTCACGCCGCCGACGCCGATGATGATGCCGGCGGCGGCCGGGACCAGGTTGAGCGGGTTGCGCAGGTCGACCTTGGCATTGATCCAGATCTGGGCGCCGAGCAGGCCGATCATGCCGTAGAGGATCACGGTGATGCCG
This sequence comes from Streptomyces sp. NPDC058650, assembly GCF_042717315.1. Lineage (NCBI taxonomy): Bacteria > Bacillati > Actinomycetota > Actinomycetes > Kitasatosporales > Streptomycetaceae > Streptomyces > Streptomyces sp. NPDC058650. The sequence goes on from NZ_JBHXRL010000023.1 coordinate 67,603, forward strand.
CCGAGGACCCCGCCGGGGATGGCGGCGACGACCGCGCCGAACTTCGGGCAGAGGCCGAAGAGGAGCGCGAAGCCGGCCGCGGCCCAGTAGGCGGCGGTCGAGTAGACCCGGGTGGCGGCCATGACGCCGATGTTCTCGGAGTACGTGGTGTTCGGCGGGCCGCCCACGGCGGTCGACAGCATCGAGGCGGCGCCGTCGGCGGCGATCGCGGTACCGAGCCGGTCGTCCAGGTTGTCGCCGGTCATCTCGCCGACGGCCTTGACGTGCCCGGCGTTCTCGGCGATCAGCGCGATGACCACGGGCAGGGCGACCAGGATCGCGGACCACTCGAAGCTCGGCCCGTGGAAGGAGGGCAGGCCGATCCAGTCGGCCTGCGAGACGCCGGAGAGGTCGAGCCGCCAGTGGTCGGTGACCTGACCGCTCGGGGACATCGAGTGGATCTTGCCGAAGACGAGGTCGAAGACCCAGGAGATGCCGTAGCCGAAGATCAGACCGAGGAAGATCGCGATCCGGGACCAGAAGCCGCGCAGACAGACCACGGCCAGACCGGTGAACAGCATCACGAGGAGCGCCGTCCACTGGTCCTGCGGCCAGTACGTCGACGCGGTGACCGGGGCCAGGTTGAAGCCGATCAGCATGACGACGGCGCCGGTCACGATCGGGGGCATCGCCGCGTGGATGATCCGCGCGCCGAACTTCCGTACCGCGAGACCCGCGAGGAAGAGCACCGCGCCGACGACGAGGACCGCGCCGGTCACGGTGGCGCTGGTGCCGCCCGAGGCACGGATGGCGGCGGCGACACCGACGAAGGAGAGCGAACATCCCAGGTAGGACGGGACGGTGCCGCGGGTCGCGAGGAGGAAGATCGCGGTCGCGACACCGGACATCATGATCGCGAGGTTCGGGTCCAGACCCATCAATACCGGGGCGACGAAGGACGCCCCGAACATGGCGACGACGTGCTGGGCGCCGAGGCCGACGGTGCGGGGCCAGGAGAGCCGCTCGTCCGGCCGGACGACGGCCCCGGGAGCGGGTGTTCTCCCGTCGCCGTGCAGGGTCCAGCGCACGCCGAGGTTCATGAGGTCGCTCCCGTTCCGAGGTTCCGGCGGCCGTGTCGTGACCGCAAAAGATCAGCCACATGGTATGCGCCACGGCCTGCCGGAACCGTTCCCCGCCGTGCGACCGCCGTTACGCGACCGGGCCGGAGCTCTTCGCCGGGGCACCGTCCGCCCTGGCCGACGCCGCCGTCGCGCGCGCACCGGGCCTGAGCACGCCCGCGCCGAGCACAAGACCCAGAGCCAGCAGGGTGACCAGGCCGAAGGAGAAGACGAGCGAGGTCGCGTCGGCGATGCCGCCGATGGCCGAGGGGGCGATGAGGCCCGAGGTGTACGTGATGGTGGCGACGCCCGCGATGGCCTGGCTCGGGTTCGGGCCGCTGCGGGCCGCGGCGGCGAAGGCGAGCGGGACGACGACCGCGACGCCGAGGCCGATGAGCCCGAAACCGGCCAACGCGACGGCGGCGTGCGGGGCGAGGACGACCATGAGCCCGCCGACGGTGGCGACGGCGCCCCCGACCCGTACCGTACGGACCGCGCCGAAGCGGTCCACGACGCGGTCGCCGACCAGCCGGGCCACGGCCATCGTCAGCGCGAAGGCGGTCGTCGAGGCGGCCGCGAGCCCGGCCGAGCTGCCCAGCTCGTCCCGGAGGTAGACAGCCGACCAGTCGAGGCTGGCGCCCTCCGCGAACACTCCGCAGAAGCCGATCGCGCCGATGACCAGCGCGGACTTCGGCGGCAGGGAGAACCGCGGCGGAGCCTCCTCGTCCGCGGTGCCGACCACGTCCAGGACGCCCTGGCAGAAGACCAGGCCGAGCGCGGTGAGGGTCAGGGCAGCGATCAGGTGGTGGATCCGGGCGTCGCCGCCGAGGTGGGCGGCGACCGTGCCGGCGGCCGAGCCGAGCAGCGCGCCCACGCTCCACATGCCGTGCAGGCTCGACATGATGGACTTGCCGAGCCGGTTCTCGGTCTCGACGCCCAGCGCGTTCATCGCGACGTCGGACATGCCCGCCGTCGCGCCGTACACGAACAGCACGCCGCACAGCCCCCAGACGTTCGGCGCCAGCGAGGGCAGCGTCAGGGACAGCGTCCACAGGGCGAGGAGGCCGCGCAGGGCCGTGCGGGCGCCGAAGCGGTGGCTGATGGCACCGGCCAGTGGCATCGCGAGGGAGGCGCCGAGCGCGGGGAAGGCGAGTGCGAGCCCGAGCTGTCCGGCGCTGACGCCCGCGTGCTCCTGGATCCACGGAATGCGGGTCGCGAAGCTGCCGGTCACCGCGCCGTGGACGCAGAAGACCGCGGCGACGGCGAAGCGTGCCCGCCGCAGTCGCTCGGTGCTGAAGACGGTCTCCGCCGCCATGTGCCCTCCCTGAGTCGTGGTGTGGCGGTAAACTATCAGGGACCCTGCCTGATAAATAGTCCGCAGGGGAGTCCGCACGGATTCGAGTCTGAGAGGATCGCCGCATGGCCGCATCCCCGAGCACCGCACGAGCCATCAACGACCGGCTCGCCCTGCGACTGCTCCAGGACGAGGGCCCGTTGACGGCCACTCAGCTCAAGACGCTCACCGGACTCTCCCGCCCGACCGTCGCCGACCTCGTCGAGCGACTCCAGGAGTCCGGGCTCGTCCATGTCGTCGGTGAGTCCGGGGCGGAGCGTCGCGGTCCCAACGCCAAGCTGTACGGCATCGTGGCCGACCGCGCGTACCTCGCCGCGCTCGACGTGCGGACCCGCTCCGTCTCCGTGACCGTCTCCGACCTCCTCGGCGTCACCCTGGCCGAGGCCTCCGCGCCCGTCGGCGACGACGGCGGCACGGGCCCGGCCGTGGAGAAGGCGGTCACGCTCCTGGAGCGCACCGCGAAGGAGGCCGGCGTCGACCGGCTGCACACCGTGGCCGTCGGCGCCCCCGGGCTCATCGACCCGGCCACCGGCGAGCTGCGCGACTCCGCGAAACTGCCCGCCTGGCACCGCCGCCTGGTCGCCGTCCTCCAGGAACGGCTGCCCGCCCGCGTCCTCGTCGAGAACGAGACCAACCTCGCCGCCGTCGCCGAGCTCCGCGAGGGCGCCGCCCGCACCCGCGACGACTTCGTGCTGCTCTGGCTCGGCCAGGGCGTCGGCGCCGCCGTCGTCCTGGACGGACGGCTGCGCCGCGGGGCCTCGGGCGGCGCCGGCGAGATCGGCTTCCTGCCCGTGCCGGGCACCTCCGGGCTCCCTTCGGCCACCGGCTGTGACGGCGGCTTCCACGAGCTGGCCTGCACCGCAGCGGTCGAGGCCCTGGCCGTCGAGCACGGCCTCGACCCGCGGACCGCGCTCGGCTCGGGACACGGCCCCTTCCTCGACGCCCTCGCCCACCGTCTGGCCGTCGGCACGGCGGCGGTCGCCGCCGTCCTGGACCCCGGCTGCGTGGTCCTCGGGGGCGAGACCGGCCACCAGGGCGGCGCGGGGCTCGCGGCCCGGGTGGAGGCCGAGGCCGCGCGGCTCTCCCCGCTCCGTACGGAGGTCCGACCCACGCTCCTCGGGGACACGGCCGTCCTCCGCGGCGCCCTCCTCCTCGCCAGGGACGCGGCCCAGGACGAGCTGTTCCCGTAGCAGGCGCAGGCGCCCCGGAACGCGCCGGCGCCGCGCCCCGGACAGGGGGGCGCGGCGCGGTGGGAGCCCGGCGGCGGCCAAGGGCCGTGAGAGTCCGCCGCCGGGGGTCTTTCGGAGGGGTGCGTCAGTCGGCGCTTCAGCAGGCGCCGAGGTCCTTCCAGACGCCCCAGTCGCCGGTCGTGCCCGGCGTCTCGTTCTGGGTCCACCACTGGGCCTTGTACTTGCGGCCGTTGTGGGAGACCTCGTTGCCCGCGTTGTAGACCGTGCCGGCCACGTACGCCGGGACCGTGCCGCAGCCCGTGGGCGGCGTCGTCGGAGGCGTGGTCGGGGGAGTGGTCGGAGGCGTCGTCGGGGGCGTGGTCGGCGGGGTGGTGGGAGGCGTGGTCGGCGGCGTGGTGGAGCCGGGCTCCACGACCGTCGTGCCGCGCGCCAGGTCACCGGCGAGGGCGTACGTCGTGCCGTTGATGTTCACCGTCCAGTTGGAGGGGGTGGACACCGGCAGGTAGTAGTTGAACGACAGGTCGACCGAGGCGCCCGGGGCCAGCGACTGCCAGGCCGGGAGCTTCAGGGAGACGCGGTGGAAGTCGCCCTTCAGACCGCCCACGTTGCCGCCCGTGTGGTCGCTGCTGATGACCTTCGTGCCGAAGCCCGACTGGTCCGAGGCGTTGCTCGGCGCCGAGGTGCCGTAGTCGAACTGGAACTCGGTACCGCCCGGCAGCGCCGTCGCCGTGTTGTTGGTGATCTTGATCTTCGGGGTGATCGGGTAGTTCGAGTCGCCCAGCTTGAACTCGGTGAACCGGGTGTCGATGTTCACGGCCTGGGTCGGCAGCGCCTTGTTGGACTTCTTCGCGCCGTACGGAGTGGCCGCCTTGAACTTGTCGTACATCAGCGAGGTGAGCGTGGAGCCCATCTCGTACTGGCCCTTGGCGGCGTTCCAGGCGTAGTCGCCGGCCATCTCCCAGACCATGGTGCCGCCGATGCCGCGGTCGACCACGTAGTCGGCCTTGGCGGCCACGGACTGCTCGTCCTCGGTGGAGAGGAAGACCTTCTTCTCGGCGTTCCACAGCCACGGCGCGACCAGGGTCGAGTCGTACTTGCGGGCGTAGGTGCCGGTCAGGGTGGTGTTCGCCGGGAAGCCGTACTGGGTGACGTAGTCGCCGACGATCCCCTTCTCGAGGTTCTTGGCGTGCCACATCGGGTTGGAGCCGGCGGGCGACTCCTTGCCCGCGGTGTCCTTGTCGTGCCACAGGTTGTCGATGCCGACGGCACCGTCACCGCACTTGGTCAGACCGGCGCCGGCCGGGCAGGTGGACGCGGAGGCCTTGCCCCACAGGCCGTCGGTGCCGCCCTGGACGTTCTTGTGGCCGCGGGTGTAGTAGGGCAGGCCGATGTTGATGCGGCCGGCCGGCATCGAGCCGCGGAAGTAGTGGTAGGCCCAGTCGGTGTTGAGGTACCCGATGTTGCCGTACTGCGCCGAGCCGTAGACGTTGGCGGCGGCGAGCTCGCCGTCCTTGCCGTCGTCGAAGAGCGAGGCGTTGGGGCCGACGTACTCGTTCCAGGCGCCGTGCAGGTCGTAGGACATGATGTTGACGTAGTCCAGATACTTCTGCATCTGGAAGGTCTCCATGCCGCGCAGCAGGTAGCCGGAGGAGGGGGCGGCGACGGTCAGCATGTAGTGCTTGCCGTCGGCGGCGCCGGCCGCGTCCAGCTTCTCGCGCAGGGACTTCATGAGGGCCGCGTAGCCCTGCACGAGCCCGGCGCGGCGCGCGTTCGCGAGCTGCCAGTCGAGCGGGTTGCCGGCGTCCTTCATCGTCGTCGGGTACTCGTAGTCGATGTCGACGCCGTTGAACCCGTACGTGCGGATGAAGTCGACGGACGAGGCCGCGAAGGTGTCGATCCCGGCCTGGTTGACCGAACCGTCGGCGTTGGTGGCCATCGAGTAGAAGCCGCCGGAGTTCACCCGGTCGCCGTTGTCCGCGAAGTAGCCGCCGGTCTCCGCCCAGCCGCCGACCGAGATCAGCGTCTTGACGTTCGGGTGCTGCTTCTTGAACTTGTTGAGCAGGTTGAAGTGCCCCTTGTACTTGTACGCCGGGTCCATCTCGGCGCCCGCGACACCGGGCCAGGTCATCCCGGTGGCCGCGTTGTTCGGGCCGTCCGTGCCCACGGAGAGCTTGTTGTCGCTCCCGATGTGCCCGAAGGCGTAGTTGATGTGGGTGATCTTCTCCCACGGGATGTCCTTGGCGAGGTACGCGGGCTCGCCGTTCTTGCCGGTGCGCCAGCCGGTGAAGTAGCCGATGACCCGGCGCTGGTGGTCCGCGCCCATCTTCTCGCGGCCCTCGGCGTCGTAGACCGAGCAGTACGGGACGTCGACGCCCGGGGTCTTGTAGAGCCCGTCGGGGCGACAGCTCTCGTTGTCGGCCGCGTACGAGACGCCGCCGGAAAGCGAGCTGAGCAGCAGACCGGCGACGGCCGCGCCGGAAGCGAGCAGCGAGGCTCTCTTCGTGATGGGGGACAACACGGTCGGTCCTCCTGGGGTGGGGGTCCCCCCACGCCCTCGGGGCGTAGGGGGAGTGAAAAACACAACGAACAAGGGGGTGGGTCGTGTTGGGCCCGGGGAGTGCGCACACCGTCGGACCGGTACCTCGGAGGTGACACGGAGATTAAGAGGACTAGACCAGTGCGTCAATAGGTCTGGACCATAGAAGGCAGGATTGGGTTCGTGTGAGCCAGGCCACACGTCCTCGCCGGTATGGCCGGTCACCGGCCGTGGCACACTGGCCCTGTATCAGCAGCAGCGCACTCCGGGGTCGGTGTAATTCCGAACCGGCGGTATAGTCCGCGACCCGTCCGCAGCCAGCGGCCGGTTGACCAGGTGAAACTCCTGGACCGACGGTGAAAGTCCGGATGGGAGGCAGTGCGCGGCGGGCGACCCCTTTCCAGGGGTGTGTCAGCCGTACGTCCGCTGGTCGCCGTGTCGCAACCGATTCGGCGTACCCGGAGGACCGCGGCCTCGGCGCACCCTGCGCGAGGCGTCCTTCCCGCTCTCTGTCGTCATCGACAGGCCCCGGAGTCCGTGCCCGAAGAGGCAGGAGGACCCGGTGGCCCAGCAGGCCGACATCACCGCCATGCGACGCGCCGTCGAGCTCGCCGCACGCGGACTCGGCGCCACCAGCCCCAATCCCGTCGTCGGCTGCGTCGTCACCGACGCCTCCGGACACCCGGTCGGCGAGGGCTGGCACCAGCGCGCCGGCGGCCCGCACGCCGAGGTCCACGCCCTGCGCGAGGCCGGCGTCCTGGCCCGCGGCGGCACCGCGTACGTCACCCTCGAACCCTGCAACCACACCGGACGCACCGGCCCCTGCGCCCAGGCCCTGATCGAGGCCGGGGTCAGCCGGGTCGTGTACGCGGTCGGCGACCCGAACCCGCAGGCCACAGGCGGCGCCGACACCCTGCGCGCCGCGGGCGTCGAGGTCACGGGCGGCCTCCTGGAGGACGAAGCCGAGACGGTCAACATCGCCTGGCTCACCTCCGTACGCCGCCAGAGGCCCTTCGTCCGGTGGAAGTACGCCGCCACCCTCGACGGCCGGATCGCCGCCGCCGACGGCACCTCCCGCTGGATCACCTCCGCCGAGTCCCGCGCCGACGTCCACCGGCTGCGCGCCGAGTCCGACGCCGTCGTCGTCGGCTCCGGCACCGCCCGCGCCGACGACCCCCATCTGGCCGTACGCGGCATCGAGGACGCCGTGCAGCCGCTGCGGGTCGTCGTCGACACCGAGGCGACCGCCGTGAAGCCCGGCGCCCGGGTCCTCGATGACGCGGCCCCCACCCTGATCGCGATCGCCGAGGACGCCGAGACCGGCCTGCCCGACGTCGTACGCCTCCCCAGGGCCGGGCGCGGCCTGTCCGTACCCGCCCTCCTGGACGCCCTGCACGAGCGCGGCGTCCGCTCCGTCCTCCTCGAAGGCGGCCCCACCCTCGCGGGCGCCTTCGTCGCCGCGGGCGCCGTCGACCAGGTCGTCGGCTACCTCGCCCCGGTCCTCCTCGGCGCGGGCCCGCACGCCCTCGCCGACGCGGGAATCGGCACCCTCACCGAAGCGTTGCGGCTCGACGTCACCGAGACCGTGCGCATCGGCCCCGACCTCCGTATCACCGCCACCCCCAAGGAGCGCTGACCGTGTTCACCGGAATCGTCGAAGAACTGGGCGAGGTCGTCGCCGTCGAGCAGCTGGAGGACGCCTCCCGCTTCCGACTGCGCGGCCCCCTGGTCACGGAAGGCGCCCAGCACGGCGACTCCATCGCCGTCAACGGTGTCTGTCTCACGGTCGTCGAGTTCGGCGACGGCGAGTTCACCGCCGACGTCATGGCCGAGACCCTCAAGCGGTCCAGTCTCGGCGCCCTCGAAGCCGGCTCCCGGGTCAACCTGGAGCGGCCGATGGCCGTGGGCGACCGCCTCGGCGGCCACATCGTCCAGGGACACGTCGACGGCACCGGCACGATCCTCGACCGGACCCCGTCCGAGCACTGGGAGCTCGTCAAGGTCGGCCTGCCCGCCCACCTCTCGCGCTACGTCGTCGAGAAGGGCTCGATCACGGTCGACGGCGTCAGCCTCACCGTGGTCGAGGTCGCCGACGACTGGTTCACCATCAGCCTCATCCCCACCACCCTCGCCCTGACCACGCTCGGCATCAAGAAGAGCGGCGACCCGGTCAACCTGGAAGTGGACGTCATCGCCAAGTACGTCGAGCGACTGCTCGGCCCTAACGCCCTGGAGAACGGCAAGTGAACTGGCTCAACTCCGAGGCGTTCACCGTCCTCGACCAGCACATCATGTGGTCCGACATGATCGGCAACACGATCGGTCTGATCGCCCTCGCCCTCGGCTGGCGGCGTTCCATACTCACCTGGCCCGCCCAGCTGCTCTCCGGCCTGATCCTCGTCGGCGCCTACGCCTCCGCCCACCTCTCCGGCGGCGTCGGCAAGCAGCTCCTGGTCATCGGCGTCGCCGCCTGGGGCTGGTGGCAGTGGAACCGTGGCAGGCAGCGGGCCCAGGACGGCTCCATCGCCGTCCGCTTCGCCACCTGGAAGGAGCGCGGCCTGCTCCTCGCGGGCGCGGTCGTCGGCACCCTCGCCGTCGGCGGGCTCTTCACCCTCTACCCGTCGCTCTCCTGGAGCCCGTGGGCCGACGCGTACATCTTCGTCGGCACGCTCGTCGCGATGATCGCCCAGGCCCGCGGCCTCGTCGAGTTCTGGTTCGCCTGGCTCCTCGTCGACCTCGTCGGCGTCCCCCTCGCCTTCAACAGCGGCCTCGCCTTCTCCGGCCTGGTCTACGTCATCTACTTCGCCCTCGTCATCTGGGGCATGCGCGACTGGTGGCTCCGGACGCGCACGACCTCCGCCGCTCTGGAAGGAGCCCACGCATGAGCGCCGCCCTTCCCCTCTGGGACGCCACCGAACTGGCCCTCGACCCCGTCGAGCAGGCCATCCGCGACATCGCCGCCGGGCGCCCCGTCGTCGTCGTCGACGACGAGGACCGCGAGAACGAGGGTGACCTCGTCATCGCCGCCGAGAAGGCGACCCCCGAGATCGTCGCCTTCATGATGAGCGAGTGCCGCGGCCTGATCTGCGCGCCCATGGAGGACGAGGAGCTGGAGCGCCTCCAGCTCCCCCAGATGGTCGAGCACAACACCGAGTCGATGCGGACGGCCTTCACCGTCTCCGTCGACGCGTCCCCCGCGCACGGCGTCACCACCGGCATCTCCGCCGCCGACCGCGCCACCACGCTGCGGATGCTGGCGAGCGGCAACCACGAGCCGTCCGACTTCGTCCGCCCCGGGCACGTCTTCCCGCTGCGCGCCAAGGCCGGCGGCGTCCTCGCCCGCAACGGCCACACCGAGGCCGCCGTCGACCTCGCCCGCCTCGCGGGCCTCCGCCCGGCCGGCGCGATCGTCGAGATCGCCGGCGAGGACGGCGTCATGCTGCGCCTGCCGGAGCTGGTCCCCTTCGCCCGCAAGCACGGCCTCACGATCATCTCCATCGAGGACCTGATCGCCTACCGGCGCTCCGCCGAGCCGACCGTCCGCCGCGAGGCCGAGGTCCGGCTCCCCACCGCGCACGGCGACTTCACCGCGTACGGCTACCGCTCCACCGTCGACGGCGTCGAGCACGTCGCCCTGGTCCACGGCGAGATCGGCGACGGCGAGGACCTGCTCGTCCGGGTCCACTCCGAGTGCCTGACCGGCGACATCTTCCACTCGCTGCGCTGCGACTGCGGCCCCCAGCTCCAGGCCTCCATGGACCGCATCCAGGAGGCCGGCCGCGGCGTCGTCGTCTACCTGCGGGGCCACGAGGGCCGCGGAATCGGCCTGCTCTCCAAGCTCCGCGCGTATGAGCTCCAGGAGCAGGGCCGCGACACCCTCGACGCCAACCTGGAGCTCGGGCTGCCCGCCGACGCCCGCGACTACGCGGCCGGCGCCCAGATCCTCGTCGACCTCGGCGTCCGCGGCCTGCGTCTGATGACCAACAACCCCGACAAGATCGAGGCCCTCACCCGGTACGGCCTCAGGGTCGAGGGCCGCGAGCCCATGCCGGTCCAGGCGGGCGAGCACAACCTCCGCTACCTGCGCACCAAGCGGGACCGGATGGGCCACGACCTGCCCTGGCTGGACGGCTCCCCGGCCTCCACCTGCGGCAACCAGTAATCCCCACCTTTCGTACGTTCAAGGTTCAAGGTTCAAGGTTCAAGGAGAGACATGAGCGGCAAGGGCGCACCCGTCCTCAGCGTGAAGAACTGCGGCGACCTGCGGGTCGCGGTCATCGCGGCCCAGTGGCACGAGAAGATCATGGACGGCCTCGTCGACGGCGCCCTGCGCGCCCTGAGCGAGCTCGGCATCGACGAGCCGACGCTGCTGCGCGTCCCCGGCAGCTTCGAGCTCCCGGTCGTGGCGAAGGTCCTCGCCGGGCGCGGCTACGATGCCATCGTCGCGCTCGGAGTCGTCATCCGCGGCGGAACCCCGCACTTCGAGTACGTGTGCCAGGGCGTGACCCACGGCCTCACCCAGGTCTCGATCGACACCGGCGTACCCGTCGGATTCGGCGTCCTCACCGTCGACAACGAAGAGCAGGCCCTCGACCGGGCCGGCCTCGAAGGCTCCTCCGAGGACAAGGGCCACGAAGCGGTCACCGCCGCCGTCGCCACCGCCACCACGCTGCGCACGGTCAGCGAACCCTGGCGCTGAGTGGCGCATCCGCACCCCGTACCCTTAGGACCATCATGGCGAACAAAACCTTCGAAGAGCTCTTCGCCGAGCTCAAGCTCAAGGCCGAGACCGGCGACCCGGCCACCTCCCGCACCGCGGAACTGGTGGACAAGGGCGTCCATGCCATCGGCAAGAAGGTCGTCGAGGAGGCCGCCGAGGTGTGGATGGCCGCCGAGTACGAGGGCAAGGAAGCGGCCGCCGAGGAGATCTCGCAGCTGCTGTACCACGTCCAGGTGATGATGGTCGCCCGCGGGATCTCGCTCGACGACGTCTACGCCCACCTCTGAGCACGACCCCTGAGTACGACCCCTGAGCACGACCTCTGAGCACGATCAGCTCGGTCAGTTCGGTCTCCCCACCACTCCCAGGCAAAGGAAGCTCACCCCATGCTGCGCATCGCCGTTCCCAACAAGGGTTCCCTCTCCGGACCTGCGTCGGCAATGCTCCATGAGGCCGGCTACCGGCAGCGCAAGGAGTCCAAGGAGCTCGTCGTCATCGACCCCGACAACGAGGTCGAGTTCTTCTACCTGCGGCCGAAGGACATCGCGATCTACGTCGCCTCCGGGAAGCTGGACATCGGCATCACCGGCCGTGACCTGCTCCTGGACTCCGGAGCCAGCGCCGAGGAGATCCTCGCGCTGAACTTCGGCCGCTCCACCTTCCGCTACGCCACCCGGCCCGGCACCGCGAACGGCCCGGAGGACTTCGGTGGCATGACCATCGCGACCTCCTACGAGGGCATCGTCGCCAAGCACCTCGCCGACCAGGGGATCGACGCCTCCGTCGTCCACCTGGACGGCGCGGTCGAGACCGCGATCCAGCTGGGCGTCGCCCAGGTCATCGCGGACGTCGTGGAGACCGGCACCAGCCTGCGCAACGCCGGACTCGAGGTCATCGGCGAGCCGATCCTCACCTCCGAGGCCGTCGTCGTCCGCCGCCACGGCGCCACGGACGACCACCCGCAGGTGCAGCAGTTCCTGCGCCGCCTCCAGGGCGTCCTCGTCGCCCGCTCGTACGTGATGATGGACTACGACTGCCGCGCCGAGCACCTGGAGCAGGCCGTCGCCCTCACCCCGGGCCTCGAGTCGCCGACCGTCTCCCCGCTGCACAACGAAGGCTGGGTCGCCGTCCGCGCGATGGTCCCCGCCAAGGAGGCGCAGCGGATCATGGACGACCTGTACGAGATCGGCGCGCGCGCCATCCTCACCACCGCCATCCACGCCTGCCGCCTCTGACCGCGGCCCGGCCCGTACGTCCCCCGAGGCACGGAGGAACCCCGATGTCCCAGTCACCGCTGCCCGCCCTCCCGGTCACCTTCCGGCCGGGGCGCACCCGGGCCGTCCTGCTGACCGTGGGAACCGTGATGTTCGTGGTCATCACGGTCGTCGCCCTGATGCTGGAGCGGCTGGGACCGGGGGAGCGCGTCAGCTTCGTCTTCACCGCCGCGCTGCTCTTCGGGGTCCTGATCATGCTGAGCCGCCCGAAGGTCGTCGCCGACGACGAGGGCGTCACGGTCGTCAACATCACCCGGACCCGGCGGCTCGCCTGGGCGGAGATCCTCAAGGTCAACCTCCGCCCCGGCGACCCGTGGGTGTTCCTGGACCTGAGCGACGGCACCAGCCTGCCCGCGCTCGGCATCCAGCCGGGCATCGCCAAGGAAGCGGCGATCCGGGACGCCCGCGCCCTGCGGGCCCTGGCCGAGAGCCGCGGGACGGTCGCGGAGCGGGTCTGAGCCCCGGCCCCCGGCGAACGGACGGTCGATCGTACGGCCGAACGGTCGGCGAACGGATCCCGGGCGGGAGAACCCGGATCCGTCCCCCATCCGGGGCCGACCCCCTGCCCTGGGGGGCGTTCGCGTGACTACTCTGGAGGCGGTGGTGCCGAGCGGCACCACCGCCTCGCGTGTGCAGGGCCGCAGCCGCGGCCCGCGGGGCCACCCTTCGACCCGAGGAGTGACTCCCTCCAGCAATGGACGGATCGTCCGGTAGTACTTGCGCCGCCCCCTCCCAGGAGGTGGCGGCATGATCGTCTCCCTCCTGCTGCTCGCCGCGGCCTTTCTCCTGATTCTCGCCAACGGCTTCTTCGTGGCCGCCGAGTTCGGTCTCGTGACCGTCGAGCGCGCCGAGGCCGAGCGGGCCGCGGCCGCCGGCGACCGGCGCGCCCGCACCGTCGTCACCGCGCTGCGCGAGCTGTCCTTCCAGCTCTCCGGCACCCAGCTCGGCATCACGATCACCTCGCTTGTCGTCGGCATGCTCGCGCAGCCCGCGCTCGCCGGGCTGCTGAGCGGGCCACTCACCGCGACCGGCCTGCCCGAGGGGGCCGTCTCCGGGGTCGCGGTGGTGATCGGGATGCTGCTCGCCTCCGCCGTCCAGATGGTGGTCGGCGAGCTCGTACCGAAGAACTGGGCGGTCTCCCGGCCGCTCCAGGTGGCCCGCTTCGTCGCCACCCCGCAGCGCCGCTTCTCCGCGCTCTTCCGGCCGGTGATCGCCCTGCTCAACCGGGTCGCCAACCGGCTGGTCCGGCTCCTGGGCGTCGAGCCCACCGAGGAGCTGGACTCCGTCCGCACCCCCGGCGAGCTCGTCTCACTCGCCCGGCACTCGGCCCTGGCCGGCGCGCTCGAACAGGACACCGCCGACCTCTTCGTCCGCACTCTCTCCCTCGGCGGCCTCACCGCCGAGCAGGTCATGACCCCGCGGGTGAAGGTGAGCGCCCTCCAGTGGGATGCCACCGCGGCCGACGTCCTCAACCTCACCCGGGCCACCGGCCTCTCGCGCTTCCCCGTCTACCGCGACCGCATCGATGAGATCGTCGGCATGGTCCACCTCAAGGACGCGCTCGCCGTCGCGCCGCACGCCCGGCTTCGCACCCGTGTCGGCCGGATCGCGGTCCCGCCGCTCCTCGTCCCCGAGACGCTGCCCGCCCAGGCCCTCCTGGAGCGGCTGCGCAGGGAGCAGCCGATCGCGGTCGTCGTCGACGAGTACGGCGGTACGGCCGGCGTCGTCACCCTGGAGGACATCGTCGAGGAGCTCGTCGGCGAGGTGCGCGACGAGCACGACACCGTCGCCGACGGACGCCCCGAGCTGGCCGCCGCGCCCGCCGAGGACGGTCGGCCCGCCTGGGAGGCCGACGGCTCCTGCCGGGTCCACACCCTGCGCCGGATAGGCCTCGACGTGCCCGACGGGCCGTACGAGACCGTGGCCGGGCTCGTCGCCGACCTCCTCGGGCGCATCCCCGCGCCCGGCGACCGCGCCGAGCTCCCCGGCTGGCGGCTCTCGGTGCGCCAGGTCGACCGCTACCGGGCCGGCCGCGTCCGGCTCGTGCGGACCTGCCCGGACCCGGACCCCGGCTCGGGCTCGGGCCTCGTAGGGAGCTCGGGCCTGGAACCGGGCCACCCGGGCTCGGAGCCGTACGCCGATCCGGTCGCGGTGGACTCCGCCGCCCCGCTCGTCGCGGAGGGCGTCCGATGAGCACGCTCCAGCTGCTGTTCGCCGTCGTCCTGGTGCTGGCCAACGGCTTCTTCGTCGGTGCCGAGTTCGCGCTCGTCTCCGTCCGCCGCAGCCAGATCGAACCGCTCGCCGGCGTCCGCGCCCAGAAGGTCCTGCACGGTCTGGAGAACCTGCCGCAGATGATGGCGGCCGCGCAGTTCGGCATCACCGTCTGCTCGCTGACCCTCGGAGCCGTCGCCGAACCGACCGTGGCCCGTCTCCTCGAACCGGTCTTCCACACGGTCGGGGTCCCGGAGGGCCTGATCCACCCGCTCGGTTACGTCATCGCCCTCGCCGCGGTCGTCTTCCTCCACCTCGTCATCGGCGAGATGGTCCCGAAGAACCTGGCGATGGCCGCGCCCGAGCGGACCGCGCTCTGGCTCGCCCCGGCGCTGGTCGGCTTCGCCCGGCTCTGCCGGCCGGTGACCGTCGCGCTGGGCGCCTGCGCCCGGCTCGTCCTGCGGGCCTTCAAGGTCGAGCCGAAGGACGAGGTGGAGGCGGTCTTCACCCGGACGCAGCTCGGCCGGCTCGTCGAGGACGCGGGACAGGCCGGGCTGCTCGACCCGGCCGAGCAGGAACGTCTGGAGGACGCCCTCGAACTGGGCAGCCGCCCGGTGACGGACGTCCTCATCACCCCGGCCTCCCTGGTGACGGTCCCGCCGTCCGTCACCCCTCGCGAGATCGAGGAGCTGACCGTACGGACCGGCTACTCGCGCTTCCCGGTCCGCGCCGAGGCGCGCGGCACCTTCATGGGCTTCGTGCACGTGAAGGACGTCCTCGACCTGGAGGAGCGGGAGCGGGCCGTGCCGCACCAGCTGTGGCGGCCGATGGCGATGCTCCGCGCCGAGCTGCCGCTCGACGACGCCCTCACCGTGATGCGCCGCGCCGCCACCCATCTGGCGCAGGTCACTGACGGCTCGGGCCGGGTCCTCGGCCTGGTCACACTGGAGGACGTCCTGGAGATGCTGGTGGGAGAGGTCCGGGACCCCGCCCACCGTGGCATACCGGCCCCCGCGCCGGCGCCCGCCTCCGTCTAGTACGTCGGGGGATCCTGCTGGGGGCCGCGGTCGATCGGACCGCGGCCCGACAGGACCTCGCCGTACGCCTGCATCAGGTCGGCGAGCCGGAGGGTGGCGAGGTCGTCCCGGGTCAGGGTGCCGGGGTAGCCGGAGAGCCGCAGGTCCCGGTAGGCGCAGGACTTCTCGTACAGGGTGCGCAGGAAGCGGCCGTTGCCCAGCTCGTCGATCCAGCCCTGCTCGACCACGTGCCCGCTGATCGCGCGGAGCTCCTCCCGGGCCTCGTCGTCCCAGCCGTCGCCGTTGGCCGCCGCCAGGACCTCGCCGATCGCGGTGAGTTCGAGCGGTCGGTACGAGGGGAAGTCGACCCGCGTGGTGAAGCGCGAGGACAGACCGGGGTTGGTGCCGAGCAGCCGGTCCATGCCCTCCGGATAGCCCGCCAGGATGACCACCAGGTGATCGCGGTTGTCCTCGGCCCGCTTCAGGAGGACCTGGAGGGCCTCGTCGCCGTACGCGTCGCCCTTGCTGTAGCCCGTGTTGGAGAGCGCGTACGCCTCGTCGACGAAGAGCACCCCGCCGAGCGCCGAGTCGATGAGCTCATTGGCCTTGACCGCCGTCTGGCCGAGGAACTCGCCGACGAGGTCGGCCCGCTGGGCCTCCACGAGGTGGTCGCCGCCGAGGAGCCCGAGGGCGTAGAAGACCCGGCCCAGGATCCGGGCGACCGTGGTCTTCCCGGTGCCGGAGGGACCGGAGAAGACGAAGTGGCGCTTGGGCGGCTGGACCGGGAGCCCTTGGCCGGCGCGCAGCCGCGCCATTTCCAGCTGCGCGGAGAGCGCCTTGACCTGGCGTTTCACCGGATCGAGCCCGACCATGCCCTCCAGCTCGGCGAGCGCCTCCGCGAGCAGGACGGGATCGGTGGGCCCGGCGGGGAAGCGCGGCGGCCCCGGCTGCGAGGGCAGCGGCGTCTTCTGCCGTACGGTCTCGGGCGGGGTGACGGGAGCGATCGGTGGTACGGGTTCGGGCGCGAGCCGCAGCCCGTCGCCCAGCGCCCCGGCGTCGGGGTCGGCGGCCGGGACGGTCTCCACCGTCTCCTGGCCGAGGCCGCCGCCGACGGTGCCGAGCGCGACCGTCGCGAGCCCGGACGGGTCGTCCACGCCGTCGTACCCCTCGAAGCCGTCGTACTCCGCGATGGCCGCCAGCCGGGCGGCCGTGTCCATGAACGCCGGGTCGATCCGGTGCACGGCCCGGTAGAGGGGCAGGGCCGCGGCGCTGCGCCCGGTGCCCTCGTGGGCGCGGGCCAGCCAGTAGCGCAGCTCCTTGCGCTGCGGCTGCTCGCTGCGGCAGCGCATCAGCGAGGCCGAGAGCAGCGGCTCGGCCTGGCCGTACATCTCCAGGCGGACCCGGGCCATGCCGCCGAAGAGCCCCGCCTCGATGCCGAGCAGCGGGTCGTCGACGAGGGTCTCCGTATGGCGGACGAGCTGGTCCCAGTCCTTGACGAGATAGGCGCGGCAGGCGTGCAGGAAGCGGACCTGCGGGTCGGTGTCGACCGGGGGGAGCCCGGCGAGGGCCCGGTCCAGCTCCGGTACGTGGCGTCCGTCGAGCCAGTGGGAGGCGTGGGCGAGCAGGAGGTCGCGCGGGCTCTCCAGGACGGGCTGGACCCACCAGCCCAGCCAGTACCAGGAGTTCAGCGTGCGGCGGTGCCGGGTGCGCTGCTCGCCGAACCGATCCCGATTGCGGTACATGCGCAGTAACGCGGTCGTGGTGTCGACCCGGAGCGCGTGCAGCCCGAGCCAGGCGTCCGCCATCCCGGGGTCGATCCGTACCGCCGTCCGGAACTCGTCCTCCGCCTGCGGATAGGCGCCCATCGTGTAGGCGTCGACTCCGCGCAGCCAGGCGAGCTCGGCGGGGGCCAGTGAGCCCTGCGTGCCGATGTCCATCGGGTCCCCCACAACCGTCTTCGCATGGACGGGATTTGACCGCACCGGGGGCATCGTACCTGCGCAGAGGGTGCGCGATTAAGGAGAAGCGCATGATCCGGAAGCAGTGACCCTGGGTGAGCATCAGAGGTCGCGCCGGGGCCCCCGAGGGGGTGATCAGGGGCAGAACGAAGCCCCCGATCACGGGGGAACAACCGGGGGCTTCGTGTCTGCGGCGGCTCCGAAAAGCCGCACATTGAGAACGTAAGACCTGTACGCCCCTTGGGTCAAGCGGTGTTCAGGCACTTGCGGAAGCGGACTTTCGGCCCCTCAATTCACGGACAGAGAGCCGTCACGGTACGTGATGATCTGGTCCGGGCCCGCTGTCACAGAGGGCCCGGGAAGCCAGTCGTACCTCTCCCGACCCTCCCGTACCAGCGTCTCAGCGAAGGGCCGGGAGGGATCCTCGGCGAAGTGGCGAGTCTCCGCCAGTGTCCATCCGTCCCAGAAATCGGCCTGCTCCGGGCCGTCCCGGTGCCGCCCCCTGGCCCAGGACTCCTCGGGCCCTCGCTCCATCCACAGCAGCCACGCGAGGAACGGCCGCACCATCGCCCGGCCCGCACCGACACCCTCGACGAGGACGACCGGGGCCGGCGGCAGCGCGCGGGCCTCGCCGAAGCGCCGGCGGTGCCAGTCGTACGGCCGGTAGAGCGCGGTCTCGCCCCGGGAGAGCGGCTCCAGGACCTGCCGCCGCAGCCGCTCGGTCCACGCGAAGAGCTCCTCGTGGGTGGCGAGGTCGTCGAGGTGGAGCACGGGGGCGCCGCCGAGGGCGGTGGAGAGGCGGGCCGCGAGGGTGGACTTCCCGGAGCCCGCGTGGCCGTCGACCGCCACCAGCCGGACCGGTCCGCAGGAGGGCGGGAGCCGGAGCAGGGCGTGTGCCGCGCGGTCGAGGTCGTTCATGGGCCCAGGGTAGGGGAGTGGGGGACCGCCGCAGGTCAGGGAGGTGCCATCGCCAGTGGTCGGGACCAATATTGGTGCGGCGACGCGGGGCGAAGTGCTGGCGGAGGCCCCGCGCGAGCCGGGATAGTGGGCCCGCGCAGCCCTGTCCGTACGCCCGCCGTTCTCGACTGGGGGTCACCGCCCATGACCAGCTCCACCCCGCGCAGAACCGTCCTCGCCGCGGCTCTCGCGGCCGCCGCGGGAACTGCCGCGGCCGCCGCCCCGGCCGCCGCCGCGGCCCCCGACCGCACCGCCTCCGCCGCGATCCCCGGTCGCGCCCCGGACGCGTCGGCCGACTGCGCCGCCGCCCGGGGACACGCACCGGCGCGCGAGCTCGTCGACAACCGCTTCTGGACCTCGTACACCGACTGGAGGTGCGGCGGCGCGGCCGGCACGAAGGCGGTCGCCGGCCACCGCCCCGGCCTGGTCCTGGCCACCCCCGCGGGCCGCACCGAGTACGCCGACCCGCACACGGGGCGGACCTCGGCCTGGGAGTACGCGAGCTGGACCTCGCCCGTGCACACCCCGACCGTGCCCGCCACCGAGGTCATCGCCTCCTGGAACGCCCACACGCCGCCCGGCACCTGGCTCCAGGTCGAGCTCTCCGGCACGTACTCCGACGCCACCGCCACCCCCTGGTACGTGCTGGGGCGCTGGGCCTCCGGCGACGCCGACATCCGGCGCACCTCGGTCGACGACCAGACCGACGGCAAGAGCTCCGTCTGGACCGACACCTTCGCGATCGACGACGCGGCGAGCGGGCTCAGGCTGCGCTCGTACCGGCTCCGGCTGACCCTCTACCGCACCCCGGGGAGCGGCCTCACCCCGACGGTCTGGCGGCTCGGCGCGATGGCCTCGGACGTCCCGGACCGCTTCACCGTCCCGGCCTCGGAGCCCGGCCCCGCCCACGAGCTGACCGTGCCGCGCTACTCCCAGAACACCCACATCGGGCAGTACCCCGAGTACGACAACGGCGGCGAGGCCTGGTGCAGTCCGACCTCCTCGCAGATGATCGTCGAGTACTGGGGGCGCCGCCCCTCGGCCGAGGAGCTGGCCTGGGTGAACCCGGACTTCGCGGACCCCCAGGTCTGCCACGCGGCCCGCTTCACCTACGACCACCAGTACGAGGGCTGCGGCAACTGGCCCTTCAACGCCGCCTACGCGGCCACGTACCCCGACATGAACGCGGTGGTGACCCGGCTCCGCTCGCTCACGGAGCTCGAAACCCTGGTCCGGGCGGGCATCCCGGCCATAACGTCCCAGTCCTTCCGCAAGGAGGAGCTGACCGGCGCCGGGTACGGCACCTCCGGCCACCTCATGACCGTCATCGGCTTCACCGCGGACGGCGACGTCATCGCCAACGACCCCGCCTCGCCCAGCAACGAGGCCGTCCGCCGGATCTACCGGCGGCGCGAGTGGGAGAACATCTGGCTGCGTACGAAGCGCTACGACGCGAGCGGCAAGGTCAGAGGCGGTACGGGCGGTGTCTGTTACCTCTACTGGCCCGCCAGGCCGACACCGGGCCAGCGCCGTGCGCTGGGGTCGCTCGGACTGGAGTGAGCGTGTGGGGACCCACGGCGGTCCATGGGCTTTTCAGGCATACAGCGCTGTCCTTCCGTACCTGGACGGAGGGTTGATGCGCCAAGTATCCAGGGAGGAAACCGAGTTCAACCTCCGGAAAGGCTCCCATGCGCGCCCGCGAAACCCTGCAACCTGCCGACAGGAAAGAGCCCAGCCGCACAGCAGCCCGCATTCCGGCGCCACCGGGTGTGGCTGCCGCGAGCGTGTCTCCCCAGGCACTCCTGGCGTTGCAGCGCACCGCCGGGAACGCGGCTGTCGTCCACATGATCCGTCAGGGAGGCCACCCCGGGGCGCGAGAACAGCACCAGCACGGTGCCGGCTGCCATCGTTCGCAGGATCAGGGAGGGGTTGAGCTTTAGATCGCGAGAGCAGATCGTCGCTGCGTTGAATCAGATCTCCGCCACTCTCGGTGCGATTGAAGACGTGCCGGAAAACGAAAAAGATCTGCAATATAGCCGACTGGCCCGCCAACCTCTTCCGCTGGCCCAATACGGGGGACCGGGGTGGCACGCAGATCGATGAGCCGATCAATCCGAATGCCCACCTGGCCGGCCGCCTGGCTCAAGCGCAGGCAGGGCTCAGGGCGGCACACCTCCTCTGAGGTCCGGGCCGGGAGGGCGAGAGGCCGGACCGCCCCGGGGACGTGACCGACGTCTCTACCCCGGGGCCGCCCCCATGCCGCACTGTGGTGGCCATGACCGCAACCACCTACACCCGCCTCCTCTCCCGCGCCCGCACGGGCGGTCCCCGGGACGGCGACGGCCCCAAGATCCTGGAGCACGTGCTCGGCTGGACCCTGGTCGTCGTGCTCGCCGTGTTCGTCACCCGGGCGGGCCTCATGTGACGACGGCCGTGTGATCCCACCGGACGGAACGGGCATACTCCCCGCGACCCCGTGCGCGCCCGCTCGCGCCGCCCCGCAGGGAGGAGCACCCGGCCATGTCCGAAAGCCCCGCGGACGGCGTGGAACGCCGGCTGCCCACCGACGAGGCCCGGGAGCTGCTCGCCCTGGTCGGCGACATCGCCCGGCGGGAGATCGCCCCGCGCGCCGCGGAGGAGGAGGCGGCCGGGGTGTTCCCCCGTGAGCTGTTCGCGCTGCTCTCCCGGTCGGGACTGCTCGGGCTCCCCTACGACCCGGCGTACGGCGGGGGAGGGCAGCCGTACGAGGTCTACCTCCAGGTCCTGGAGGAGCTCGCCGCGGCCCGGCTCACCGTGGGCCTCGGCGTCAGCGTCCACACGCTCTCCTGCCACGCCCTCGCCGGCTTCGGCACCGAGGAGCAGCGGGCCGAGCACCTGCCCTCGATGCTGGGCGGCGGCCTCCTCGGCGCGTACTGCCTCTCCGAACCCTCCGCCGGCTCGGACGCGGCGGCGATGCGGACCCGGGCGGTCCGGGACGGCGACCACTGGGTCGTCGACGGCACCAAGGCCTGGATCACCCACGGCGGGATCGCGGACTTCTGCACGGTCATGGCCCGCACCGGCGGTCCGGGGGCGCGCGGCATCACGGCCTTCCTGGTGCCGGGGGACGCCCGGGGGCTGAGTGCGGCCCCGCCCGAGCGGAAGATGGGCATGAAGGGCTCGCCCACCGCCCAGCTGCACTTCGACGGCGTACGGGTCCCCGACGCACGGCGCCTCGGCGCCGAGGGGCAGGGCTTCCCTATCGCCCTCGCCGCCCTGGACTCGGGCCGGCTCGGCATCGCGGCCTGCGCGGTCGGGCTCGGCCGGGCGGCGCTGGACGAGGCCGTCGCGTACGCGCGCGAGCGCCGGCAGTTCGGGCGGCCGATCGCCGACTTCCAGGGGCTCCGCTTCCTGCTCGCCGACATGGCGACCCTGGTGGAGGCGGGCCGGGCGCTCTACCTGGAGGCGGCACGGCTCCGGGACGAGGGCCGGGAGTTCGGGCGGTCGGCGGCGATGGCGAAGCTCTTCTGCACGGACGCCGCCATGCGGGTCACGACGGACGCGGTGCAGGTGCTCGGTGGGTACGGCTACACCGCGGACTTCCCGGTGGAGCGGTATCTCCGCGAGGCGAAGATGCTGCAGATCGTCGAGGGGACCAATCAGATCCAGCGGGTGGTCATCGCGCGTCACCTTGTCGGACCAGAGTCCCGCTGACGCGTACGGTGCGGTCCGCCCAGACGGGGCCCGCGGCGAGCCGGTTCCACTCCTGGTCGCGGTGGCCAGGGAGGGTGCGGCCCTGGCTGGCCCAGAGGTTGAGGACGTCCTGGTAGATGGGCGGGTCCGGGGCGATCTGGACCGGAACGGGGGTGGGGAGGGGCACCGGAGGGGGCGCCTGCGGCGGCACCGGCGCCTTCCGAGGAACCGATTCTTCACCGTGCGGTTCGGCTTGCCGGTGCCGACCGTAACTGCTGGGAGTCGTGTACAGCGTGGTCATGCCCGAACCAACGCGCACCGACTGCCGGGGTCACCCCCGCACGGATTCGAGCGGCAGTTCGCCCGGTACCCGGTGCGCGACTCTGGCCCCCCGGTATTTACCTGACGTACCGTCAGCTTCCATCGCGGAAGCACCCGCCGACGCGGAACCACCCGCCGATCAGGAGGTCAGCCATGTCGGTGAAGCGGCACGTCGACGACCGGCCCGTCGCGCTCGACGAATACCCCGTGCACCAGGCCCCGCTCTCGATGAAGCACCACGTCAGCAGCGACCGCAACGCCTACGACCGCTGCATCTTCCACGTCTTCGACCACCAGGGGCGGGCCCTGCTCATCGCCGGCCTCGGCGTCTACCCGAACACCGGTGTCATCGACGCCTACGCGACCCTGCGCACAGGCGACCGACTGCACGCCGTCCGCGCCTCCGACGCCCTCGGCGACGACCGCACGAACCTCTCCGTCGGACCGCTCGCCATCACGGTCGACGAACCCCTCAAGCGGCTCTCCCTGCGTTGCGAGGCCGCCCCCGACGACCCTGACGGGCTTTCCTTCGACCTCACCTGGACCGGTGACTTCCCCACCGTCTGGGAGCCCCACCACACCCAGCGCCACGGCGGCCGCCTCACCCTCGAAGGCCGTCGCTTCGTCCAGGCCGGGCACTGCGCGGGCACGATCAGGGCGGGCGGCGAGGAGTTCACGGTCACCGCGGGGGAGTGGACCGGCACCCGCGACCGCAGCTGGGGTGTCCGCCCGATACCCGGCGAAGAACCCGGCCGCGCCGCCGAGTTCCGCCCCGAGGGCTTCCACTGGCTCTGGATCCCGATGCGCTTCGAGGACCGCTTCCTCATGGTCATCGCCCAGGAGGACGCCGACGGCTACCGCACCCTCAGCGAAGCCCTGCTCGTCCGGAACGGGCACCGTGACACCCAACTCGGCTGGCCCCGCACCGACATCACGTACCGCCCGGGCACCCGCCACCCCGAGCGGGCCGTCGTCCACCTCGCCGACCCGGCCGGGAAGCCGCTGGAGATCGGCGTCGAGA
Organism: Streptomyces sp. NPDC058650; assembly: GCF_042717315.1. NCBI lineage: Bacteria > Bacillati > Actinomycetota > Actinomycetes > Kitasatosporales > Streptomycetaceae > Streptomyces > Streptomyces sp. NPDC058650. Next base: position 90,930 of record NZ_JBHXRL010000023.1, read on the forward strand.
TCCTCGCCTCCTCGCCCCTGGCCGTCGGCGCCGGATACCCGCCCGCCACCGACTGGCAGCACGGCACCTGGCAGGGCCGCGGCTGGACCGACCGGCGCGTCTACGACCTGTCCGACCCGTCCGCGCACCCCATGGCCGCCTACGGCGTCACCGACCACGCCGCCCGCTTCACCCTCGACGGCCACACCGGCTACGGCATCTTCGAACACGGCTCCTTCGGCCGCCACGACCCCAGCGGCTTCGCCGCCTAGTCCTGGAGTACGTCCACCCCCGGGGCCGGCGAGTGAGCCGACCGGGGCGCGACGGGGGAACGGTTCCGAGCGCGCGGCGGCCGAGGGCCGAGCACGGACGGAACCGTGAGCCCGGCCTGAGCGCCCCGGAGGTGAACCGAGCCCCAAGAAAGAGGAGGCTCGCATGGCCACCGCACCCCGTCCCCGTACCAGTACGCGCGACCCCGAGGAGCTCGGCCGGCGGCTCACCGCCTGGCTGGACCGGCACCTGCCCGGAGCCCGTGTCACCGGCCTCGCCGTGCCCGGCTCCAACGGCATGTCCAGCGAGACCCTGCTCTTCGACCTGGACCACCCCGACGCCCCCGTGCGCGGCTGCGCCCTGCGGCTGGCCGCCGACCCCGCCGCGTACACCGTGTTCCCCGTCTACGACATGGCGCGGCAGCACCGCGTGATGCGCCTGGTCGGCGAGCACACCGACGTGCCCGTACCGCGCGTGCTCTGGCTGGAGGAGGACCCGGGGCCGCTCGGCGCCCCCTTCTTCGTGATGGCCCGCGCCGAGGGCCGGGTGCCACCGGACGTCATGCCCTATACGTACGAGGGGAACTGGCTGCACGCCGCCACCGACGCCGATCGGGCCCTCCTGGAGGAGGAGTCCGTCTCCGTCCTGGCCCGGCTGCACGACCAGTTCCCCGCGAAGGACGCCGAGTTCCTGCTGCCGGACGGCGCGGGTACGCCCCTGCGCCGCCACGTCGACGCCCAACGCGCCTACTACGCCTGGGTGGTGGAGGGACTGGCCCCCTCACCGCTCATCGAGTCCGCCTTCGACTGGCTGGAGGCGCACTGGCCGGCCGACGAGGGGCCGGCCGTGCTCGGCTGGGGTGACGCCCGGATCGGGAACATCGTCTACGACGGGTTCACGCCCGCCGCCGTCCTCGACTGGGAGATGGCGTCCTGCGTCCCGCGCGAGGTCGACCTCGGCTGGACGGTCTACCTCCACCGCTTCTTCCAGGACCTGACGGTCTCCTTCGGCCAGCCCGGCCTGCCCGACTTCCTGCGCCGCGACGCGATCGAGCGGCGGTACGCGGAACTGACCGGGCACACCCCGCGCGACATGGAGTTCCACACCCTCTACGCGGCGCTGCGGCACGCGATCGTGATGCTCAGGATCGCGTACCGGCAGGCGTACTTCGGAGAGGTCGAGGTGCCCGGCGACCCGGACGCCCTCATCCTGCACCACGCCACGCTCGCGGCGATGGTACGGGGAAGCTACTGGTGAGACCGGTGCCCTGACCGGGCACCGCCGGACAGGGCCTAGGCGGCGCGCCGCATCTGGGGCACCCGCAGCGGACGCGAGCCCGGACCGCCGACGTGCGAGAAGGGCTGCGTCCGCCAGTCGAGTCCCTGGGGGAGCGTCAGGAGCAGCGCGGTGTCCTGCTCCTGGACCTCCAGGCTGTCGTCCGCCGGGCGGGCCGCGGACGCCGCGAGTCCCGTCCCCGGGCAGACCGTCAGGACGAAGGGGTTCCACGGCGTGGGGCAGAGGGCGTGCTCGGGCAGCACGTCCTCGTCGGCGAGCAGCGCGATCGGCTGCACGCACTCCGGGCAGATGACCCGGAACATCTCAAAGGTGTCGTACGCGTCGAGCTCGTCGAACGTGTCGACGGATTCAACAGGATCCTGCATGGAGAATCTCCCCCTCGGGTGCGTCGGCCGGGTCTGTGACGGCCTCGACCACAGCAAGCACTTCCCATACGGAACTCCGCATAACCGTGAGCCGGGATCCCGGCCCGGGTGCAAACCTGTGGCGTTCGTCACATGCCTGTCGCAGGTGCCCCGTGACCGCCCATAGCGCCCTATACGGGCCGCCCCCGGTTGTCCTGGGGCGCTCGCGGCGCACTAGGGTCACCGCATGGAGGAGCTGGATCGTCAGATCGTCGAGTTGCTCGTCAAGGACGGGCGCATGAGCTACACCGACCTGGGCAAGGCCACCGGCCTGTCCACCTCGGCAGTGCATCAGCGCGTCCGCCGTCTCGAGCAGCGCGGAGTCATCCGCGGCTATGCCGCCGTCGTCGACCCGGAGGCCGTGGGGCTGCCGCTCACCGCCTTCATCTCGGTCAAACCCTTCGACCCGAGCGCCCCCGACGACACCCCCGACCGGCTCGCCGACATCCCGGAGATCGAGGCCTGCCACAGCGTCGCCGGCGACGAGAACTACATCCTCAAGGTCAGGGTCGCCACGCCGCTGGAGCTGGAACACCTGCTCAGCCGCATCCGCTCGCAGGCCGGGGTCTCCAGCCGGACGACCGTCGTCCTGTCCACCCCGTACGAGGCCCGGCCGCCGCGCATCTGACCGCGCGTCCGACGGCCTTCGGGGACCTGCCGGACAAACCGGGTCCCGGCAGGTCATAGCCTTGGTCACATGAGTGAGCCCATGTCTACGGCGTCCGCCGCCTCCGCCGCCGAGCACCGCACCGTGCTGCTGCGCGGCGGGGAAGTCCACAGCCCCGCCGATCCCTTCGCCACCGCCATGGTGGTGGAGCGCGGGCACGTCGCGTGGGTGGGCTCGGAGGGCGCGGCCGACGCCTTCGCCTCCGGCGTGGACGAGGTGGTCGACCTGGAGGGCGCGCTCGTCACCCCGGCGTTCGTCGACGCGCACGTGCACACCACGGCCACCGGCTTCGCCCTCACCGGCCTCGACCTGGCCTCCGCCGCCTCGCTCGCCGAGGCGGCGGAGCTGATCCGGGCCCACGCCGCGGCCCGCCCCGCGGACCGCATCCTCATCGGCCACGGCTGGGACGCCTCGCGCTGGCCCGAGCGCCGCCCGCTCACCCGCGCCGAGCTCGACGGGCTCACCGGCGGCCGCCCGCTCTACCTGACCCGGATCGACGTGCACTCGGCCGTCGTCACGACCGCCCTCCTCGACCTCGTCCCCGGCGTCCGCGACCTGGACGGCTTCCACGACGGGCAGCGGCCGCTCACCGGTGACGCGCATCACGCCGTACGCGCCGCCGCCTTCGCCGCCGTCTCGCCGGCGCAGCGCACGGAAGCGCAGCGGGCCGCCCGGAGCCACGCCGCCTCCCTCGGCATCGGCACCCTGCACGAGTGCGGCGGCCCCCAGATCTCGTCGGAGGAGGACTTCACCGGCCTCCTTGACCTGGCCCGCGCCGAGGCCGGGCCCCGGGTCGTCGGCTACTGGGCGGACCTCGACATCGAGCGGGTGCGGGCGCTGGGCGCCCTCGGGGCGGCCGGCGACCTGTTCGCCGACGGCTCCCTCGGCTCGCACACCGCCTGCCTCCACGAGCCGTACGCGGACCACCCGGACGGCACCCACACGGGGGCCGCCCATCTGGACGCGCCCGCCGTCGCCGCCCATGTCGTGGCCTGCACCGAGGCCGGGCTCCAGGCCGGCTTCCACGCCATCGGGGACGCCGCCGTCACCCCCGTCGTCGAGGGCGTCCGCGCCGCCGCCGAGAAGCTCGGCCTCGCCCGGATCCGGGCCGCCCGGCACCGCGTCGAGCACGCCGAGATGCTCACCCCCGAGACCGTCGCCGCCTTCGCCGAGCTGGGCCTCACCGCCTCGGTCCAGCCCGCCTTCGACGCGCTCTGGGGCGGCGAGGACGGCATGTACGCCGACCGGCTCGGCGTCGAGCGGGCCAGGACCCTCAACCCGTACGCGGCACTGCTCCGCGCCGGTGTGCCGCTGGCCTTCGGATCCGACAGCCCGGTCACCCCGCTCGACCCGTGGGGCACCGTCCGGGCCGCCGCCTTCCACCGCACCCCCGAGCACCGGATCTCCGTCCGGGCCGCCTTCACCGCCCACACCCGGGGCGGCTGGCGGGCCGTGGGCCGGGACGACGCAGGGACGCTCGTCCCCGGCGCCCCCGCCGACTACGCGGTCTGGCGCACGGGCGAACTTCTCGTCCAGGCACCCGACGACCGGGTGGCCCGCTGGTCCACCGACCCCCGCTCCGGTACGCCGGGTCTGCCCGATCTGTCGCCCGGCGCGGAGCTCCCCGTCTGCCTGCGTACGGTGGTGTACGGACAGACGGTGTTCGTACGGCCGAACGAGTGATGTAGGGATATTTCCGACCCTGGAGCACCGCTCCGCACGCTTGTCCCCGACCTGCGGATCTTCCCCTCCGGCCTGGCCTTTCAGGGAGTCTCCGCAGGTCAAGCGGGTATTGACAGTCGACGGTCGGGGGCGGGTAGGTTCTCCGCGTCCACCACAGGACGTCCGACCGTTTGAAACCGCCCCGCAGTCGCCGACCGCCGCCCGCGCCTCGGCCGCGAGGGAAGGTTTCTCCGGCGGAAGGTGCGACCCGGGTGGGGCCCGGACGTTCAGTAGACAACGGCTCTCGGTCGACCCGCAGCCAGCGGATCCCAGGTCGGACCGAAGGACGACGGGCCCCGCACCGCACGGCAACCGCCCCCATATGTCCCGTCACCGCACGACCACCGCGCCGGAGCACTCCGGGGACCTCGCTATGGTGGGGTCCTGCGTTTGTATCCGAAGGGGCAGTAGTGAACGACGGTGGCCAGAGGCGTTACGGCCCGCTCGGCAAGGCCTTGGTGATCATTCCGACCTACAACGAGGCGGAGAACATCAAGCCGATCGTCGCGCGGGTGCGGGAGGCCGTACCCGAGGCGCACGTTCTCGTCGCCGACGACAACAGCCCCGACGGCACGGGCAAGTTCGCGGACGAGATCGCCTCCGAGGACGATCACGTCCACGTCCTGCACCGGAAGGGCAAGGAGGGGCTCGGCGCCGCCTACCTCGCCGGCTTCCGCTGGGGCATCGAGCACGGATACGGCGTCCTCGTCGAGATGGACGCGGACGGCTCGCACCAGCCCGAGGAGCTGCCGCGGCTGCTCACCGCGCTCAAGGGCGCGGACCTGGTCCTCGGCTCCCGCTGGGTGCCCGGCGGTCGGATCGTGAACTGGCCGAAGTCCCGTGAGTTCATCTCCCGGGGCGGCAGCCTCTACTCCCGCGTGATGCTCGACGTGCCGATCCGGGACGTCACCGGCGGCTACCGGGCCTTCCGCAAGGAGACCCTGGAGGGCCTGGGCCTGGAGGACGTTGCCTCCGCGGGCTACTGCTTCCAGGTCGACCTGGCCCGTCGCGCGGTCGCCGCCGGCTTCCATGTCGTCGAGGTCCCGATCACCTTCGTGGAGCGCGAGATCGGCGACTCCAAGATGAGCCGGAACATCGTCGTCGAAGCGCTGTGGCGGGTCACCGGCTGGGGCCTGACGGCGCGGGCGGAGAAGGTCGGCCGGAAGCTCGGCCGCAAGTCCTCCTGACACCTCCGAGGCGGGGTTTTCCCCGTCGCGCGTACTGATTCCTCCTTTACGACGTTCCGGCGGAGTGCCAGGCACACTGGTGACCATGACGACCGGCGCAACGCCTCCTCTCGCCCCCAAGCGCTCTCGCGCGCGCACGTTCCTTCCGCTCGGCATCGCCGTCTGGCTGGTCCTGGAGATCTGGCTGCTCACGGTGGTGGCGAACGCGACGGGCGCGCTGACCGTGCTCGCCCTGCTCGTCGGTGGCGCCGTACTCGGCGCCACCGTCATGAAGCGGGCGGGCCGGCGCGCCTTCCGGAACCTCACCACGACCTTCCAGCAGGCACAGGCGGCCGCCCAGACGGGCGAGGTGCCCTCGGTGGCCGGGAAGACCGGTGCGGAGGGCCGCAACGGCTTCCTGATGCTCGGCGGCCTGCTCCTGATGATCCCCGGCCTCGTCTCGGACGCGGCCGGACTCCTGCTGCTGATCCCGCAGGTCCGCTCGTTCCTCGGGCGGTACGCGGAGAAGGCCGTCGAGCGCCGTATGACCGCCGCGCCTCCCGGCAGCCTCCAGGACGCCTTCCAGCAGGCGCGCATGCGTCGCCCGGACGGAAAGGTCGTCCAGGGCGAGGTCGTCCGCGAGGACGCGAACCAGGGCCCCCGTCGGCCCGATGAGCCCCGCTCGCCCCTGATGCCCTGACCGACGCCGTACTCGCTCCGCGTATCCCTCCGGGGTGCGCGGAGTTCCGCCGCGCCGGACTCGTCCGGTTCACGGGCATGCGGAAACGCCGAGGGGCCCGGTACACACTGCGTGTACCGGGCCCCTCGGCGTTGTTCGTCCGCTCTGTCCGCTACGCGGACTTGCGGCTGTCGCGCGGATGCACGGCGATGTTCATGGCGCCGGAGCGCAGGACGGCCAGCCTTTCGGCAAGGACCTCCTCCAGCTCCTCGCGGGTGCGGCGCTCCATGAGCATGTCCCAGTGCGTACGCGCAGGCTTGCCCTTCTTCTCCTCAGGTCCGTCCCCGTCCACCAGGAGTGCCTGGATTCCGCAGACCTTGCACTCCCACTCCGGCGGAATTTCCGCTTCCACCGAGAAGGGCATCTCAAAACGATGGCCCTTCTCGCATGCGTACTCCACGGCCTGGCGCGGGGCCAGATCGATGCCGCGGTCGGTCTCGTAGCTCGTCACCACGAGGCGCGTGCCGCGAAGAGCTCGCTCACTCATGAATCGTGCCTCCCGGGCTTGTCGCCCACAGGACAGGTGTCGCTGTCGTCGTTATCCGGTCAACGTCCGGTCGGCGGTAAAGATTCCCGTGCCGGGTCATGCGTCGCCCGTCGTGCCGCCCCTTGTTGTACCCACCAGTGCCCGTTTTGTCACATCTGACATCAGATGTAACTCACTGTCTTCACCAAAGCAGCACGCAGTAACGGTCCGCCTGGCAGGCCAAAGGCGTACACTATCGGGCTTTCACTTCCGCGTCTAAATTCGCTGTCTAAATTCGCTCCGGCAGCGGGTTGCCCGCCTCCTCCACCGCTCGCCGCACCGGGACCCTGGCGAGCAGGGCGAACCCGACAGCGAAGAAGATCACGAGAGAGATGATGGCATCCCGATAGCTTCCGGTCAGCTGATACGCGAGACCGAACACAAGTGGACCCAGCCAGCTCAGTCCACGATCGCTCATCTCGTACGCCGAGAAGTACTCCGCCTCCTTGCCGCGCGGCACCAGATGCGAGAACAGCGAGCGCGACAGGGCCTGGCTGCCGCCCAGGACCAGGCCGATCGCGGCCGCCAGGCAGTAGAAGAACACGGGTGCGTCGGCCGGCAGGTAGTAGCCCGCCGCCAGGATCAGCGTCCAGACCGCGAGCGAGCCGAGAATCGTCCGCTTGGCACCGTACGACCGGGCGAGTCGCCCCATCCCCAGGGCGCCCGCCACCGCGAGCACCTGGACCAGCAGCACCGCCGTGATCAGGGTCGTCTGATCCAGGCCCAGCTCCTCCGAGCCGTACACGGATGCCTGCGAGATCACCGTCTGCACGCCGTCGTTGTAGACCAGATAGGCGAGCAGGAAGGAGAGCGTCAGCGGGTACCGGCGCATGTCCTTGAGGGTCGCCCGCAGCTGCTGCCAGCCGCTGCCGACCGCGCCCGCCCGCTCGTCCCCGTCCGCGCGGACGTGCCGGTCGCGCAGCCGCCGCAGCGGTACGAGGGTGAAGGCGCCCCACCACACACCGGCCGAGGCGAGACAGATCCGGATCGCCTCGCCCTCGGTGAGGCCGAACGAGTCGTGGCCCGAGTACAGGACCAGGTTCCCCACGAGGACCAGCGCGCCGGACGTGTAGCCGAAGGCCCAGCCGCGCGACGAGACCTTGTCCCGCTCGTCCGGCTCCGCGATCTGCGGCAGATAGGCGTTGTAGAGCACCATCGAAACCGCGAGCGAGGCGTTCGCCACGATCAGCAGGAACGCGCCCAGGAGGTAGCGCTCGCCGGCCAGGAAGAACATCCCCGCCGTGGCCGCGGCCCCCAGGTACGCCGCCGCCGCGAGCAGCGGCTTCTTCCGGCCCGTACGGTCCGCCACCGCGCCCACCAGCGGCATCACCAGGACCGCGACCACGATCGAGGCGGACACGGCGTACGCGAAGAGCGAGCCGGCCCGCACGGGTATGCCGAGCGGGTGCACGAAGCCCTCGGCGTCGGACGCCGCCCGCGCCACCGAGGTCAGGTAGGGGCCGAGGAACACGGTCAGCACGCTCGTCGAGTACACCGAGCACGCGAAGTCGTAGAAGTACCAGCCGTGCTGCTCGCGCCGCCGTTCGGCGGGACCGGTGGCGTACTCCTCCGGTTCCGTGGTGTCTGCGGTCAACGCCGCGCCCCCTCGCTCGTCCCCGTGATCCGCTCCCGCGTCGGCTCGACGCGCGCTCAGACCCACACCCCCCGCTCGGTAAGGACCGAGCGCAGCGTCTCCAGATGATCGGTCATGATGCCATCCACGCCCAGGTCGAGGAGAGAGTTCATCCGGTCCGGATCGTTCACCGTCCAGACGTGGACCTGGAGCCCGCGCGCGTGCGCCTCCCGTACGAAACGGCGGTCGACCACGGGGATGCCGGCCTGGCGCTCCGGGACCTGTGCGGCGATCGCCCCGGCCCGTACCGCCGCCGGGATGCCGAACGAGCGCATCCGTAGCCCGATCACCCCGCGCACCCCGTACGAGGTGGCCAGCCTGGGCCCGGCCATCTGCTGGGCCCGCGCCACCCGCGCCTCGGTGAAGGAGCCCACGCAGACCCGGTCCCAGGCGCGCTTCCTGCGGATGAGGTTCACCAGCGGGTGCAGCGCCGACTCGGTCTTGAGGTCCACGTTCCAGCGGGCCTCCGGGAACTCCTCCAGGAGGTCGGCGAAGAGCGCCAGCGGTTCCTCGCCCGCCACGCGGGCCTCGCGGACCGCCGCCCACGGCAGGTCGCGGATCCGGCCCGAGGCGTCCGTGACCCGGTCGAGGGTCGCGTCGTGGAAGGCGACGAGAGCCCCGTCGGCCGTGGTGTGCACATCGGTCTCGAAGTAGCGGTAGCCCGCCGCGGCGGCCCGGCGGAAGGCGGCCGCGGTGTTCTCCAGGCCGTTCGCCGTGCCGCCGCGGTGGGCGAACGCGAGGGGGGAGGGGTGGTCGAGATAGGGGTGGCGTACGCGAGTCACGGGCGCAGTATGGCGTGTCCCGGTGTCCCGGGGGCGACCGCCGGGCGGCCGGACTCCTCTTCCGATGAGGCTTCCGGCCCGACGGACTCCGTCTCGGGGACGGCGAACCAGCGCAGGAAGTACTGGGCGAGCGGCCCGATCGCCAGGGCGTACAGGACCGTTCCGACGCCGACCGAACCGCCGAGCGCGAAGCCGGTCGCGACGACGGCCACCTCGATCGCCGTCCGCACGAGCCGGATCGACCGGCCGGTGAGCCGGTGCAGCCCGGTCATCAGCCCGTCGCGCGGGCCGGGGCCGAACCGCGCCGCGATGTACAGGCCGGTGGCGACCCCGTTCAGGACGATGCCGAGCGCGAGGAGCGGCACCTGTCCGGCCAGTCCGTGGACGTCGGGGACGAGCGCGAGCGTGCCGTCCATCGCGATGCCGATCGCGAAGACGTTGGAGACGGTGCCCAGGCCCGGCTTCTGCCGGATCGGGATCCACAGGAGCAGCACGGCCGCCCCGACGATGATCGACACCACGCCGATGGTCAGCCCGGTCTTCTCGGCGAGACCCTGGTGGAGGACGCCCCAGGGCTCCAGGCCGAGCCCGCTGCGCACCAGGAGCGCCGAGCTCACCCCGTACAGCGTCAGACCGACGTACAGCTGGGCGAGCCGACGGGTGAGGTGCCGGCCGTGGAGGCCGGAGGCGATGGACAAGGGACTTCCCCCTAGGGTGGTGGTAGTGGACTGGCTCATGACACTCTGTGGCGGGATATTGGGCGCCAACCATGGCCAATTCGATGAAGGTGGACTGATTTCGATGGCTCAGTGGACTTCGGCGGTGGGGCCGGCACAGCTCGCCCGGCAGCTCCAGGCGCAGCAGTCCCGGCCAGCGGGACCCGGCGCCCGCAAGCCGCCCGCCTACCGGGCCCTCGCCGACGGCATCCGCCTCCTCGTCCTGGAGGGCCGCGTCCCCGTCGCCGCCCGCCTGCCCGCCGAGCGGGAGCTCGCCGTCGCCCTGACCGTCAGCCGGACGACGGTGGCCGCCGCCTACGAGGCGCTGCGCTCCGAGGGCTTCCTGGAGTCGCGCCGCGGGGCCGGCAGCTGGACGGCCGTGCCGGCCGGGAACCCGCTGCCCGCGCGCGGCCTCGAACCGCTGCCCCCGGAGGCCCTCGGCTCCTTGATCGACCTCGGCTGCGCGGCCCTGCCCGCACCCGAGCCCTGGCTCACCCGGGGCGTCCAGGGCGCCCTGGAGGAGCTGCCGCCCTACGCCCACACGCACGGCGACTACCCGGCCGGGCTGCCCGCGCTGCGCCAGACGCTCGCCGACCGCTACACGGCGCGCGGCATCCCCACCATGCCCGAGCAGATCATGGTGACGACCGGGGCCATGGGCGCCATCGACGCCATCTGCCACCTCTTCGCGGGGCGCGGCGAGCGCATCGCCGTCGAGTCGCCCTCGTACGCCAACATCCTCCAGCTCATGCGGGAGGCCGGTGCCCGGCTCGTCCCCGTCGCCATGTCCGAGGGGCTCGGCAGCTGGGACATGGGCCGCTGGCGGCAGGTGCTGCGGGACGCGGCGCCCCGCCTCGCGTACGTCGTCGCCGACTTCCACAACCCGACCGGCGCGCTGGCCGACGAGGACCAGCGGCGCCAGCTCGTGGACGCGGCCCGCTCGGCCGGCACGGTCCTCGTCGTCGACGAGACGATGACCGAGCTGCACCTCGACGACGACCTGGAGATGCCCCGGCCGGTCTGCGCCTTCGACCCGGCCGGCTCGACGGTCCTGACGGTCGGCTCGGCCAGCAAGGCCTTCTGGGCGGGCATGCGGATCGGCTGGGTCCGGGCAGCCCCGGACGTCATCCGCTCCCTCGTGGCCGCGCGCGCGTACGCGGACCTCGGCACCCCCGTGCTGGAACAGCTCGGTGTGAACTGGCTGATGGGGACCGGCGGCTGGGAGGAGGCCGTGAGCCTCCGGCGCGCACAGGCGCGCGTGAACCGGGACGCGATCGTCGCTGCGGTCCGCAGGGAGCTGCCGGAGTGGGAGTTCTCGGTGCCGCGCGGCGGGCTGACCCTCTGGGTCCGCACCGGCGGGCTCTCCGGCTCCCGGCTCGCCGAGGCGGGCGAACGCGTCGGCGTCCGGGTCCCCTCGGGCCCGCGGTTCGGCGTGGACGGCGCCTTCGAGGGCTTCATCCGGCTGCCCTTCACGGTCGGTGGCCCGGTCGCCGACGAGGCCGCCGCCCGGCTGGCCGCCGCGGCGCGGCTGGTGGAGTCGGGCGCGGGCGGGGGAGTGGAACCGCCCCGCTCGTTCGTGGCGTAACGCGTAGGGAGCGTACGAGGTGGGGAGCGCGCCGAGAGGCCGGTACGGACGCGGGTCCGTACCGGCCTCTCGGCATGTCCGTGGGCGTGCTCAGCCCTCGGCCGCGACCGGAGCGTGGCGGGGCGCCGGGCCCGGGTCCGGCGCGAGGCGCGCGGCGGGTTCGGCCTCGTAGCGGGCGACGGGGGCGACGGGGGCGACGGGGGCGACCGGGGCGGCGTCGGGCTGATGGAGCGGCAGGGCGGGGACCGGGCCGGGCTCGTGGCGGGGCGCGGGGGCCGGGTCGGGGGCCGAGGCCGGGACCGTCTCGACCGCCGTCACCGCCGCGACCGGCACCGTCTCGACCGCCGTCACCGCCGCGACCGGCACCGTCTCGGGGGCCACTGTCCCGACTGCCACCGTCTCCGCCGCCACGGTCTCGTATCCCACCGATGCGACAGCCACCGGGTCCGCCGCCGCGCGGCGTTCCGGAAGGAGCGCGAGGACCGCCTGACAGTGCGCCTCGCTCGTGGCGTCGTCGTACGGGTCGGGCGTCGCCGGCACCTGGAGCCGCAGGACCGGGCCCGTACCGAGCCGGGCGTAGCCACGGCCCGGCGGCACCTGGGGCGTCGGCGTGGTGTGCGGTGCGACGCCGAGGACGGACTCGATCTGCTCGGGGGAGGCCGGGCCGAGCACGATCCGCGCCCGGGTGTGGCTCCGTACCGTCTCGCTCAGCGTGTCCGTGCTGTCGAACTGCTCGGCCACCACCACCGTGACCTGCGCCGCGCGCCCGTGCCGCAGCGGCACCTGGAGCAGCTCCTGCGGGTCGGGGCGCCCGTCGGCGGCGGCCAGGTGACCGAGGACGCCCGGCCGGTCGAGGAGGATCCACAGCGGCCGCCGGGTGTCCTCCGGCGCGGGGTGCCCCGCCTGGCGGGCGCGGTTGGCGGCGATGAGCCGACGCTCCGTCTCGTGCGCCGCCCATTCCAGGCTGGCCAGGGCGCCGGAGAGGCCGCACTCGACGGCGAGGACCCCGTCGCGGCCGGTCAGGCAGGCGTACTCGCCGGTGCCGCCGCCCTCGACGATCAGCACGTCCCCGTGCGGGAGGGCCTGGAGGGCGATCGAGCGCAGCAGGGAGGTGGTGCCGCTGCCGGGCTGGCCCACGGCCAGCAGGTGCGGCTCGGTGGAGCGGGGGCCGGTGCGCCAGACCACGGCCGGGGCGTCCTCCGTGCCGTCCGCCGCGACCACGGGCACGGTCCGCTGGACGGCGTCCCCGTCGGTGAAGCCGAGCACGGTCTCGCCCGGCACCGTGACGAAACGCTGGGCGGCGATGGTGGTGGGCAGGGCGGGCAGCACGCTCATGACGAGCCGGTTGCCCTCCTGGTCCCAGTCGAAGTGGTACTCGCGGCCGCGGCCGGACTTGGCGTGCAGCAGCTGCTCGACGCGGGCGCGTGCGGCCGGCTCGCCGTCGGTGAAGTACGGGGGGTACGCGATCCTCAGCCGGGTCGGCCGCCCGTCCTCGTCGAAGGCGTACTCCGCGAAGGCGCCGCTCCAGTCGCCGCCGTGGGCGAAGAGCGGGGAGGGGTCGTCGGGGACGGAGAAGTACGGCACGAGGGCCTCGTACAGGCCCTTGAGCCGGGCGATCTCCGCGTCGTCGGGCCCGGTCTTGACGACCGGGCGTTCGCGCCCCTTCCACGCGGCGGCGCCCATGAGCGTGACGAGCGCGAGCAGCGGCCCGTACGGCACGAGGGCGACGACCAGGACGCAGGCCGCGACCAGGAGCAGCGTGGGACCGCGCCGTTCCTTGGGGGTCGCGACCCACTTGGCGCGCGCGGTCGCGGCCAGCTTCCGCAGACCACGGGAGACCGTGATCAGCGGCTGGAGCACGTCGGTGGCGCTGTCGGCGGCCGTGCGCGCGATCTCTCGGCTACGAGCGATCTGCGCGCTGCCGCTGCTCAGAATGCGGGGGAGTGGTCGCCGGGCCACGTCGTACTCCTGGTTTCGTGGAAGGGGCTAGGGGGTGTCTTGTCGATCAGGCCGGATCAGGGAGCGGTGTCTGGTGCCGTGCGTCGCACGGCGGAGGAGGGAGCCACGGCGAGTGGCGACAACGCGGCGAGGCGCGGTGCCGGACACCGCGAGCCCGGCCTGATCGACAAGACACCCCCTGATTGAGGGGGCGGGGGCGGGGCGCCCCCTCGGGGCGTCAGAACTTGATTCCGCCCAGGAGACCGGCGAGGCTCTGCCCGCCCGCCGTGATGCTCGGGGCGATGGCGGTGCCCGCGAGGTAGAAGCCGAACAGCGCGCTGACGAGGGCGTGGGAGGCCTTCATCCCGTCCTTCTTGAAGAACAGGAAGCAGATGATGCCGAGCAGGACCACGCCTGAGATGGACAGGATCATTTGGTGTTCTCCTGGTTGAGGGGACAGTCACCATGAGTCCTTCCAGGTTCACAGCAAGTATCTATGTGACTAAAGGTGCATGAGAGTGAAATTCGCCTGATTTCACTTGACCGGCGCAACGCGGATGCCTCGCCGGGTGGCGAAAACCCGGCGGTGAGCTAGAGGCGAGTCGAGGGTGGATCGCGGTGATCTTCGCCTCAGTCGGGCGCGGTCATGTCGCCCGACGGGCAGTACCCTGTCGATTCACTCGTACGGCCGCGCTTGCCGTGCGCAGGTCAACACTGCAGGAGAGAGGCGGTTCCACCCGATGAGCGAGACTCCGGACCCCGAGGTCATCGAGCTGGCGTCCAAGGTCTTCGACCTCGCGCGCACGGGGGACGTCGCCGCCCTGGCCGCCTACGTCGACGCGGGCGTCCCGGCGAACCTCACCAACGACAAGGGCGACTCCCTCGTCATGCTCGCCGCCTACCACGGCCACGCCGCCGCGGTCTCGGCCCTCCTGGAGCGCGGTGCCGACGCGGACCGCGCCAACGACCGCGGCCAGACCCCGCTCGCGGGCGCCGTCTTCAAGGGCGAGGACGCCGTCATCCGCGCCCTGCTCGCCGGCGGCGCAAATCCGGAGTCCGGGACTCCGTCCGCCGTCGACACCGCCCGCATGTTCGGCAAGGCCGACCTCCTGGAGCTCTTCGGAGCCCGGTGAACGGGTACTGAACCCCAGGTGAGAGCAGCGTCGTAAATGTGGTCGCGGTGGCGAAATGGGTGGGTCATCATGACGTCGAGCCCGGCAGACCGGGCCACCGACGAGAGGTAGAGGAAGATGGTCACTGGCAAGCGAAGGACGACGAGCGGCCCGACATGTTGCCGCACGGCCTAGGTGTACAGAGATGTACCGCCTGACCCGGGTTTTCCCGGTCTCCCCCGGTCGTGTCGACAGCTTGATGTGAGGCGTCTTCCATGTTCGATCCAGTCATAGCGCCGAGCGGCACCCTGCTCGGCCTGCTGCAGAGGGGCCGCGGCGACGGCACCCTGCACGCGCTCGCCGCGCCACGGGCCGAGGCCCTCGCGGCCCTCAACCACTGCGTTCTCGCCGACCCCCGCCACGACTGGCAGGTCGAGAACCGCTCCCTTTACTACGCCCGTCTCTACCTGGACCTCCACGGCGGTCTCGACGAGATCGAGGCGCACCTCTTCGGTGCCGAGGACCACCTCGACCCCGAGGAGTCCAGGACCGGGCTCGCGCTCGCCGTCCTGGGGCACCTCGCCTCCTACGGACGCCAGGACGCCCTGCTCCTGCTCCGGAGCTACGCGGCGACCGGCTCGAACTGGGCCTGGGCCCTGGACGAGCTGGCCCTGCGCGACGACGACGCCGGGCTCCGCGGGCTCGCCCTCCCCGTGCTCGCCCGCTTCCCGGCCGACCCGGCGGGCGACGCCGAACTGGCGACCGTCGTGCGCGACGCCTTCGAGCCCCGGCCCTGGCGGCTGTGGGCCGAGGACCAGCGGGACGCCGTGGGCGCCCGCGTCAGGGCCGCGCAGGAACAGGGGTCCTTCGACCGCTGGCAGCGCCAGATGCGCCCCGCGGGTCCCCGCCCCGGCTGGAGCGTGCGCGCCGTCCTCGACTGGGCGCAGGCGGGGTACGAGCGAGGTGCCGTGCTCTACGGCCCCGCCGCCCGCTGCCTCGCCGCCGTCGCCGGTCCCGAGGACCGTCCCGAAATCCTCGCCGCCGCCCGCGACGGCTCGACGGGGGCGCGCGGAGCCGCGCTCCACCACCTCGCCGCATCGCGGGACCCCGCCGTCCTCGACCTGGTGGAGGCCGCCGTCGACGGCGGATCCCGCACTGTCGCCGAGGCGGCCGTCGCCGCCTACCGGCGCATGTGCGGCGAGGACGCGGTCGCCCGTGCCCGCGCGTGGGTCCGGCGCACCGACGAGCTCGGCACCGCCGCCGCCGAGGTCCTCGCCTGCCGCGGCACCGCGCAGGACGCCGGACTCGTCCTCGGGGCGCTGCGCGGGACCATCCGCTCCGCCGGACCCGACGCTCCCGAACTCGCCGTCCTCGTCGACGGGGCGGGCCGCCTCGACATCGCCTGCGCCGCACCCGTGCTCCGCCACGTCTACCGCGAGACGTCCTCCTCCCAGCTGCGCGGACGAGTGGCCCGCTCGCTCGCCGCCACCGACCCCACCTTCGCGACCGGCTTCGCCGTCGAGTGCCTCTGGGACTGCGAGGAGACCACCCGCGAGGTGGCCGCCCAGCACGCCGAGACCGGCGACGTACGGGTCGCCGAGCGGCTCCGCCGCCTCGCCGCCGACCCGGCCGAGGAAGCCGAGGTCCAGACCGCGGTGCGCAACCGGATAGGACCGGATCTCCAGGTCTGACCCGGCCCCAGATCTGACCCCTCCCCAGGTCTGAAGGCCCGTTCCGACCGACTCCCGGACCCCGGGGCGGCGCGGCCTGCGGCGGAGATCCCGCCGATCGTGGCCCCGCCCCGGGCGTCCGGTGACCGGACGCCCGGCGAGCCCGCCGGAGCTCACGGCGAAACGCTCATGGGACGTTCCCCCGCCGTCCAGATCGACGTCGGCGGGTACACGCCAAGCGGGACGACAACACCCGTATGCGTGTCGTCATCGTCACAGAATCCTTCCCTCCCGATGTCAACGGTGTGGCGCACTGCGCCCTTCAGACCGCGCGCCACCTCGTCCGACGGGGCCACGTTCCGCTCGTCATCGCCCCCGCCGTCGCCGACCCGGCGGCGGACGCCGACGCACCCTGCGCCGTCGTCCGGGTGCCCTCGCTGCCCCTGCCCGGCTATCCCCAGGTCCGGGTCGCGCTGCCCAGCCGCCGCGTCGCCGCCGCCATCGCCGCGCACGGCGCCGACCTCGTCCACCTCGCGGGACCCTTCGTCCTCGGGGTGCGCGGAATGACGGCCGCCGCCCGGCTCGGCATCCCCGCCGTCGCCGTCTACCAGACCGACCTCGCCGGATACGCCCGTACGTACGTGGGCACCGGCGAGGGCGCCGCCTGGCGCCGGCTGCGCGCCGTCCACGGCGCCGCCGACCGCACCCTCGCCCCGTCGTCCGCCGCCGTACGCGACCTGGAGGCCCAGGGCATCCGCCGCATCCGGCTGTGGGGGCGCGGCGTGGACACCGTCCGCTTCCGCCCCGACCTGCGCGACGCCGGCCTGCGCCGCGAACTCGCTCCCGGCGGCGAAGTCCTCGTCGGCTACGTCGGCCGTCTCGCGCCGGAGAAGCGCGTGGACCTGCTCGCCGGGATCCGCGGCGTACCGGGCGTGCGGACCGTCGTCGTCGGCGACGGGCCCAGCGGGCCCGGGCTGCGCGGCGCCCTGCCGGACGCCCGGTTCCTGGGCCGCCGTACCGGCGACGACCTGGCCCGGATCTTCGCCTCGCTCGACGTCTTCGTCCACACCGGCCCGTACGAGACGTTCTGCCAGACCGTCCAGGAGGCCATGGCGAGCGGCGTCCCGGTGATCGCCCCGGCCGCCGGCGGGCCCCTGGACCTGGTCGACCACGGGCGTACGGGGCTCCTCGTACCGCCGGGCGACCCGGACGCGCTGCGGGAGGCCGTCACCTCGCTCGCGGCCGCCCCGGACGTGCGCGCCGCCTACGGCCTCGCCGGCCGGGCCGCCGTCGAGGGCCGCACCTGGGAGGCGCTCGGCGACGAGCTGATCGGCCACTATCAGGAGGTCCTGCGCGAGCGGACGGCGGTGGCGGCATGAACGGCGCGCGCACCGCGCCGGGCGGAGGGCCGGGCGGAGGGCCGGGCGGCGGCCCGAGCAGTGGGCCGGGCGGCGGGCTCCGGATCGTGCGGCTCGCCAACTTCGTGACCGCCACCTCCGGCGGCCTGCGCACCGCGCTCGACCAGCTCGGCCGCGGCTACCTCGCTGCCGGGCACGAACCCGTCCTCCTCGTCCCCGGCGACGTCGCGAGCGACCACCACACCGAGCAGGGCCGGGTCATCACCCTCCCGGGGCCCGTCCTGCCCGGCACCGGCGGCTACCGGGTCCTCGCCGACCGGCGCCGGGTCGGCCGCCTCCTCGACGAACTCTCCCCCGACCGGATCGAGGTCTCGGACCGTACGACCCTGCGGTGGACGGGGGAGTGGGCGCGCCGCGCCCGGGTGCCGTCGGCGATGGTCTCCCACGAGACGGCGGACGGGGTGCTGCGCACCTGGGGCGTTCCGCCGGCGCTCGCGGCCCGCGCGGCGGACCGGCTCAACCGCCGCACGGCCTGGGCCTTCGCCCGGATCGTCTGCACCACGGAGTGGGCGGAGCGCGAGTTCCTGCGGATCGGGGCGCGCAACGTCGTACGGGCTCCGCTCGGCGTGGACCTGGAACGCTGCCGGCCCGGCCGCCGCAGCACCGTGCTGCGCGCCCGGTACGCGGACGGGGAACGGGTGCTCCTGGCCCTGTGCTCGCGGCTCTCCGTCGAGAAGCGGCCCGGCACGGCCCTGGACGCCCTCGCGGAGCTCCGGGGCGCCGGGCTCCGGGCGGCGCTGGTCGTCGCGGGCGACGGGCCCCTCCGGGGCGCCCTGGAGCGGCGGGCTCGCGAGCGACGCCTTCCTGTGCGGTTCCTCGGGCACGTCGCCGACCGGGAGGCCCTCGCGGATCTCCAGGCCGCGGCGGACGTGTGCCTGGCCCCGGGGCCCGCGGAGACGTTCGGCCTCTCCGCCCTGGAGGCCCTCGCCTGCGGTACTCCGGTCGTCGTCAGCGCCTCCTCCGCCCTCCCGGAGGTCGTCGGGCTCGCGGGGGCCGTGGCCGCCGACACCCCGCAGGCCTTCGCGGAGGCGGTACGAGGGGTGCTGGCCGTTCCCGAGGCCGCCCGCCGCGCGGCCGCACGCGCGCGTGCGGAGCGATTCACCTGGGACCGGTCGGTGGCCGCGTTCCTCCACGCCCACGACGCGCCGCCGGCTTCCGTACCGGCGTCCGCCCCGGCTTCCGTACCGGCGTCCGCCCCGTCTCCCGTACCGGCGCCCGCACCGCCCGCCGTCTCCTGGCCCTCGCTGCCGCCGCGGGCCGTACCGTCCCGCACCGAGGAGGCACGCCGATGACCGTCGAGTCGTCCCTCGGGTCCCGGACGGCGGTGCCTCCCGGGTCCGGAGCCACCGCCGGCCCCGTCCGCTTCGCCGTGCTCGGCGACTCGTTCAGCGAGGGCGTCGGCGACCGGGTGGACGGGGCCTGGCGCGGCTGGGCGCCCCTGCTCGCCGACGGACTCGCGGCCGAGGGACGGAAGACGCAGCTCCTGAATCTCGCCGTCGGCGGCGCCCTCAGCCGGGACGTCGACGAGGACCAGCGGCGCCGGGCCCTCGCCTTCCGGCCGCACCTCGCCTCCGTGGTGGTCGGGGTCAACGACACGCTGCGCCGCACCTTCGACATCGCGCTCCTCGCCCAGCACCTCGACCGCGTCCTCGCGGACCTCGACGCCGCCGGAGCCGTCCTGCTCACCGCGTGCCTGCCCGACCCCGGGCGGATGCTCGGCCTGCCGCCGCCCCTGGCCCGCCCGCTGGCGCGCCGCCAGCGCACCGTCAACGCGGTCGTGCACGCCCTGTCCGACCGGTACGACACGGTCCACCTGCACCTCGTCGACGACACCTGGACCGAGGACCGCGCCCTCTGGAGCGCCGACCGGCTCCACCCGGGCGAACGCGGCCACCGGGCCGTCGCCGCGGGCTTCCACCGGCTCCTCGCCGCCCGGGGGCTCGCCCACGGCGCACCGCCCGCGCGGGAGCCCGCAGGGCCGCCGCCGACCCGGGCGGAGGCCCTGCTCTGGCTCGCGACCGCCGGAACCGGCTGGGTGCTGCGGCGCAGCCGCGACCTGCTCCCACAGCTGCTCCTGCTCGCCGGCGCCGAACTCCGCCACTGGGCCGACGGCACCGGCACCGAACCCCTGGACGCGCGCGCGGACGCCGCCCTCGCCGCCGCACTCACGGCCACAATGGGGAGATGAACGGGCGCTGGGAGTTCTGGATCGACCGGGGCGGCACCTTCACCGACGTCGTCGGACGGCGGCCCGACGGGCGGCTCGTCACCCGCAAACTGCTCTCGCACGACCCCACACGCGACCACGACCCCACACGCGACCACGCCCCCGCACGTGACCTCGACCCCGCACGTGACCACGACCACGACCCCACACGTCACCACGACCCCACGCGCCACCAGGACGCCGCCGTCGCCGGGATCCGCGCGCTCCTCGGCCTCGGCCCCGGCGAGCCCGTCCCCGCCGACCGGATCGCCGTCGTCAAGATGGGCACCACCGTCGCCACCAACGCCCTCCTGGAGCGGCGCGGCGAACCGACCCTCCTCCTCGTCACCGAGGGGTTCCGCGACGCCCTCCGCATCGCCTACCAGAACAGGCCCCGGCTCTTCGACCGGCACATCGTGCTGCCCGAGGCGGTGTACGCGCGCGTGGCCGAGGTTCCGGAGCGCGTCGACGCCCACGGCCACGTCGTCCGCCCCCTGGACGGCACCGCCGTCGCCGAGGCGCTCGCCGCCGCCTACCAGGACGGGTTCCGCTCCGTCGCCGTCGTCCTGCTGCACGGCTACCGCCACCCTGCCCACGAGACCCGGATCGCCGAGGCCGCCAGGACCGCCGGCTTCACCCAGATCAGCTGCTCGCACGAGGTCAGCCCGCTCATCAAGCTGATCCCCCGCGGCGACACCACCGTCGTCGACGCCTACCTCTCGCCGATCCTGCGCCGGTACGTCGACGAGGTCGCCCGCGAACTCGCCGGAATCCGCCTCATGTTCATGCAGTCCAACGGCGGACTGCGCGAGGCCGCCCACTTCCGCGGCAAGGACGCCGTCCTGTCCGGACCGGCCGGCGGCGTCGTCGGCATGGCCCGCACCTCGGCACAGGCGGGACACGAGCGGGTCATCGGCTTCGACATGGGCGGCACGTCCACGGACGTGTCGCACTACGCGGGCGCCTTCGAGCGTGAACTCGGTACACAGGTCGCCGGGGTGCGGATGCGGGCCCCCATGATGAGCATCCACACCGTCGCGGCGGGCGGCGGCTCCGTCCTCCACTACGACGGCCGCCGCTACCGCGTGGGCCCCGACTCTGCGGGCGCCGTCCCCGGCCCCGCCTGCTACCGCCGCGACGGCCCGCTCACCGTCACCGACGCCAACGTCATGCTCGGCCGCGTCCAGCCCGCCCACTTCCCCGCCGTGTTCGGCGAGACCGGCGACCGGCCCCTGGACGCCGAGGTCGTACGCGAGCGGTTCACGGCCCTCGCCGCGGAGACCGGCGGCGACCGGACCCCGGAGGAGGTCGCCGCGGGCTTCCTGGAGATCGCCGTCCTCAACATGGCCAACGCCGTCAAGAAGATCTCCGTCCAGCGCGGCCACGACGTCACCCGGTACGCCCTCACCAGCTTCGGCGGCGCCGGCGGCCAGCACGCCTGCGCCGTCGCCGACGCCCTGGGCATCGACACCGTCCTCGTACCCCCACTGGCCGGCGTGCTCTCCGCGTACGGCATCGGGCTCGCCGACGCCACCGCCATGCGGGAGCGGTCCGTCGAGGCCGAGCTCGACGCCCCCGACACCCACGCGCGCGTGACGGCCCTCTGCGCCGAACTCGCCGAGCGGACCCGTGAGGACCTGCGCGCCGACGGCCTGCCGGACGCGGCGATCACCACCCATGCGCGCGTGCTCCTGCGGTACGCGGGGACGGACGCGAGCCTCCCCCTCGACCTCGCCCCCGCCGCTTCGATGAAAACCGCGTTCACAGCCCTCCACCGGACTCGGTACGCGTTCACCATGGACAAGCCGCTCGTCGTCGAGGCGGTCTCCGTGGAGGCCGTCGGCAGCGCAGGCCCGCACGGCCCCGTCCTCGTCGACACCGGCGAGCGGACGGGCCCCCTCACGCCCCGGGCCACCGTCCGGATGCACAGCGGCGGCACACCCCACGACACCCCTCTCCACCGCCGCGAGGACCTCCGCCCCGGCGACACCGTCGACGGCCCCGCGCTGCTCGCCGAAGCCGACGCCACGACCGTCGTCGACACCGGCTGGCGGGCCACCGCGACCGACGGCGGACACCTCCTCCTGCACCGCGTCACACCGCGCCCCGCGCGCGTGGCCGCCGGGACCGAGGTGGACCCGGTCCTCCTGGAGGTCTTCAACAACCTCTTCATGGCCATCGCCGAACAGATGGGCGTGCGCCTGGAGAACACCGCCCACTCGGTCAACATCAAGGAACGCCTCGACTTCTCCTGCGCCCTCTTCGACGCCGAGGGCAACCTGATCGCCAACGCGCCCCACATCCCCGTCCACCTCGGCTCCATGGGCGAGTCCATCAAAGAGGTCCTGCGGCGGCGCGCGGACGACCTGCGGCCCGGTGACGTGTACGCCATCAACGACCCGTACCACGGCGGCACTCACCTGCCCGACGTGACCGTCGTGACCCCGGTCTTCGACGACACCGGCCAGGGGCTCCGCTTCCTCGTCGCCTCGCGCGGCCACCACGCCGAGATCGGCGGCATCACCCCCGGCTCCATGCCCGCCTTCAGTCGCACCATCGAGGAGGAGGGCGTCCTCTTCGACAACTGGCTGCTCGTCCGCGACGGCCGGCTCCGCGAGGCCGAGACCCGGGCCCTGCTCACCGGCGCCCGCCACCCCTCCCGCGACCCCGACACCAACCTCGCCGACCTGCGCGCCCAGATCGCCGCCAACGAGAAGGGCATCGAGGAACTCCGCAGGACCGTCGACGAGTTCGGTCTCGACGTCGTTCAGGCGTACATGCGGCACGTCCGCGCCAACGCCGAGGAGTCCGTCCGCCGCATCGTCGCGCGACTCCACGACGGCGCGTACCGCTACGAGACGGACGGCGGCGCGGTCATCCGGGTCGCGGTCCGCGTCGACCGCGAACGGCGCTCCGCCGTCGTCGACTTCACCGGCACCTCGTCCCAGCTGCCCGGCAACGCCAACGCGCCCACGTCCGTCGTCATGGCGGCCGTCCTGTACGTCTTCCGCACCCTCGTCGACGAGGACATCCCGCTCAACAGCGGCTGCCTGGAGCCCCTGGAGGTCCGCGTCCCGGCCGGTTCCATGCTCGCGCCCGTCCACCCCGCCGCCACCGTCGCCGGAAACGTCGAGACCTCCCAGGCCGTCACGGGCGCGCTGTACGCGGCCCTCGGCGTCCAGGCCGAGGGCTCCGGCACCATGAACAACGTCACCTTCGGCAACGCGCGCGTGCAGTACTACGAGACGGTCGCCAGCGGCTCGGGCGCGGGGGACGGCTTCGACGGCGCCGACGCGGTCCAGACCCACATGACCAACTCCCGGCTCACCGACCCCGAGGTCCTGGAATGGCGCCACCCGGTGCGGGTCGACTCCTTCGCGGTACGGGAGGACGGCGGCGGGCACGGCCGGTGGCACGGCGGCCACGGCGTGGAGCGCCGCATCCGCTTCCTGGAGCCGATGACGGTGGCCCTCCTCACCGGACACCGCAGGGTCCCGCCGTACGGGATGGCCGGCGGCGAGCCGGGCGCCCTCGGCGAGAACCTCGTGGAACGCGCCGACGGCACCGTCGAGCACCTCGGCGGCGCGGCGACGACCGAGATGGGCCCCGACGACGTCCTGGTCCTGCGCACCCCCGGCGGCGGAGGCTACGGCCCGCCGCCCGCCTCCCCGTGAGGGTCCCGGCTCAGCGCGTCAGCATGAAGCGCACCGGAGTCCCCGGCACCGCCTGCGCCGCCGCGCCCAGGTCGGCCTCCCGGACCACCGCGACCACCGGGTAGCCCCCGGTCGTGGGATGGTCCGCGAGGAAGACCACCGGGCGCCCGTCCGGCGGCACCTGCACTGCGCCGAGGACCATGCCCTCGCTCGCCAGCTCGCCCGGCAGGGCCCGGTCGAGCGCCGGTCCTTCGAGCCGCAGCCCGATCCGGTTGCTCGCCGACGACACCCGGTACGCGCGCGTGGCGAAGGTGCGCAGGGCGGCGGCGGTGAACCAGTCGTCGCGGGGGCCCAGCCGGACCCGCAGGGCGAGTTCGTCCGGCGGGCCCGGCCAGGGAGGAGCGTCGACCGACCCCCGTACGGCCGTGTCCGGCCCCAGCGGCAGCACCGCACCCTCGGTCAGCGGCGCCGGGCCGAGCCCGGACAGCAGGTCGGTGGAGCGGCTGCCGAGCAGCGGTTCGACGGCGATCCCGCCGCCGAAGGCCACGTACGAGCGCAGCCCGCGGACGGCCGCGCCGATCTCCAGGAGGGACCCGGCCGGCACGCGGATCGCCGTCCCCCAGGCGGCCGGCCGCCCGTCCACCCGGACCGGGCAGGGCGCCCCGCCCACCGCGGCGGTGACGGCGCACCGGGGCCGCAGCGCGCACCCGTCGACGGTGGTCTCCAGGACCGCCGCCCCCTCCGAGGCGCCGATGTTGCCGGCGAGCCGGTTGAGGAGCCGTACGGCTCCCGGATCGAGGGCGCCCGAGCGGGGCACGCCGAGATGCGCGAACCCCGTGCGCCCCAGGTCCTGCACGGTGGTCAGCGCCCCGGCCCGGACCACGGCGACGGCACGGTCGGTCACCGCCCGCCCTCCGTCGTGAACCCGTGCTCAGCGGCGGGCTCCGGCGCCGAACCGATCTCCGTGCCGGGCCGGTCGTCCACCGTGAACCGGACCCGGGTGCCGGGCGCGAGCAGCGCGGCGGGCTCCCGTCCGGCGTCCCAGAGCACGACGTCCGTCGTGCCGATCAGCTGCCAGCCGCCGGGGGAGGAACGCGGGTACACGCCCGTGTAGGGCCCGGCGAGCGCGACCGACCCGGCCGGGACGGCGGTGCGCGGGGTGGCCCGCCGGGGCACCTCGTACCGCTCGCCGAGACCGGTCAGATAGCCGAAGCCCGGCGCGAACCCGCAGAAGGCGACCCGGAACTCGGCCGCCGTGTGGAGGCGTACCGCCCCCTCGACGGACACCCCCCACATCGCGGCGACCTCCGCCAGATCGGGCCCGTCGTAGCGGACCGGCACCTCCACCACCGCGCCCACGCGCGCGTGGAGCGGTCCGATCTCCCAGCGCTCCACCTCCGCCGCGAGCCGGGCGGGGTCCGCCACCCCGTCGAGCAGCACCGTCCGCGCCGCCGGCACGATCTCCCGTACGGCGGGGAGCACACCCGCCGCCCGTCGGCGCAGCAGCTCGGCGTGGAAGGCCTCCGTCTCCGCGCCGCCGGCCAGTTCCACCAGGAGGGCCCGTTCGCCCACGCGCAGCGTCCGCACGCTCATGCGAAGGCCGCCACCCGGAGCCCGGAGGACTCCAGGCCTTCCCGGACCCGGCGGGCCAGGTCCACCGCGCCGGGGGTGTCCCCGTGCAGGCACAGCGACCGGGCCCGTACGGCGACGGCGCTTCCGCAGTGCGCCGTCACAACCCCGAACCGGGCCATGGCCACCGAGCGCTCCACGACCAAGGCCGGATCGCTGACGACGGCCCCCTCCTGCCCGCGTGGCACCAGGGAGCCGTCAGCCCGGTAGGCCCGGTCGCCGAAGGCCTCGGGGACGACCGGAAGTCCGGCCTCCGCAGCGGCCTCGTGCAGCCGGGACCCCGGGAGCCCCAGGACGGGCAGCGTCCGGTCGGCGAGCAGGACGCCCGCGACGACCGCCGCCGCCTGCTCCTCGTCCCGGACCACCCGGTTGTAGAGCGCGCCGTGCGGCTTCACGTACGCGACGCGCGAGCCCGCCGCCCGGGCGAAGACCTCCAGGGCGCCGATCTGGTACGCCACTTCGGCGGCCAGCTCCTCTGCCGGGACGTCCATCGAGCGCCGCCCGAAGCCGGCCAGGTCCCGGTAGGACACCTGGGCCCCGATCCGTACGCCCCGTTCGGCCGCGAGCTCGCAGACGCGCCGCATGGTCGCCGCGTCCCCGGCGTGGAAGCCGCAGGCCACGTTGGCGCTGGTGACGACGGAGAGCAGTCGCTCGTCGTCGGTCAGCGTCCAGCGGCCGAAGCCCTCTCCGAGGTCGGCGTTGAGGTCGATCGAGGCCCCGGTCATGTGGTGCTTCCCTTCCCACCTGGTCGTGCGGCGGTGCTGTGCGGTGCTGCTCGGTTCGGGGGGCTCGCCCTGGATCCGCTGCCGGGTCTGTGCCGTCAACGTAGGGGATTGTTCAACGATCCGACAAGAGGCATGTTGTCGCTTCCTGCTTTCTGCGGTTGACTCGGCCGCGGAAACGGAAAGGGAGAGGCGCTGTGGACGTGAGTGAGGCCGGAGGTCTGGCGGACGACCGCGCGCTGCTCGGGCGTACGAGCACGGCGGAGCGGGTCGCGGACATCCTGCGGACGCGGATCGCGGAGGGCTACTTCCCGCCCGGCGTCCGGCTCTCCGAGGAGAGCATCGGCGGCGCCCTCGGTGTGTCCCGCAACACACTCCGCGAGGCCTTCCGGCTCCTCACCCACGAGCGGCTGCTCGTCCACGAGCTCAACCGCGGGGTGTTCGTCCGGGTCCTCGCCGTGGGTGACGTGGACGACATCTACCGCACCCGGCGGCTCGTCGAGTGCGCCGTCGTCCGAGGCCTCGGACAGCCGCCCTACGCCGTCGACGGCCTCGTCGCCGCCGTCGAGGAGGGCGAGAGCGCGGCCCGCACCGACGACTGGCCGGGCGTCTCCACGGCCAACATCCACTTCCACCGCGAGCTCGTCGCCCTCGCCGGCAGCCCGCGCACCGACGAGCTGATGCGCGGCGTCCTCGCCGAACTCCGGCTCGCCTTCCACGTCGTGGACGACCCCCGCGTGCTGCACGAGCCCTATCTCCTGCGGAACCGGCAGATCCTGGACGCCCTGTGCGCCGGGGAGCGGGCCTCGGCGGAGCGGCTCCTCGCCCGCTACCTCGACGACTCCCGCACCCGCGTCGCCGCCGCCTACGCCCAGGCCGTGGACGGCCCGGCAGGCCCCTGACGGGCGGCTCGGCGGCCTCCGCGAGCCCGGTCGCATCTGCGCCGTTTCGACCGTTGTCAGTTCGAGGACCTAATCTGTCCACCGTGACTTCGCCTGCCTCGACGGACCTCGCTCCGCCCCAGCTCAGCGCGGCGCCGCGGCCCGCGCAGGGCCCGGCCGCCGACGAAGGGCTCGCGCGGCGCCTCCGCGCGCTCGCGTGCACCGCCCCACTGCACGACCTCGACGCGCGCAAGGCGAACCTGGCCGGCGAGTACACGGTCTACGCGATGGCCGAGGTGGCCCTCTCCGCGATCGACCTCGTCACCCTCAACATGGACTTCGACACCGGCGCCGACCACGAGCAGATCGTCGCCCGGCTGCTGCCCCGCGTCGCCGCCCAGGCGCCCTCCCGCCCCGCCGCCGAGCACGAGCGCGTCGCCCGCTGGGTCCTGGAGAACCTGATCAACGTCGGCAGCGTCGACCGCGGCTTCCGCGCCGTCTACGGCACTTTCGGCACCGACGGGACCTACGTCCGCAGGGACTACGACTTCAAGCTCATCGAGGAGGTCCCGGGCTACGGGGGCGGCGTCTACCTCCGCACCACCGACGAAGCGGTCAACGTCCTCGTGGGCGCCCTCGACACCGACGTCACCAGCGCCCAGATCGCCGCCGAGGTGAAGCTGGAGGTCCTCATCAGCCGGGGCCGCCTCGCCGACGCGCAGCTCGCCGCCGAGCAGGCGCGGTACCGGACCGTGCAGTACGCCGAGAGCCTCCGCAAGACCCTGGAGGCCACCCGGCGCAACGTCCGCGCGGTGGACTGGCTCCAGGCGGTCCCGGACATGATCGACGAGGCGCTCGACCACGTGGCCGACCGCTACCGCCACGAGAACGCGATCCTCACCAACATCCGCAAGGCCCGCGACGAGGCCGAGGACCACGAGCACAAGCGCCGCGCCGCCGAGCTCGTCGACATCGTCAAGGACTGCATCCGGCGCCACACCCAGCTCCAGTCCCGTCTCCTGGAGGCCGGGCCGCTCTTCCGCGCCGAACAGGACCGGCAGGCCTTCGCCGCCCCCACCGCTTACACCGGCCTCGACCTGTACGGGCAGCTGGTCGCCCCGATCCTGCCGCTTCCCGTCGTGCAGGCCGGGAAGGTCACCGACGCCTTCTTCGCCCACGGCACCGGACTCCGCACCCCCGCGTCCGTCCGCCTCGGCGACCTCGTCGACCTGCTCCTCGCCCCGCCCGTGGAGCGCGAGCACCTCGGCGCGGAGATGCCCGAGCCCGACCTCATCGCCACCCCCGACGACTCCCGCTTCAGCGAGGGGCAGCTCGCGAGCGCGATGCGCCTGCTCGACCTGGAGCACGACGCCCCGCGCCGCCTCTCCGGGCTGCTGGCCGAGGCGCGCCTCCTGGACGACGACCTGCCCTACCTCGTCGCCCTGCTCGCCGTGCACGCCGCCAGCCCGCCGGTCGGCACGGCCTACCGCCAGGGCGAGGAGCGCCTCCTCTTCGCCGTCGACGACGGCACCCCGCTGGACGACCCCGAGTTCGGCGGCGCCGACCTCATCGTCGGTACGGCCCTTCTCGACGCGGTGGGCATGGCCGCCGACCGCTCGGAGGCCACGTGACCCTCATCCCGATCGCCCCAGAGGACTCCTCCGACGCGCCCACGCCGGGCCCTGAGGCACGCCAGGAGCCCCCGACGTCCCCGACGGACACGTCCGGGACGTCGTCCGACCCGACGGGGCGCGAGCCGTCCACGCCGGTGACGTCCGAGTCGCTGACGTCCACGCGGGCGCCGTCCACGCCGGTGACGTCCGAGCCTGGGTCGTCCGCGTCGGTGACGCCCGAGCCATCCGCGCCGACGCCGCCGGCCGCTGCCGAGCCGATGGCGATCGCGCCCCCGGCCGACGGGCCGAGCGGCGCCACCGTCGTCCCCGGCCCCAGGCCGGGGACGGCGGCGCTCGGGCAGCGGCCCGAGCAGGACCCCCAGCCGGTATCCGAGCCGCTCCGCCCCGAACCCGAGCAGGACCCCCAGCCGGCAGCGCTCGGGCAGCGGCCCGAGCAGGACCCCCAGCCGGTATCCGAGCCGCTCCGCCCCGAACCCGAGCAGGACGCCCGGCCGGAGCCCGAACCGGAACCGGAGCCCGAGCCGCTCCGCCCGGCCGGTGCCGAGGCGGGCCCGCGCGTGCGGGCCGTGCGCGTGGAGCGGCCCGCCGGTGCGCGTGGCCAGGCCGGTGCCGAGTCCCGGAACGAGCCCGGCACGAAGCCCCGGCTCGGAGCCGTACCGGCGCCGGAGCCGTCCCGCGCCGACGCCGCGTCCCGGCGCAGGAGCGTCCCGACCGTGCGCGCCGTGCGGCTCACGGCCGAACCCGCCGCGCCCTTCCGCCGCCCCGCGCCCGCTCCGGCGGCCGTCATCCCCGTACCGCTGCCCCTGCCCGTGCCCCCGCCCCGACCCGTCACCGACGACGTACCGCCCGAGAGCCGCACCGAGGAGCCCCAGCCGTGAGCGAAACCCACGCCGAGCACACCGACGCGTGGAGCGAGCAGGAGCCCCCGCACCACCCGGCGGGCCCCGCCCCCTCCTCGCCGTCCGCCGTCACCCCCGCCGACGCGGCCGACGCGGCCCGGCTCGTCTCCTTCGGGCTCCAGCCCAAGCTGCTCCCGGCCCGGGACGCCGAGTACACGGAGCTGCTCCGCCGCTACCGCGAGGACCCCGCCTTCGCGCGCCTCGCCGACGCCGTCGCCACCGGCCTCGGCCTCGTCGTCCTGGAGGTCTCCCCGCGCGCCGGGATGGCCGTCACCGCCGGTGAGGACTCCGTCTTCGCCGTCCGCATGGGCGACTACGCCCGCCGCGCCTCGCCGGACTCGGCCGACCGGTTCCTCCACGGACTTGCCCACCTCGCCGTCGCCGCCATGGCCTTCCCCCGCCCCGAGGACCTCGCCGACGACGGGTACATCGGCCGCCTCACCGTCAACGGCGTCGACGCCTTCGTACGCCAGGCCTGTCTGCGGCTGGAGCAGCGGGCCGAGGAACTCGGCGAGAACACCGACCCGGCCTCCGACGCCCCCGGCCTGGAGGCCGGCTGGCGCGTCTACGCCCGCCGCAGCGCCACCGGAGCCACCAAGGACGCCCGCCGCCTCGCCGGATCCACCACCGGCATCGTCGGCAAGGCCGCCGCCTTCCTCACCGACTCCGGCTTCCTCCAGCGCACCGGCGACGAGGGGGGCGGCTCCTACCGCACGACCGCCCGCTACCAGCTCCAGGTCCGCGACATGGCCGGCTCCGCCGCCATGGCCGAGCTCCTCGAACTCGGCGTCGTGCCGGTCAGCGACGGCTCGGCGACCCTCGTCGCGCCGCCCGAGGGCGACGACCTGGAGCTCGCCGCCGACGCGGGCCTCCCGTTCCACGCGTAACGGCCCCGCGCAACCGCCCCGCCCCGCGCCGCGTAACCGACCTTCCTGAGCACGACGAGCACGAGAGTCCCCCGCCATGTACGAGCTGTCCCGGGTCCGCCTCTACTCCATCGGCCCCGCCGGCGCGCGCTACGCCGACACCGTCCTGGACCTGCGCGGGGTCGGCGCGCCCGTTCCCCACCCCGCCCCCGCCCAGGCGGAGTTCTTCGAGGAGGAGCCGGTCGGCCCGCCGCGCCGCCCCGCGCCCGCGGGCGTGCTCTTCCTGGAGAACGGCGGCGGCAAGTCCGTCCTCCTCAAGCTGATCTTCTCGGTCATGCTCCCCGGCCACCGCAACACCCTCGGCGGCGCCAGCTCGGGCGTCCTGCGCAAGTTCCTCCTCGCCGACGACTGCGGACACGTCGCCCTGGAGTGGCAGCACACCCTCACGGGCGAACTCGTCGTCGTCGGCAAGGCCAGCGAGTGGCGCGGCCGCCAGGTCTCCAACGACCCGCGGAAGTTCGCCGAGGCCTGGTACTCCTTCCGCCCCGGCCCCGGACTCAGCCTGGACAACCTCCCCGTCGCCGAGGCGACCACCGTCCGCCGGCCCGTCGAGGGCGCCTCCGGAGCCACCGGCCGCCGCCGCACGATGAAGGGCTTCCGTGACGCCCTCACCGAGGCCGGCAAGGCGTACCCGCACCTGGAGGTCGTCTGGGAGGAGATCCACGACCGCTGGAACGAGCACCTCGGCGAGCTCGGACTCGACCCCGAACTCTTCCGCTACCAGCGCGAGATGAACGCCGACGAGGGCGAGGCCGCCGGTCTCTTCGCGGTCAAGAAGGACTCCGACTTCACCGACCTCCTGCTGCGCGCGGTCACCGACACCCGGGACACCGACGGCCTCGCCGACCTCGTCAGCGGTTTCGGCAACAAGCTCGGCCGCCGCGCCGAACTGACCGCCGAGCGCGAGTTCACGGCCGGCTCCGTCGACCTCCTCGGCCGCATCGTCGAGGCCGCCGGAACCCGCGCCCACGCCCGTGACGTCCACACGGCGGCCGAGCGGCGCACCCGTACCCTCGCCCGCCGGCTCTCCGCCCGCGCCGACGAGGAGCGCGGCCGCGCCGCCGAACTCGCCCAGCAGGTCACCTCGGCCGCCCACGCCGTCGCCGAGGCCGAGACCGCCCGCGGCCGCAGCGCGCTCATCTCCGCCGAACTCGCCTACCGGCACGCCTCCCTGGCCCTGACCGTCGCCGAGAAGAGCGCCGCCTCCCAGCGCCGCGAGCTCACCGACGCCCGCACCATGCACGCGGCCTGGCAGGCGGCCGAGGTCGTCCTCCGCCACCGCGCCGCGGGCGACCGCTCCGCGCGCGTGACCGCCGCCATCCGCGAGGCCGAGCGCGACGCCGCCCCGGCCCTCGCGGCCCGCGCGGAGGCCGCCGCCGATCTCGTACGGGCCCTCGCCGCCGCCGCCGAGGAGGGCGAGCGGCACGCCGCCGAGGAGGAGGAGCGCTCCACGGCCCTCCAGGACGCGAGCGAGACCGCCCACCGTGACGCCACGGCCGCCGCCACCGAGGCCCAGCGGGCCCGCAGCGAGGCCGGCCACCTGCGCCAGCGGCTCGCCGAGGTCGAGCAGGAGACCGCGGAGGCGGTACGGGCCGGCTGGCTCGACGACTCCGCGCCCGACGCCGACCCCGCGCGGGCCGCCCTCGCCGCGAGCGACGCGGAGAAGACCGCGGTCGCCGTCTGGGACACGGCCCGCGAGGCCGCCCGGACCGCCGCCGACCGCGCCCGCGAGGCCGGCGCCGCCGAGTCCCGCGCCGAACTCGCCGCCGCCCGCGCCGCGGACGCCGCCGAGGCCGCGGGGAACGCCTACGACGCGGAGCGCCGTGCCGCCGAGTCCCTCGCCTCCGAGGAACGGCTCGCCGAGCTGCTGAGCCTCCCCACCGGCGGCTCGCCCCTGCCGGGCCAGCGCGCGGGCGCCGGCACGCCCGAGGGCCCCGCCCCGCAGGACGACACCGCGGACGCGACCGCCGAGGGCGGGACCGACCCCGGCGCCGCGCTCGGCCTGCCCGCCGGAACCGGGACCGGCCCCCAGGGGCCGCTGACCGTCACCGAGTTCGACCGGTACGCCGACGAGCTGCGCGGCATGCTCGACCAGGCCGTCACCTCGGCCGAGCGGCAGCTCTTCGAGCTGCGCACCGCCGCGGCCGACGACTCCCGCATCCTCGGCGCCCTCGGCGACGGCGGCCTGCTGCCGCCCGGCCCCGACGTCCTCGCCACCGTCGAGTACCTCGGCGAGCAGGGCATCCCCGCGCTCCCCGGCTGGCGCTACCTCGCCCAGGCCGTGGACCCCGCCGACCACGCCCGCGTCCTCGCCGCCCGCCCCGAGCTCGTCGACGGCGTCGTGATCACCGACCCCGTGTCGTACGGCCGCGCCCGCGAGGCCCTCGCCACGGCAGCCCTGCTGCCCCGCTCCACCGTGGCCGTCGGCACCGCCGCCGCCCTGCTCGCCCCCGTACCGACGCAGGACACGGGCGAGCGCGAGGACAGCGGCGTCCACAGCGTTTTCCTCGTACCGCCGAACCCCGCCATGCACGACGAGCAGGCCGCCGACGAGGAACGGCACGCCCTGCGCGCCCGCGCGACCGCCCGCGACGAGGAGATCCGCACCCTCGCCGCCCGCCTCGCCGGCGACCGCGCCCTCGCCTCCCGGATCGGCGCCTGGCGGGCCGACTGCCCGCCCGGCATGCTCGCCGAGCTCGCGGCCGTCGCCGCGACCGCCCGCGAGACCGCGGAGGCCGCCGCCGCGACCCTCGCCGAGACCCGTACGGCACGCGGCGAGGCCGACGAGGCCGCCGCCGAGGCGGCGCACCTCCGGGACGAGCGCCAGGAGGCCGCCCAGCGCGCCCGCCGCGTCGCCGACGCCCTCGCGGGCCTCGCCTTCCGGCTGCGCGAGCGCTCCGCCTGGCAGGCCAAGCTCCGCGAACTCGCCGACGAAGCCGCCGAGTCCGAGGCCCGCGCCCAGACCTGCCTGGAGCGCGCCCGCGCCGCCGACGAGGACCGCCGCGCGACCCAGCGCGCCGCCGACGACGCCCACCGCACCGCCCGCGCCCTGCGCGCCGAGCGCGCCGAGATCGCCGGCGCCCCCGACACCCTGCCCGAGGAGGACCCGGCCGCGCCCCGCACCGCGCTCCCCACCCTCCGCGAGGCCTACCGGGCCGCCTCCCAGCTGTACGAGAAGGTCGGCGTCGGCGCCGACCTGCGCGCCGAGCAGGCCCGCGCCGAGGGCGACGAGTCCGCCGCCCTCGCCGAGCTCGACCGCCTCACCAACAAGGTCCGCACCCGCGCCGAGCAGCTCCTGGAGTCCACCGACGGAGCCGACGGACCGTCCCGCCAGGCGGCCGCGGCCCGCGCCGAGTCCCTCGTCCAGATGCTGGAGTCGCGCGCAACGGAGGCGAGCGAGAAGCTCGGCCGGCTCCGGGGCGAGTCCGAGCGCCTGGCCCCCGAGGACGGCGAGGCGCACACCGAGCTGCCCAAGGACCGGGTGCCCGCCGACGCCGAACAGGCGCAGGCCCTGCTGCGCACCGCCACCGGCGAACTCGCCTCCCGTACCGACGCCCTGGACGCGGCGCGCGCCGCGCACGCCGGGCTCCTCCGGGACCACCGCGCCGCCGAGGACGCGGCGGGCGGCTTCGACGAGACGGCGGCCCTCCTGCGC
Source organism: Streptomyces sp. NPDC058650 (assembly GCF_042717315.1). Lineage (NCBI taxonomy): Bacteria > Bacillati > Actinomycetota > Actinomycetes > Kitasatosporales > Streptomycetaceae > Streptomyces > Streptomyces sp. NPDC058650. The sequence goes on from NZ_JBHXRL010000023.1 coordinate 124,758, forward strand.
GACCTGCTCCGCGACCACGCCGACGAGGAGCGCGACGCGTCCGAGACGTACACCGGCACCCTGGAAGAGGCCCGCACGACGGCGGGCGAGGCGCGCCGCGCCCTGCGTGGCTGCACCGCCGAACTGTCCGGCGCCGACGCCGCCGTGCGCGAGGCGAGCGACATCCTCGTCCGGCACGCCAACTCCACCCGCTACGAGCAGGTCCGCACCCCGGCGCGCCAGCAGATCCGCGAACTGCCCGCGTCCGCGCTGCCCGAGCACGCCGCCAAGTGGGCCGAGGCCTTCGCGCCCCGGCTCCGGGTCCTCACGGACGAACTGGCGCAGCTGGAGCGCAACCGCGACTCGATCGTGGACCGGCTCCGCGGTCTCGTGGAGTCCTCGCTCGCGACCCTCCGCTCCGCGCAGCGGCTCTCCCGGCTCCCGGAGGGGCTCGGCGAGTGGTCGGGCCAGGAGTTCCTGCGGATCCGCTTCGAGGAGCCCGATCAGGCCACCCTCGCGGAGCGGCTCGGCGAGGTCGTCGACGAGGCGACCCGCGCCGCCGTCAAGAAGAACTCCGACCTGCGTCGCGACGGCATGTCCCTGCTGCTGCGGGGCGTTCAGGCCGCGCTCGAACCCCGTGGCGTCTCCGTCGAGATCCTCAAGCCGGACGCCGTGCTGCGCGCCGAGCGGGTGCCGGTCGGGCAGATGGGCGACGTCTTCTCCGGCGGCCAGCTGCTCACCGCGGCGATCGCCCTGTACTGCACGATGGCGGCGCTCCGCTCCAACGACCGGGGCCGCGACAAGCACCGCCACGCGGGCACGCTCTTCCTGGACAACCCGATCGGCCGCGCCAACGCCACGTACCTGCTGGAGCTCCAGCGGGCCGTGTCGGACGCGCTCGGCGTCCAGCTGCTGTACACGACGGGCCTGTTCGACACGACGGCACTGGCCGAGTTCCCGCTGGTGATCCGGCTGCGCAACGACGCCGACCTGCGGGCCGGGCTCAAGTACATCAGCGTGGAGGAGCACCTGCGTCCGGGCCTGCCGCAGGCGGCCGGTGAGGGTGAGTCGATCCACGGCGAGATCACGGCGACGCGGATGTTCCGCCGGCACGCCTCGGACGGCCCCACCGCACGGCCGGCCGGCGCCTGACCCACGGCAGAGCGGCCCGGCCCCCACGACGGGGGACCGGGCCGCTCCTTCGTTCTGTCAGGCCGCTTCGGAGAGCGAGGCCGTCTCCGACCGCCCCTCCGACCGGCTTCTGCCCTCCGACCGGCCCTCCGCGCGCCGCTCGCGGCGCAGCTGACGCGCCGTACTGCTCGGCTCCGACACGACGCCGTTGCGCTGGCGCCACACCTGACGGGTGATCCAGACGTCGAGGACACTCCAGGTGGCCACGACCGTCGACGCCACCGAGCTGACCGTCATCGGGAACGCCAGCCAGGAGCCCGCGACCGTACAGTAGAAGGCCACCACCCCCTGGACGAGCGTCACCGACGTGATCATCACGGCGCGTACGGCGGCGGTACGCACCGGATCGGGCATCCGCTGCCGGCCCTTCTCGTCGTCCACCCACAATTGCCGCGCCGTCCGCGACTCGTGTTCCATCGTCCTGTCACTCCCCACAATGAACGCCTCCAGGGGTGTCGGCTGCCCGTTGTGAGCGCCTTTACGCGGACAGGACCCTCCCCGCACTTAATGACGCACGAGACGGGGAAAAGGTTTCGCCTGAATCTGACCGGAACGCACAGTTCCAGCCATCTCCGCGGGCCGGAGAAATGGCACACCATCAGGTGTCCTGTGCCACAGTGGCCGATCCCAACTCCCCGAATATCAGGACATCTCATGATCAACGCTCACTCGACAGGCTGAAAATCGTCCGGACATGCCTTCGAGATGGCCGTGATGCAGTAGTAGGCTCACGCCGCCATTTGTTTGAATCCGAAGGTTGACGCCGCGTGTTGACGCGCGTCGTCACGAACGTGAAGGACCTCCGTGGCGCGCGGGGGCCGAGCTGGGGGAGGCCATGCGCTTTCGCGGGAAGTCCATCCGCCGGAAGATCGTGGCGCTGCTCCTCGTACCGCTCGTCTCCCTGACCGGCCTGTGGGGCTTCGCGACGGTCCTGACGGGCCGCGAGGCCGACCAGCTCCTCGACGTCGGCTACGTCGTCGACAAGATCGGCTACCCGCTGGAGGACACCGCCCGCGTCATCCAGCTCGAACGCCGCCAGTCGCTCATCTACCTCGCCGACCCCCGCGGTTCCACGGCCCTCGCCTCCCTGCGCGAGACCCGCCGGGCCACCGACCGGCAGATATCCCGGATCCGCGCGAACGCCGCCGAGCCGGGTGTACGCGAGGAGATGCGACCCGTCACCACCCAGCGGCTCAACTCCCTCCTCGAAGCGCTCGACGACCTCGAGTCGCTGCGCCGCTCCGTCGAGAAGCGGGGCATCGGCCGCATCCAGGCCCTCGAGTTCTACAATCGGCTCGTCGACCCCTGCTACGGCTTCCTCCTCACCCTCCACGCCCTCGAGAACGTGGAGATGGACAAGCAGGGCCGCGCCCTCGTCGGCATCACCCGCGCCCGCGAGGTGCTCTCCCGCGAGGACGCCCTGATCATCTCGGCGCTCGTCGCGGACCGGATCACCGCCCCGGAGATCCGCGCGATGACCGACCTCGTCGCCAACCGCGAGCAGTTCTACGAGGTCAACCTCGAACTCCTGCCGACCACCGAGCGCGAGCGCTTCGAGAAGTACTGGGCCGGCCCCGAGACCGCCGCGCTGCGGGCCGCCGAGAAGGCGATCATCGACGAGGGCCCCACCGACGAGCCGCGCTCCATCACCGCCGCCTACTGGCAGGAGGAGGCGAGCCCCGTCCTGGACGACCTCGCCCGCGAGAACACCGCGGCGGGCGACCGCTACCAGGACCGCGTCCAGCCCGCCGCCTACAGCGTGCTCCTCAAGGTCGGCGTCGCCGGCGTCCTCGGCTTCCTCGCCCTGCTCGCCTCGATCGTCATCTCCGTCCGCATCGGCCGCTCGCTCGTCCACGACCTGCGCCGCCTCCAGAAGGAGGCGCAGGAGGTCTCCGGCGTGCGACTGCCCAGCGTCATGCGCCGGCTCGCCGCCGGCGAACACGTCGACATCGGGACGGAGGTGCCCCACCTCCGGTACGGGGAGGACGAGGTCGGCCAGGTCGGCCAGGCCCTCAACACCCTCCAGCGCGCCGCCGTCGAGGCCGCCGTCAAGCAGTCGGAGCTGCGCCGCGGGGTCTCCGAGGTGTTCGTCAACCTCGCCCGCCGCAACCAGGTCCTGCTCCACCGTCAGCTCACCCTCCTCGACACGATGGAGCGGCGCACGGAGGACACCGACGAGCTCGCGGACCTCTTCCGGCTCGACCACCTCACCACCCGCATGCGCCGGCACGCCGAGGGCCTCGTCATCCTGTCCGGCGCCGCCCCCTCCCGCCAGTGGCGCAAACCCGTCCAGCTCATGGACGTGGTCCGCGCCGCCGTCGCCGAGGTCGAGGACTACGAGCGGATCGAGGTGCGCCGACTGCCCCGCCTCGGCGTGGGCGGCCCGGCCGTCGCCGACCTCACCCACCTCATCGCGGAACTCCTGGAGAACGCCACGGTGTTCTCGCCCCCGCACACCGCCGTGCAGGTGCTCGGCGAGCGCGTCGCCAACGGCTTCACCCTGGAGATCCACGACCGCGGCCTCGGCATGAACGCCGACGCGCTGCTCGACGCCAACCTCCGGCTCGCCGAGACCCCCGAGTTCGAGCTCTCGGACACCGACCGCCTCGGCCTCTTCGTGGTCAGCCGGCTCGCCCAGCGCCAGAACGTCCGCGTCTCGCTCCAGACGTCCCCGTACGGAGGGACCACAGCGGTCGTCTTCATCCCGGCCGCGCTGCTCACCGACGCGCCCGAGACCCAGGGCGCCGGATTCCGCCTGGACCGCAAGACCATGGGCCGCGACGCCGCGGACGCCAAGACCCTGGACGGCAAGACTCCGGACGGCCGGGCCCTGGAGCGCGCCGGAACCGCCGACGGCACCGGCCGCCTCGACGGGGACACCGCAGACCCCACCCCGCTGCCCACGCGCCGTCCCGTGCTGGCCCGGGTCCCCGACGTGACCGAGGCCCCCGGCGTCCTGGACGGACCGGTCGAGCTGGAGGCGCCGCTCGGCGCCGACGAGTTCGACGTGCTCTTCGACCGCTCCGCGGACCTCCTCGACACCGAGAGCGAGCGCGGCGGCCTCTTCCGGCCCCGCGACCGCCGTCGCTCCGGCCTCGCCCCGGCGGGCGAGCAGCACCAGCAGGCGCCCGACCAGACGACCGGCCGCGGTGAGGACGACGCGCACGCCGAAGGTGCCGGACGCGGCCCCGTACCGCTGCCGCGCCGCTCCACTCCGACGCTGATCGTGGACCGCGGCCGCCGTGTCGACGAGCCCGGCCGGTCGCACCCCGCGCCGGGCCCAGACGCCGCGCCGGGCCCGGCCCCGGTCCCCGCCCCGGCGCCTCTCTCCGGCCCCGCGCCCGTACCCGGCCCCGCCCCGGCCCCCGTCCAAGGGCCCACCCTCGTTCCCGTACCACCGGAGGGTTCCGTGGCGCCGGAGGCTCCCGAACCGTTCGGCGGCCTGCCCCGCCGCGTCCGCCAGGCCAACCTCGCGCCCCAGCTCCGCGAGGCCGAGGGCCCGGCGGACCGTGGCACCGGAGCGGGCGTCGGCGACCGTACGACCGTCGGTGCCTCCGGGGCCGACTCCTTCGAGCGCGACGCCGAGGAGGTACGCGCCCGCATGGCCGCCATGCAGCGCGGCTGGCAGCGCGGACGACAGCACACAGCGGACCCGGACGACACGTCAGCACCAGGAACGACACCCGAGGGGGACGGTCGATGACCGCACCGAACGCCGCAGCACCCAGCACCACCTCCGCATTCGGCCACGGAAACGGCGAGCTGAACTGGCTCCTCGACGAACTCGTCCAGCGGGTCGGGTCCATCCGCAAGGCCCTGGTGCTCTCCAGCGACGGGCTGCCCACCGGCGCCTCGCAGCAGTTGACCCGTGAGGACGGCGAGCACCTGGCCGCGGTGGCGTCCGGCTTCCACAGCCTCGCCAAGGGCGTCGGCCGTCACTTCGAGGCGGGCAGGGTCCGCCAGACCGTCGTCGAGCTGGAGGACGCCTTCCTCTTCGTCACGGCCGCCGGCGACGGCAGCTGCCTGGCCGTCCTGGCCGACGCCGACTCCGACGTCGGCCAGGTCGCCTACGAGATGACCCTGATGGTGAAGCGGGTCGGGGCCCACCTCACGACGGCCCCCCGGACCGGCCTGCCCACGGGAGGGTGAGTGGGACGGCATGAGTGACGCAGCCGAGCCGAGCCGGCCGGCCGGGGACAGACCCCCCGGCCTCCACCACTGGTTCGACGCCGATGCCGGGCCGGTGGTCCGTCCGTACGCGATGACCCGCGGCCGGACCAGCGCCGCCACCCGTCACCGGCTCGACCTGATCGCGCTGGTGGTCCCCGAGCCCGCCGCCGACGACCCCGGCCGTGACCAGACGCTCTCCCCGGAACACGTGGAGATCGTCGAACGCTGCTCCGAGCAGCCCCAGTCGATCGCCGAGCTCGCCGCAGGACTCGACCTCCCCGTCGGGGTGGTCCGGGTCCTCGTCGGAGATCTCGTCGAGGACGAACTCGTCCATGTGACCCGCCCCGTTCCGCCGGCCGAGCTGCCGGACGTGAGCATCCTTCGCGAGGTGATCAATGGCCTTCGGGCGCTCTAGCCGCAAGAAGCCGCTCGTCGAGCCGGTGACCCTGAAGATCCTCGTCGCAGGCGGGTTCGGGGTCGGCAAGACGACGCTGGTGGGCGCGGTCAGCGAGATCAGACCCCTGCGCACCGAGGAGATCCTCAGTGAGGCGGGGCGGCCCGTCGACGACCTTCACGGCGTCGAGAACAAGACCACCACCACGGTCGCCATGGACTTCGGCCGGATCACCCTCCGCGAGGACCTCGTCCTCTACTTGTTCGGGACCCCCGGCCAGGACCGCTTCTGGTTCCTGTGGGACGAGCTCGCCCAGGGCGCGCTCGGCGCGGTCGTCCTCGCGGACACCCGCCGCCTGGAGGACAGCTTCGCGGCCATCGACTACTTCGAGCGGCGCGGCATCCCCTTCACGGTCGCCGTCAACTGCTTCGAGGGCGCACGGCGGTTCCCCGCCGAGAGCGTGCGCGGGGCGCTCGACCTGGACCCCGAGGTCGAGCTCCTGATGTGCGACGCCCGCGACCGGGAGTCGGTGAAGAACATCCTCGTGGCGGTCGTCCAGCACGCCCTGGTCCTCGCCGACAGGAGCCACGCGCCGGCCGGCACCTGAGGAACCCCCTCCTCACGGAGGGGGTTCAGCGGGGGGTTCAGCGCACCGCCACCACCGCGGACCCGTGCCCGAACAGGCCCTGGTTCGCGGTGATGCCGACCCGGGCCCCCGGCACCTGCCGGCCCCCCGCCGTGCCCCGCAACTGCCAGGTCAGCTCGCAGACCTGGGCGATCGCCTGCGCGGGCACGGCCTCGCCGAAGGACGCGAGACCGCCGCTGGTGTTGACCGGCAGCCGTCCGCCCAGCGCCGTGACACCCTCGCGCAGCAGCTTGGCGCCCTCGCCCGTCCCGCACAGCCCGATGTCCTCGTACCACTCCAGTTCCAGAGCGGTCGACAGGTCGTACACCTCCGCGAGGGACAGGTCCTCCGGCCCGATCCCCGCCTCCTCGTACGCGGCCCGCGCGATCGAGGCGCGGAAGCCGTGCGCCGCGGGGGAGACCGTGGCCGCCGAGTCGGTCGCGATGTCGGGCAGGTCGAGCACCGCCTTGGGGTACGTGGGGGAGACCGTGGACACGGCCCGCACCCGGACCGGATCGGGCCGCCCGTGCCGGCGTGCGAACTCCATGCTGGACAGGACGAGCGCGGCGCCCCCGTCCGACGTCGCGCAGATGTCGAGGAGCCGCAGCGGATCGGCGACGACGGCGGAGGCGGCGACCTCGTCCGCGGTCACACGCGTGCGGTAGCGGGCGAGCGGATTGAGCGCGCCGGCCGCCGCGTTCTTCACCTTCACCTGGGCGAAGTCCTCGGTCGTGTCGCCGTACAGGGCCATCCTGCGGCGGGCGTAGAGCGCGAAGTACGCGGGGTTGGTCGCCCCGAGCACCCGGAACCGCAGCCAGTCCGGATCGTCCGGACGCTCGCCGCCGGCCGGGGCGAGGAACCCCTTGGGCGTCGCGTCCGCCCCGACGACCAGGACCACGTCCGCGAGCCCCGCCAGGATCTGGGCACGGGCCGTCCCGATGGCCTGCGCGCCCGAGGCACAGGCCGCGTACACACTGGTGACCCGCGCCCCCTGCCAGCCGAGGGCCTGGGCGAAGGTCGCCCCCGCCACGTAACCCGGGTAGCCGCACCGCATGGTGTCCGCGCCGACGATCGAGCCGACGTCCGCCCAGCCAAGCCCGGCGTCGGCGAGCGCGGCGCGGGCGGCGGCCGTCCCGTAGCTGACGAAACTCCGGCCCCACTTGCCCCACGGATGCATTCCGGCCCCGAGGACGGCGATGTCGTTCACGACAGCTCCTCCCGAGCGCCCCGTGGGTTCCGTGCGTCCCGCTCGCCCCGTGTGTCCCGCTCGCCCCGAGCGACGGGCCGCCAGTTCCAGGTGGTCCAGGTGTACAGGTCGTCCTCGTTCAGGACGCCGGGCACCACCTCGACTTCTGCGCCCACCGCGAGATCGGCCGGCCGCACCCCGGGGGCGGCCTGCCCGAGGACCACCATCGCCTCGGCCGCCAGCTCCACGGCCACGAGCGTGTACGGCTCCCAGGGCGCGTCCGGATCGGAGACGTACGGGGCGGGCGGCCGGTAGCGGCCGTCCGTGTACGACCACACCCGGCCGCGCGGCGAGAGCGGTACCTCGGCGAGATCACCGCCGCCGGGGCACCCCGGATTGCGGCACCAGTCGTCCTCACGCGGGAAGAAGACCGAGGCGCAAGCCGTGCAACGGGTCCCGAGCAGCCGGAACTCCGCCTCCGGCACCGAGTCGTCGGTGAACCACCGGGCCACCACCGGTCTGCGTGTCCGTGCCATCGAGGCCTCCCGTACCACCGATCACCACACACCCTTGATCTGACGAACCGTCAGGAGTGTGGCACGGGTGAACCGGACGGGGAAGAGTCAGTGACCGGCCACCGACCTCCGCGCCACCGGGAAGTCGAAGAACGTGCTCGGGAACGGCTCCGGCTTGAAGGTGAAGTGCCACCACTCCTCGGGCAGGTTCACGAACCCCTGCTCCGCGAGCAGGCCCTTGAGGAGCTGCCGGTTGGCCCGCTGCTCGCCCTGGATCCGCGGGTCGTCGGTGTGCGAGCGCGTGTCGAAGCAGTCGTACCCGGTCCCCATGTCCACGGAGTTGTCCGGGAACCGCTCCTCTCGCGGCGCGTAGCACTCGACGAGCTGCTCGCCCGGCACGTACGCGCGCGTGGGCACCGCCGGCAGCCGCACGATCGTCAGATCCACCGTCGAACCCCGGCTGTGCCCGGACTTCTCCGCGATGTAACCGTCCGCGAACAGCCTCGACTTGTCGACGAGCGGATAGAACTCTTCCTTCATGCGCTCGTCCTCCAGGTCCTTCGCCCAGCGCACGAAGTGGTCGACGGCCCGCTGCGGCCGATAGCAGTCGTAGACCTTCAGGGTGTAGCCCCGGGCAAGGAGACGCACCTGCGCGCGGTGCAGCGCCTCGGCGGCCGGCCGCGTCAGGATGCAGAGCGGCTGCCGGTAGCCGTCGATCGGCTCGCCCACGAAGTTGTGGGCCGTCGTGTAGCGCATCTCCTGGACGATCGTCCGGTCCACCGAGCTCAGGGCGACGAACTCCCGTGGGGCCTTGGGCTCGGGCACGGCGAAGGCCGGGGAGCGGGGGCGGCGACGGCGCCCGTCACGGCGAACAGACCGGCCGCGGCGGTGACGGCGAGGGTACGGAGAGCGGAAGCAAGTCCTGTCATGAGCACCGTCTATCAGTTCCGGCAGCGCCGGGAAAGGGTGATCGCATACCGTCGGGGCCGTGATGGACTCCCACAGCTCCCACTGCTCCGCCTGCGGCGCCGCGCACTCGGCCGGCGCGGGCTGGCCCCGCATCTGCCCGTCCTGCGGCCGCACCGCTTACCGCAACCCGCTGCCCGTCGCCGTCGCCCTTCTCCCCGGCACGGACGAGGACCGGGGGACGGGACTCGTCGTCATCACCCGCACCATCGAGCCGCGAAGGGGCGGGATCGCCCTCCCCGGCGGCTTCATCGACCACGCCGAGGACTGGCGCGCCGCCGTCGCGCGCGAACTGCGCGAGGAGACCGGTATCCAGGCCTCCGCCGGTGACGTCCGGCTAGCCGACGCGATGAGCTCCCCGGGCGGCCACCTCCTGCTCTTCGGCCTGCTCCCGGCCGTCCCCGTCACCTCGCTCCCGCCCTCGGCGCCCACGAACGAGACCAGCGGCCACCACCTGCTCCACGCACCCGAGGAGCTGGCCTTCCCGCTCCACACGGAGGCGGTACGGAAATGGTTCGCGGGGGAGTACGGCTGAGGTGCCGTCACCTCAGCGCCCCGCACCGACAGCCGGACCCCTCACGGCCCCCGCTCCCGCACCGGCGGCCCGACCCTCACAACCCCCGCACCCGCACCGGCAGCCGCACCGCCTCCACCCCCTCGTCCGTCACGCGCTCCACGACCACCCGGCCGTCCACGAGACGTGACTGGTAGCGCTCGATCTCGGCCTGCTCCCAGCCGTCTCCGGTGTCCCGGACGACGAGCCCGCCACCCGTCCGTCCCGCCGCGGGCGCCCACACCTCCAGGGCAGGCCCGTCCCCCTCGCCGCGCACCGGGAGCACCGCCCCCGCCCGGGCCAGCACCGGCACCCGCGACAGCGGCGCGTCGAGCAGCACCTGCCCCGGCCCCTCGTACGCCCGCCCCGTCGCCGTGTCGTACCAGCGGCCGCGCGGCAGCCGCACCGCCCGCTGGTCCGCGCCCCGCGTCAGGACCGGCGCCACGAGCAGCGCGTCCCCCAGCAGGAACGCGTCCTCGCAGTCGCGCAGCGCCCGGTCCTCCGGCGTCCCCCACCACACCGGGCGGACGTACGGCGCGCCCGTCATCCGGGCGAGCCGGGCCAGCGTCTCGAAGTACGGCCGCAGCCGCTCCCGTTCGGCCAGTGCCACGCGCGCGTGCGCCAGGACCTCGGGGCCGAACTCCCAGGGTTCGCGCCGTCCCGCGTCGATCGCCGAGTGGGTACGGAAGAAGGGGAGCCACGCCCCCAGCTGGAACCAGCGCAGGTACAGCTCCGGCGACGGACTCCCGTCGAAACCGCCCACGTCCGGCCCCGAATACGGCACCCCGCACAGCCCGAGCCCCAGTACCAGGGAGAGCGAGGCCCGCAGCCCCGGCCACCCGGTCGACACATCGCCCGACCAGGTGCCGCCGTACCGCTGCATGCCCGCCCACCCGGAACGGGAGAACAGGAAGGGCCGTTCGTCGGGCCGCAGCCGGCGCAGCCCGTCGTACCCGGCCCGGGCCATCGTGAGCCCGTACACGTTGTGCGCCTCCCGGTGGTCACCGCCCCGCCCGTCCAGCGCGTGCCGCGCCGAACGCGGCAGCGTCATGTCACCGAAGGGCGCGAACGACACCGGCTCGTTCATGTCGTGCCACACGCCGGCGAAGCCCTGCCGGAGCCGTTCTTCGTACAGACCGCCCCACCACTCCCGTACCGCCGGATCGGTGAAGTCCGGATACGCGCACTCGCCCGGCCACACCTCCCCGCGGACCTCCTTGCCCCGGGCGTCCCGCACGAAAGCCCCGACCGCTCGCCCGCCGTCGTACACGGCGTTCCCCGGTTCGGCCTTCACCGCCGGGTCCACGATCGACACGAGCCGGACGCCCTGATCGCGCAGCTCCGCCGCGAGCCCCGGCAGGTCCGGGAACCGCTCACGGTCCACGGTGAACACCCGGTGCCCGTCGAAGTGGTCGATGTCCAGGTGTACGGCGGACAGCGGGAGGCCCCGCTCCCGGTACCCGGCGACCACCCGCCGCACCTCCCGCGCGCTGCCGAACCCCCAGCGCGCGTGCTGGGGCCCGAGCGCCCAGGACGGCGGCAGCGCGGGCGCGCCCGTCAGCGCCGCCCAGCCGTGCAGCACGCGCGCGGGGGTGCCGACCACCACCCAGCAGCGCAGCGGCCCGCCCCCCATCCGGACCTCGCTGGTCCCCGGCCGGTCGTGCCCCGACCCGGCACCCTCCTCGCCCTCGGCGAGGGTGACCCGCCCGTCCCAGGAGTTGTCGTGGAACGCGAGGTGCGTCCCGGCGTCCGAGACGACGAACTGCACGGGCATGGTGAGGTACAGCGGATCGTCCCCGGGGACGAAGCCCCCCTTGGGGTCGGTGTTCCACAGCCGGTACGAGCCGTCCCGCAGGCGCGGCCCCGCCGCCCGCCCGCCGAGCCCGAAGAACCGCGCGTCCGCCGGCACCTCACTGCGCTGCACCCACCGCGCCGCCGACCCCGCCCCCGAATCCGCAGCCGCCCCCGCACCTGCCCCCGCACCCGCCACCGGCTCCCACCACCGCGGCGGCAGGTCCCGGCGCAGCATCACCCCGCCCGGCGTCCGGATCTCCACCGCCCCGTGACGGGAGACCGCCACCGTCACCCGCTCCGAGACGATCCGCCACCCCCCGTCCGTGTCCGGCTCCAGAGCGGCCCGCGGATCGGGGTCCGGCACCTCGCCGGCCAGCGCGTACGACGGCAGGGGCTCGGCCCCGTCCCACCCCCAGAACACCGCGCCGCCCACCGAAACGGAGATCCGCAGCGAGGAACGCGCGAACCGGACGATCCCCCCGCCCGGCAGCGTCTCCGCCTCCGTCGCGAACCCCGGCACCCGTGCCCGCTCCGCCCCCTTCGGCGGCAGCCCCCACGCGTCCGTACGCCGCTGCCGCCATGCCGCCCGCACCGCCCGCAAGCCCCGCGCCGAACCGAACACCTTGATCGAACGCACCAGTTCCCGACCGTCCATGGTGATCACCCTGCCACCCACCAGGGGCGATACGAGCTCCGTTCAACTGCCGTTCACCCGTGGTGGGAGCACATATTCAACTACCCGACCATGGGCGGGCAGACCTGGTGCGAAAGACGATCACATGGCATCGTCCTGTCAGCCGTGTCACGCGCACACCCCAGCACGTGCGCGGGACACACGCCGACCCCGCGTACAGCCAGGGAGCAGCCCCATGACATCAGCGCAGACCGAGCCGCTCTGGCAGCCGGACGACGAACGCATCGCCTCCGCCGCCGTCACCCGCTTCCAGGCCTGGGCGGCCGAGCACCACGGTGCTCCGGCCGAGGGTGGCTATCCGGCGCTCCACCGCTGGTCGGTCGACGAGCTCGAAGCCTTCTGGCAGGCCGTCGTCGAGTGGTTCGACCTCCGCTTCTCCACCCCGTACGAGCGGGTCCTCGGCGACCGCTCGATGCCGGGCGCCGAGTGGTTCCCCGGCGCCACCCTCAACTACGCCGAGCACGCCCTGCGCGCCGCCGACGAGCGACCCCATGACACGGCACTGCTTCATGTGGACGAGACACATGAGCCCGCGCCGACCACCTGGGCCGAGCTCCGCCGCCAGGTCGGCTCCCTCGCCGCCGAACTGCGCGCGATCGGCGTACGCCCCGGCGACCGCGTCAGCGGCTACCTGCCGAACGTCCCACAGTCCGTCGTGGCCCTCCTCGCCACCGCCGCCGTCGGCGCCGTGTGGACCTCCTGCGCCCCGGACTTCGGCGCCCGCAGCGTCCTCGACCGCTTCCAGCAGGTCGAGCCGGTCGTCCTCTTCACCGTCGACGGCTACCGCTACGGCGGCAAGGAGCACGACCGCCGTGAGACCGTCGCCGAGCTCCGCGCCGAGCTGCCCACCCTCCGCGCCGTCGTCCACATCCCGCTCCTCGGCACCCCCGCCCCGGAAGGCACCCTCGACTGGGCCGACCTCGTCGCCGCGGACGTCGAGCCGGTCTACGAGCAGGTCCCGTTCGGGCACCCGCTGTGGGTCCTGTACTCCTCCGGCACGACCGGCCTGCCGAAGGCGATCGTCCAGTCCCAGGGCGGCATCCTCGTCGAGCACGTCAAGCAGCTGGGCCTCCACTGCGACCTCGGCCCCGAGGACGTGTTCTTCTGGTACACGTCCACCGGCTGGATGATGTGGAACTTCCTCGTCTCCGGCCTGCTCACCGGCACGACCGTCGTCCTGTACGACGGCAGCCCCGGCTACCCCGACACCGGCGCCCAGTGGCGGGTCGCCGAACGCACCCGCGCCACCCTGTACGGCACCTCCGCCGCGTACGTCATGGCGTGCGCCAAGGCGGACGTGCATCCCGGCCGTGACTTCGACCTCTCGGCCGTGAAGTGTGTGGCCACCACCGGCTCCCCGCTGCCTCCCGACGGCTTCCGCTGGCTCCACGACGAGGTCCGCGAGGACCTGTGGATCGCCTCCGTCAGCGGCGGCACGGACGTGTGCTCCTGCTTCGCCGGCGCCGTCCCCACGCTCCCCGTGCACATCGGCGAGCTCCAGGCGGCCGGCCTCGGCACCGACCTCCAGTCCTGGGACCCCTCGGGCAAGCCGGTGATCGGCGAGGTCGGCGAGCTCGTCGTCACCAACCCCATGCCGTCGATGCCGATCCACTTCTGGAACGACCCCGACGGCAGCCGCTACCGCGACAGCTACTTCGAGATGTTCCCGGGCGTCTGGCGCCACGGCGACTGGATCACGATCACCGACCACGGCTCGGTCGTCATCCACGGCCGCTCGGACTCCACTCTGAACCGTCAGGGCGTGCGGATGGGGAGCGCCGATATCTATGAGGCCGTCGAACGTCTCCCGGAGATCCGCGAATCCCTCGTGATCGGCCTGGAGGAGCCGGACGGCGGCTACTGGATGCCGCTCTTCGTCCACCTCGTCGAGGGCGCCACCCTCGACGAGGAGCTCATCGGCCGCATCAAGCGGACGATCCGCACGGAGCTCTCCCCGCGCCACGTCCCCGACGACATCATCGAGGTGCCGGGCGTCCCGCACACCCTCACCGGCAAGCGCATCGAGGTCCCGGTCAAGCGCCTCCTCCAGGGCACCCCCCTGGCCAAGGCCGTCAACGCCGGCTCGGTCGACAACCTCGGTCTCCTCCACTTCTACGAGACCCTGGCGGCCACCCGCAGGTCCTGACGCACAACCGAGGAGGCCGGTCTCGCCACAGGGGACCGGCCTCCTCGTTCGTGCACACGAGGCTCAGGCGTCGGTGCCGCCCGGCAGCTCGCCGGTCCTGGCGACAGCGCCCTTGGCGAGGACGGCCGACACACCGAGCACCGTGCCCTTCTTCCCCGCGGCCGTGGTCTCGGTGAGCACCGTGCGCTCGCCGATGAACGCCGACGCCCTCGCGCCCGGCAGCGTCCTTCGCGGACGACAGGACGCCGACCCCGGGGATCCGCGCGGCGGCCTCGTACAGCGCGGACGTCACCTTGGGGGAGCCCAGGTCTCGGCGAGCAGGCTCCCGATCGCGCGGAACGCCCGCTGATCGGCATCGCCCTCACGGGTCTCCTCCCGGACCAGCCGCAGCAGAGCCTCGGGGTCGGTTCGCGACGGAGGGCGGTGCCGCCTCCAGCGTGGACGGCTCCGGCGACGCCCCCCGGGGGTCCAGCTCGTACACGGGCAGGCGCGGGGAGAGTACGGAGTCGACCGCGCCGGCCTCGCGCAGCCCCGCGCGGCTGCCGTCGGTGGAGAGCCACACCTCACGCTGACGCGCGGGAGGCAGTGTGGCGCCGCCCCCGGCCGCGCTGCGCCCGGCGTGGGCGACCAGGACCCGGCCCCCGACTCCCGCCCGGCAGGCCTCCGCACCGGCGGGCACGCTCGCCCTCGACATCCAGCTCCTCGCCGACGGGGAGGGCCACGCGCCGACCGCGGCGGCCACGACCGGCGTCCGCTCCCTCACCGTGTCGGTGTCCACGGAAGGCGGCACGACATGGACCCGGGTCCCGGTCCTCGACGGCCGGGCGGGGTTCCGCACCCCCGGTCCCGGTGGGACGGTCTCGCTCCGCGCCGAACTCACCGACACCGCGGGCAGCACCCTCACCCAGACCCTGCGGAACGCCTACCGCACCCGATGAACCGACATCCGAGCGCAGGCGGAAGGCTCCGGGAGGAGGACAAAGCTCCCCCGGAGCACCGCCACGCCACACCCCCCGCCTTTCACCCCCCGTACGTGGCCTGCGAGTCCCCGAGCACCCCGGCGAAGTCCGCCGCGAGCCGCACCGCGTCGACTGGCGCGAGCGTGGCCGTCGTGATCCGGACGGCCGGCGGCGCGGCGATGCGGAAGCGCGCGCCCGCGGCGACCCACCAGCCCTGCGTCCGCAGCCCGTTGACGACAGCGGACTCGTCCCGCACGGGCACCCACACGTTCAGCCCGCTCGCCCCCACCGCGCGGATCCCGTGCGTGCCGAGCGCACCGATCAGAGCGGCACGCCGTTCCGCGTAGGCGGCCTCGCCGGCCGCCACGAGCTCCCGCACCGCGTCGTCGGCGAGCAGCCCGGTCACCGTCTCCTGGAGTACGTGACTGACCCAGCCCGAGGTCATCAGCATCCGCCCGTCGTGCCGCGCCAGCGTCACCGCGTCACACGCGACCCCGGCCCACCGCAGGTCGATCCCGAGGTGCTTGGACACGGTCCGCACCTGCGCCCACCGGTCGAGCCCCGCAGCCGCGAGCGTGTACGCCGCCGCGCCGCCCACCTCGGCGTTGTGATCGTCCTCGACGACGAGGACCTCAGGGAACTCCCTTAGTACGGCGACCAGTTCGTCCCGCCGTGACCGGGTGAAGAACGCGCCGGTGGGACACTGCCCGCGCGGACTGCACACCACCGCGCGCACCCCGCCCCGCAGCGCCGTCCGGAGCGATTCCGCGACGAGCCCCTCGCCATCCACCGCGACAGGCACCATCCGCAGCCCCAGCGCGGGGACGAGGTCGAGCAGGTGGTGGAAGCCGGGATCCTCGACGCCCACGGCGTCGCCGGGCCGCAGCTCCGTCGAGAGGAGCCGCGCGATGCAGTCCAGCGCGCCGTGCGCGAACGTCACGTGCTCCCCGGGCACCCCGTCCCGCTCGAACCACTCCCTGGACAGCGCTTCGAGCGCCGGGAGGCGCGGGGCCGCGCGATGAGAGCCGTACACCGGGGCGACGACCGAAGGCGGCCGCAGCGCGGGCAGGAAGGCGGGGTCAGGATGGCCGCCGGCGAGATCGACGAGGCCGGCCGGCACGCGCGGGGGCCGCCGGGAGGCGACCGAAGGGACGTCCGCGACCACCGTGCCGCCCCGGCCGCGGGTGACGATCAGCCCCCGCTGCCGCAACTCCTTGTAGGCCGTCGCCACCGTCCCCGGACTCACGCCGAGGTCATCGGCGAGCCGCCGTACGGGCGGTAGGGCGTCGCCGGGCGCGAGCCCGCCCTCGGCCACGCCCCTCTCCACGGACGCGGCAATCCCCTTGGCCGTAGCCCCTTCGATCACATATTGTGCTGCCACGTAACACAGTATGTATCAATACAAAAAAACGCGCAAGGGGGATCCATGAGCCGCACCGCCCGTCCGACCCGCCCACCCCTCAAGGACCGCATCCCCGGTGGCCGCGACGGCCGCCGCATGCTCGTCATCGGCTTCATCGACAAGTGCGGCACCGGCCTCTGGGCCACCGCCATGGCCCTCTACTTCACCTACGTCACAGGGCTCGGCCTCGGCCAAGTGGGCCTCCTCATCGCGATCTCCGGCGCCGCCGGCATCGCGGGCGCCCCCCTCGGCGGTCGCCTCGCGGACCGATTCCCCCTCGTCCGCGTGATCATCGGCGCCCAACTCCTGCGTGCGGCGGCCCTCCTGGCCCTCCTCACGACCGACGACTACGCACTCCTCATCCTGCTCTCGGCCGTCGGCGCCCTGCCCGACCGCGCCACGAACGTCCTCACCAAGCTCTACGCGGCCCGCGTGGCAGGCGCCGACCGCGTCCGCTACCAGGCCATCAACCGCACGACCTCCAACCTCGGCTGGACCCTCGGCGGCCTCGGCGCGGCAGCGGCCCTCGCCGTCGGCTCCACCACCGCCTTCCAGCTCCTCCTCATCGGCGACGCGCTCTCCTACCTCGTCATGGCGGTGCTCACCCTCCGCTGCGCCGAACCGCCCGCCCCCGCGCCCTCCCGCGTCGTCGCGGCCTCGGCCGACGCCACCTCCACGGCGAAGCCCTCCAACCCCTGGCGTGACCGCGGATTCCTCACCTTCACGGCAGGAGACGGCGTCTTCTTCCTCCACGACTCGATCCTCCAGGTGGCCCTGCCCCTCTGGATCGTCCACGCGACCGAAGCCCCCGTGGGCCTCGCACCGCTCCTCATGGTCCTCAACAGCGCCCTCGTCGTGGTCTTCCAGGTCCCGCTCTCCCGCTTCGGCGCGACCACCGAAGCCGCCCTTCGCCTCTACACCCCGCTGGCAGTCCTCTTCGCGACGGGCACCCTTGCCGTCGCCGCCTCGGCCCTGACCGGCCGCACCCTCTCCATCACAGCCCTGATCACCGCGGCCGTCGTCCTCACCTTCGCCGAGATGATCCACACCATCGCCTCCTGGGAGATCTCCGTCGCCCTCGCCCCCGGCGACGCCCAGGGCGCCTACCTCGGCGTCCACGGCCTCGCCCAGTCCACCCAACGCTTCGCGGGCCCCCTCCTCATGACAGGACTCGTCTCCATGGGCCCGCTCGGCTGGCCCTTCCTCGGCGCGGCCCTCGTCGCCACCTGCGCAGCACAGAACCGCCTGGTCCGCCGTCGCCTGACCGAACCGAACCCCCTCAGGCGGCCCTCGCCCATAGGGGACAGGGATACCGGTGAGCACCCTGCCACCAGCCGCAATGGGCGGTGATCTCACGCCGCCGCAAGTGCACTGCCTTGTAAGGCGTCTTCCTGGGAATGCGCCTTCACGATGCCTCGCCCACGCCTACGGTCCATCTCGCGCCATTCCGCCGAGAGGGACACCGGCCCAGGACAACCAGTCACGAGCGCGGGACTCCGAGGCGGGCGCGTCCACTTCGGGCAGGATCTGCGCGATCACGGCGACCCGTTCGACCCCCTCGGCGGCACTTGCCGCCGTCTCCGGCGCCTCTCGCCGGTAACGCACGACGACTCCCGCCAACTTCCGGGACAGAGCGGCGGCTCCCTCCGAGGCGAGCCGCAGGGCCCGGACGGTCACTGTCAGTGCCGAAGGTTACGGTGAGTGAGCACTGATCGGACTGTCACCAGGGGGAGACATGACCAGGACCGGCACCACGACCACCCACCTCCGCCGCGCCCTCCGCCGAGAGGTCCCCAGCACCGTGGGACTCCTCGCGGACGCGCAGGACTTCGCGGCCATGCGCCGCTACAGCACCTTCGCCTTCGAGGACCACACGACCTACCTCCAGCAGATCGAGGCGCTCCTCAAATCCCTCGCCACCCAGGGCGGACACACGACGGTCACCCTCTTCGACCCCGAGGAGTACGAGGCCTACTGCGCGGAGACGGCCATCGACCCGGACCACCCCATGAGCCGCAGCCGCTTCACCGCGCACCTCGCGACGACAGGGGCCCGCGTCACCTACACAGGACAGCCCCTGAGCGCCCTCCTGCCGGAACTCGTCGACACAGCCGTCCGCCACGCCACCTGGGAGTACGCGACCACGGTCCTCGCCACCGCAGGCGACTGCGCGACCTGCGGCAAGGACATCGGCAGGGCTGCCTTCGAGCAGGCCTCCCGCCTGCTCGTACGCCTCCTCGAAGCCGCCGGCCCAGGCTCCCACCACCTCGTCTGCAGCGTCCCCGCGGCCGACGACCAACTCCTCGCAGTCCTCCACGCCCACGGCGAGAGCGACCTCGAAGGCACCGAGGCGGCAGAGTTCACCGCAGTCCTCGCGGCGGGCATCACCCTCGCGGCACCAGGCGGCCTCGTCCTGCGGACGACCACCCCCGCCGCCGCCGACCGCCTCCACGGCTGGCGCCTCACCCACGGCACACTCACCCCCCTCACCGAGGCCGAGGTCTTCGCCGCCTACTGCACCGACGCCCGCACGGGAGAGCCCCTCTCCCCGGAGCCTGGCGTCGACTACCGCGCAGGCTTCCCCCTCGCCCCCGCCCCCGACGACGAGTGGCCCGCCCACCACTGACCACGCAAGCGGAAGGGGCTCCCCGCCACCAAAGTGACGGGAAGCCCCTTCCCTCGCTACGTCGGCAACAGCCAGGGATCACTCCCCGGACAGCACCGCCTGCGCGGCGAGGCGCGCCTCGTGCGCGGTATCCGCGGCACGCGCCGCGGCAGCGGCCCGCTCGCACTGCGCCAGCGTGTACTTGGCGAGCGTCGCCCGCACGTACGGAATCGACGCGGCGCCCATCGACAGGGAGGTGACCCCCAGACCCGTCAGGACACAGGCGAGCAGCGGGTCCGAAGCGGCCTCACCACAGACACCACAGCTCTTGCCCTCGGCCTTGGCCGCCTCGGCGGACAGCGCGACCAGGTCGAGCAGCGCGGGCTGCCACGGATCCTGGAGCCGCGACACGGCACCCACCTGACGGTCGGCGGCGAAGGTGTACTGCGCGAGGTCGTTGGTGCCGAGCGACAGGAACTCGACCTCCTGGAGAATCGAGCGCGCCCGCAGCGCGGCCGAGGGAATCTCGACCATCGCACCGAACTTCGCCCGCAGCCCCGCCTCACGGCACGCGTCGGCGAAAGCCTTCGCGTCCGTACGGTCGGCCACCATCGGCGCCATGACCTCGAGGTACACGGGCAGCCCCTCGGCAGCCTTCGCCAGCGCGGTCAGCTGCGTCCGCAGCACCTCCGGGTGGTCGAGCAGCGACCGCAGCCCGCGCACACCGAGCGCGGGGTTCGGCTCGTCGACAGGCGTCAGGAAGTCCAGCGGCTTGTCCGCACCGGCGTCGAGCACCCGCACGACCACACGGCCCTCGGGGAACGCCTCGAGCACCTTGCGGTAGGCCTCGATCTGCTTCTCCTCGGACGGAGCCTGCTTGCTGTCGTCCAGGAAGAGGAACTCCGTACGGAACAGACCGACGCCCTCAGCACCCGCCTCCACCGCCGCCGGCACGTCCGCGGGACCGCCGACGTTGGCGAGCAGCGGCACCTTGTGCCCGTCCGAGGTCGCACCAGGACCACTGGACGAGGAGAGCGCGGCCTTCCGCGCGGCGGCGGCCTGGGTCAGCTCCGCCTTCTTCTCCTCGCTCGGGTCCACGAAGAGCTCACCGGTGGAACCGTCGACCGCGATGAGCGTGCCCTCGGCCAGCTCACCCGCACCCGGCAGCGCCACGATGGCCGGCACACCCAGCGCCCGCGCGAGAATCGCGCTGTGGCTGGTCGGCCCGCCCTCCTCGGTCACGAAGCCGAGCACCAGCGTCGGGTCGAGGAGCGCCGTGTCGGCGGGCGCCAGGTCCCGCGCGATCAGCACGTACGGCTCGTCGCTGTCCGGCACACCAGGCATCGGGACACCGAGCAGCCGGGCGACGATCCGGTTCCGTACGTCGTCAAGGTCGGCGACGCGCCCGGCCATGTACTCACCGGCACCCGCGAGCAGCTCCCGGTAATGCGAGAACGCGTCGTAGATACCGCGCTCCGCGGTGCTGCCGACCGCGATCCGGCGGTCGACGTCGGCGATGAGCTCCGGGTCCTGGGCGATCATCGCCTGGGCCTCGAGCACCGCCTGGGCCTCGCCGCCGGCCAGATTGCCTCGCGCGATCAGGTCCGCGGCCACAGCTTCCACCGCCTGACGGGCGCGCCCCTGTTCGCGCTCCGCCTCATCGGCCGGAATCTGCTTGGCCGGCGGTTCGAGAACCGCCGTGCCCATGTGCCGGACCTCGCCGATCGCCACACCGTGGCTGACGCCGACGCCTCGCAGCGTTGTCTCCATCTCACCCGTCTCCGATTGAGCGACGGCCCCGGCCGCCGCGTTGAATGTCGAACTCGCGGTCGTCACGAGGACGAACCGACTCAGCTCCAGTTGAAGAGCAGGTCGTCGGCCTTCACGTCGCCGTCCTCGACGACATCGGAGAGCGAGTCCGCGGTGGCCTCCAGGGCCACGATGGGACAGATGGGGGACTTGCCGGCGGCCTCGACCTCGGCGGGGTTCCAGCGCACGACGGCCTGTCCGCGCGTCACGGTGTCACCCTTGTTGACGAGCAGCTCGAAGCCCTGCCCGTTGAGCTGAACGGTGTCGATGCCGAGGTGGGTGAGCACGCCGTGCCCCTCACTGTCGACGACGACGAAGGCGTGCGGGTGCATGGAGACGACGACCCCGTCGAGAGGGGACACCGCCTCCGAGGGCTCACGCACGGGATCGATGGCGGTACCAGGACCGACCATCGCACCGGAGAAGACCGGGTCGGGAACTGCGGCGAGACCGATGGCGCGTCCGGCAAGCGGCGACGTCACGGATGTCATGGGAAGCCTCCCAGGGGCGGAGATTGTGTGGCGCCGTCACTACCTGTCCTGGACGGCGTACTGTTCAGAAGCGTAAGTCATAAGAAGTCCTAGTTCCGCACGAGACGTACCAGTTGGCGGACCTAGGGCTACCCCGAAACGATTTGCCTCTACTGGCGGTGGGATGTACTGTCGTACTCCTGCCTGACCCCAACGCGGCCTTGAGTCGCGGGTCGGCAGCACCTATCAAGCCAGATCCTAACCCCAGTGGTCTACACCTCTGCGTGCGTCAGCTCGCCGGGGGAGTGGTCAGGGGGACCGAGAAAGCCTGGTAATGTTTGACCCCGCCGGGAACGGAAACGCGAAAGCGAATTCCATGCCCGGCAGCCCGCTCCAGCGGGTGGCAGAAACGGGAAACCGGGTCTGCTAAGCTGGAAACACGAAATACCGAAGGGAAGCCCGGAGGAAAGCCCGAGAGGGTGAGTACAAAGGAAGCGTCCGTTCCTTGAGAACTCAACAGCGTGCCAAAAATCAACGCCA